>CAMLOU010000058.1 GCA_946481735.1 uncultured Cellvibrio sp.
TCAGTAACTCCGCCACCGCGTTTTCCACCGCCTCCGCCACACACAACCGCGGCGCCGGGTGCCGTTCTAATAATCCCTGAATATTCGCCCGGTAAGCATCACCATTCATCAACACGTCATCCAGCAGTTTTACCATCTCATCCAGCCCCGGTATTTTTTCTACCAGTACGCCGAAGCCGGCTTGCTGCACTTTTCTGCCGGTGAGTAATTGTTCGAGTTGAATCGGTAACACCACCGTGGGGTTTCCGGCAACGAGGCTTTCTTTCACGGATGATGCATTGCCGTGGCCGACAAATACATCAACCTCACTCATGGCGCCTTGCAGGTCCACCAGCTCGTTGCTGAATTGAAAGCGTTCGCTGACATGGGGCGTAAATAAATTTGCCGGGCCTTTGGGGCAGGCGATAAATACGTTGGCTTTGCTGCGGGCGAGGGCGGTGACCAGCAATTCAATAGTCGGGTGAGCCGGTTTTAAATAGGCGAGGATGCGCGGGCGTGCATCGCTGGCAAATTTCACCGGTGTGTCGACCAATTTCGCGGTGGGGCCGGTGCAGTATTCGGCGTTGTCGCGCTGGCTGTAAAGATCGAGTTCCGGGAAAGTGCTGATAACTACGCGATCTACCGCAAACAAATCGGTGAGTTGCGCGAGCGTGGGTTGGTGGCGGCGTGCGAGTACAGCGTTAACTTGCTGTAACACGCGCTCTTCCTGTCGCGCGATAAGGCCATCGTCTTGCGGGTAGGGTCGCCAATCCACAATAGGGCGACCGGGAATGGGGTCGGCAAAACCAGTGCCGATTAATATTTTGGGAATTCGGGTGTGGCGCAGTGCAATCATTGCAGTGGGTGCGTAATCGAAAATCACCAGGTCCGGTTTTACGCTGTTAACGATGCTTTCCCAGGCTTGCACCAGACAGTCGAGCGGATCGGTTTCCAGGTAGCCCAGGCATAATAAGGTATCGGCAAGGCAAGCGATGGGGCGTTGCATGGTGACCTTGGGTAGCCACACCGGCGCTTGCATCAATGTGGCCTTGGTGTTGCAAAAAAACGGGTAAGCGCGCGATAAATCTTTTAAGGCGAGTACAACGTGGTGCCCGTCTGATTCCAGCGCTTTGACTATTGCAGAATAGCGTGAAATATGTCCCAATTCGCCCCCGATTTCCCAGGTACACAATATGGTTTTTCCTTGATGTTGTGTGGCCATCTGCGGTACTCGCTCCTCGCGCTTTTTTTATTTCAATTCATTCGACAAAAGGACATTTTGTATGAAGCAACGCAGTACAAATCCACTTCACTCCATCCCATTACTGCTGTTAGCTGCGGCGGTGCAGCAGGCTAATGCAACGGCTATTGCCAATCCCGACACGGCGACCATGATACAGGGCACCGGCTCGATTGCCATTGATGTATTGGCCAACGATACCTCGGATAACATTGAGAACAACACGCTCTTCATCGACAGTTTTGATTCCACATCCACCGGCTACGGCTCGGTGATTCTCGATAGTGAAACCAATCAGCTTGTTTACACGCCCCCCAGCGAAGACTTTGTCGGCACCGATACCTTTACGTATTTTGTGGTGGACGATTCCGGTTACGGTGGCTCGACTGTTGTGACCGTAGAGGTGACTGAGCCGGAACCCGAGCCAGAACCTGAGCCGGAGCCCGAACCTGAGCCAGAGCCGGAACCCGAGCCGGAGCCGCAACCAGAACCCGAACCGAATTTTGCTTTCGAGTTGTACGTGGACGGTGCGCGCAACAAAGCCGTGGCCGGCATGTTGGAAGACGCCTGCAATGGCGGTGAGTTGTCCGCGCAGTTGGATAGCAATTGTGACCTGCTTTACGCCCAGGCGGCGGAAGGCGACCTCAATCCCATCATGGCCGAGATTGCGCCGGATGAAGCCTTGATCCAGAGCCGCTTGTTGGCCGAAAACAGCCGCAATAAAACCTCGCGCATTTACCAGGGCATGGCGCAGATGCGTACCGGGAGTGGCGGTGCAGTGGTCGGGTTTAACGATCATATGCTGCCTACCGGTGGCGCGGCGGGCGATGGTTTTGATTCGCCCTGGACTGTGCTGACGTCAGTGCAGATGGAAAGCTTCGAGCGCAACCAGACCTGGCGCGAAGCGGGTTATGAATCCGAAGCCGTCGGTGCGTTGCTCGGTTTGGGCTATCGCGTTAACGGCAACCTGAATCTGGGTGCGGCGGTGGATTGGGCCTCTTACGATGTCGACTTCGCTAACGACGGCGGCACACTGGATTCCGATGTCATCAGCCTCACCGGCTTCCTGTCCTGGTACAGCGGCCCGCTCAGCCTCGACCTGCAGATGGGTTATGCCTCTGGCGATACCGAAGCACAGCGCATCATCCGTTTCCCCGACGTCTCCGTCGCCAACAGTGATTACGGCAGCGATCAGTTCAGTGTGAGCACGCAGTTTGAATACAACTGGCAACCCGGCGCTTGGGCGCTCAAACCGTTTGTGCGTCTGGACTACCTCAACACGCAAGTGGACGCTTTTGCAGAAACTGGCGATTCACCCTGGTTAACGTCTGCTGAAGACCAAACCCACGAACAACTCAACACCAGCCTCGGCTTGGATACCAGTTATACGGTCGCGATGGATTGGGGCGTGATGATTCCGAGTGTGCGTTTCAGCGCGGTGAATCAGGCGCACCTGAGTAACGACTACATCGGGTTTAATCTGACGGACGCTGATGCCCTGGGTAATTTTGAATTGCGTGCGGACTCGGCGGACAGCTTGTTTTACCAGTGGGATGTGAGCACCGCGTTTGTATTGCCTAACGGCGTATCGACGTTTATCTCCGGTAAGGTCGTGAGCAGTTATGCGGATACCAGTGCGTATCAGATTACCGGTGGGGTTAACTGGGAGTTTTAATGTTTACGCTAGCGTGGTGTCGGATTACGCGGCTGCGCCGCTAATTCGACCTACGTAATGCTGTTTCGTACTCTTGTAAATTCCATACAAAAAAAAGCCCGGGCATTGCTGCCCGGGCGAGACGAGTTGTGGACGGCGCAGGGGCACCGTCGCACGGGGATTACAGAGATTCGAGGAAACGCAGTACGTCTTGTTTTTGTGAGCTGCCCAATGCCTGGTAGGCATTTTTGGAGGCTTCACCTTCACCACCGTGCCACAGGATGGCTTCTTCGATGGTTCTGGCGCGGCCGTCGTGCAGGTAGCTGTGAACCGGTGTACAGACTTGCTGGCCTTGGCCGGCGTTGGTTACACCACCGGTGACGCAAGCTGACAAGCCCAGGCCCCACAGCGGTGCGGTACGCCATTCGGAACCGGACGCTTCACCTTCACCCAGATTGTCCGCCAGGCCTGGACCCATGTCGTGCAACAACAGGTCGGTGTAGGGCTGGATAGTCTGGCTGCGCAATTCACCCAGCGGATGGTTGGCGCTGGTTTGGTAGGTTGATGCCGTGTGACAACCGGCACAACCGATGTTGGTGAACTGGGTCTTGCCGCGTTGTACTGCTGCATCGTTGATGTTGCGTTGTGGGCGCACACCGAGCAGCGAGTTGTATTTCACCAGGTTGTTCAGGTGGGTGTCAGACAACTCGGAACCGCTTGGGCCGCAATCGCTTTGGGCAGAACCACAATCCGGGTTGGGCAGCACGGAGGTGCGCACACCCATATCATTGTTCAGTGCACTTGCAACCTGATGCTTGACGCTGCTGGTACCGGCTTTGTAGCCGAAGCGACCTAAACGGGTTTGACCGGTCACCGGGTCAATCACGCGGTTAGCGCGGCCAGAGATTCCATCACCATTGGCATCGTTCGGATCTTCTTTCGCGAGGATGGCGGATTCCGGAATCGCTTCCAGCAAGCCAACGCCGACCAGCGAGGGCGCAATGCGTGCAGAGAAGGTCGCAGGCTGCACACCGCTGAACTGGTAGTTGGGTTCGCGCAAGCCACCGACGTTGCTCCAGCTTTGCAAAGACGCAACGCCTTCGCTCGCGGCACCACCAGACGATTTGGGCTGTAAGGTGCGGCCCAATTGCGGATGCGGATTACCGTTGGCATCACCGACTTTGAATACCCACTTATCTAACGGCTCGCCCAGGTTGGCCGGTGCGGCGCGACCATTGCGCACGTGACACGCGGTACAGCGGTCGTTCACGTAATGCGGGCCGGCTTTACCGGGCATACCGTCGAACACACCATTTTCCGGATGCTCGTCATGGCTACCATCAACGAAAGACGTGTGGTGTACACGGCGGCCCAGAACAAACGGCTGGCCGTTGTTGTAGCCGAGGTTGGTGGCCATCTGGATGTAGTGGTTATCCGGCTCGTTGGAGTGGTCGTAGGGCAGGGTAGTGCCGCCACCCAACCAGGCTTGCGCAGGAATCTTCACGGAATCTTTGGTGCCGCCGCCGAACATCGGGGTATTGAAGGTGCCGGGCAGGATATCCCAGGGCACAATGCCTTCTCCGACGATGTACAGGTAAGTGGTGCCATAGTAAGGCGCACGACCGCGCGGCACGCTCGGATCAAGGAACTGGCTCAGTTCAAATTCCAGTTTGTCGCCTTTGCGGATCGGCTGGCCGGTGCGGCAGTTGGTGGTTCTTTCCTTGTAGTAGTTCAGGTCATCGACCACCACCATGGTGCCGTTGTCGCAGTACTCGGCCACTGTGCCGATACCACGGTAGAACCAACGGTTTTCCGCTTCGGTATCGTTCAGACGCCATTGGGTTCTGACATTCATACGAATGCTGGCGGTGTCATCCGGGAACTGGGTTTCGATGATCTCGATAGACGCGGTGCGGTGCTCCCAGTAGAAGGTCAACCAGTGATCATAGGACTGGAAGTGGCTTTCCTTGGCGTGGCGGTCACGCGCGCGGTCGGCGATGCGGGTAATCAACTGGTTACCCTGTTGTACCTTGATCGCTGGCTCCAGCGGGGTAGACGAGTTGTACAAGGGCACGATGTTGCCCAGCGGTACGCTGCTGCTGGATGAGCTTGATGAAGAGTTATTGTTGCCGCCACCCGGGGTGCCGTACAGCTTCATCTCAGCCAGTTGCGTCATGGTGCCGCTGTTGTTGCTGAAGTTGAAACGGAAGTAGGTGTAACCGGTGCTGTTGTTAAAGGTGAACGCACGGGTCTGGAAGCGGCTGGGGAAGTCCTGCGCCGAGCGGCTGTCGATAGTGGTCCAGGTGCTGCCGTTGTTGGAACCTTGCAGGGTCCAGCTCAGCGGGTCGCGCTCCGGTGCATCGTTCGCCGAGGTCAGCGTGTAGCCGGTGACAATGTAAGACGCCGGTGCCTGGTAGCGTACCCAGGACGAGCTGGCCACGGTCAGGAACTTGGTGTTCACATTGTTATCGATCAGGTTGGCAATGCCTTCACCGGCCGGTGAGTTGTTGTATTGCGCGGTAATGGTGCCGCCCAGACCGGTGATGTTGGTGCCACTCGGTGTGCTGGTCGAGCTGGATGAGCTGCTGCTGGATGAAGAGCTGCTGGACGATGAAGGCGTGCCGCCCAGGGTGTAGGTATTCCACGCAGTGGTATTGCCCACGCCATTGGTGATGATGGTGAAGCTCACGCTGACGCTTGCCCCTGCCGGCAAGTTGGCGATGTCGTACGTCCACACACCATTATTCAGCGTCATACCGAAATTCTGTTGTGATCCGCCGTTCACGCGGTAGTGGATATCCACGATATTCCCGGCCGTGACGGTGGCGCGCATTGTGTTGCCGTTGAGCGTATTCACGCAGCCCAGGTTGCAGTTACCGGCAGTGCTGGAGGACGAACTGGACGAGGCGGCGCCAAAGACGCGGAACTCAAAGATCGAATAACCCCAGTTGTTGCCGACGCTGCGGTGGGTACCGTGCATGCGCACCCAGCGGTAGCTGCCGCTGATGGTGTGGTTATCTGTACGGTTACCGAAAGCCCCACCGGTAAAGATACTCAAGGTGGTCCAATCTGCATTGTTGTTGGAGCCCTGAATCAGGTAGTTTTCGGCGTTGGCTGCTTCCCAGACCACTTGGGCTGAGGCCAGGCTTTTTTGTGATCCCAGATCTACCGTAAGCCAGGTCGGGTCGATACCGTGAGCGGATTCCCAGCGGGTGCTGGCGTTACCGTCAGTGGCATAGCTGCCTGGTTGGAGATTGGTACTGCCAGAGGCAGGAGCGTTGAGAGCCAGATTTGTCTGAGCGTTAACACTGGCGCAGGCAAACAGGATGAGCAAGTAGAAGGCACGGCTGCCTAGTCTCTTTAGACACATCTGATGTTCCTCGTTGTTAGACATTATTATTTCGAGTTAATACCCGACGACCGAAAGCTTGTCGGGGTGCGCACGTTCTTCGCGTCCAGGCGTCATTTACCTCTTATCGTCAGCTTCATTGCTGTGCCCGTCGCTTAACTCTGGGCCCCGCCGATACCTCCAGATACATCCTGGGCGGGGATAGACCGATGGGAGTTAACTCCACTCCTGCAACCAGCCTAACGGGCAAAAAATGCGCCGTCGTCCCACTAGGCTCTCGGGGTAAAGTGGACTCTATGAAGAAGAAATGTCGCGCAGTAATAAAAGTGGAAAGTCCTACTTTCTGCGCGAACCCACACCAGGCTTGCGTTAGAGGGTCTTTCCCGCCTTTTTTTGTCGAAAAGTGAGACAGCCCATGTTGCAGAAAAAAGTCAATCTGGGACGACGTTTATTCGCGCGCCGTTAAAAATAGTTCAACAGACAACAAGAATTTACATGCCAGGACAGGATGTTCCCCGGTAACGGTCAATTGCCATATCAATAACGCATAACAATCAGGGCGTATGTAGTGATAAAGATACGAGCGGCACTCCTGCTGAGTGCGTTGATGCTCACGCAAGGTTGTCAGTCCGTCTTTACATCTTATGGGGCGGGCAATGTCAGCCGCGTGATCAACCCGGCCAGTTACCAGTGTGATGGAGGTCAAATCCTCAATGCCGGGGTGGTAGAGCCCCAGGTGCGCGATTGTGCTGCGCCCACCCGCCTGTACCCCCAGTTGGTTTCCCCCGCTGCCGATCAACCTACCATGACCCACCGCTGGTGGGGCTCTGTGGCCTTTCATGGCGAAATGACCACCGGTAACACCCGTCAGGCAGGCTACATTACGCCGGACCCCATCACCGCGCGGATCAGCGAACGCGGTGCGCGCATTCTTGGCATTCCCAGCGGCTTGCGCACTGGCGACAAGGAGTATGCCTACCGCATTCCCGAACCCTATCGCGAGGTCTTCGATGGCATGGCGGTGGGTAATTCGGTTAGCGACCAACTCCAGGCGTACCTCAAAGATTTCAGCGATGGCTCGGTGACCGTGCAGTGGCGCAGCGACGCGACACCGGTGATGGAAGCCACCTTTGTCCACGGCTCACCTTACGTGTACTTCACCGCGCTGGATGGCGAACTTATCCTGCGGACCCATGCCGCTGACGGCGATCAGAAGGGCATCTTCCACCGTGGCGACAACACCCTGGGACTCTGGACCGACGTGGCGGGCAACCGCCACTATTTTCTGCTGGTGGGTAATGAGAGCACCCGTTTCAGTGGTGTGGCGGGTAACGACATCCGGGTTGGCCACGGCAAGCAATTAACCGTTGCGCTCCTGCCGTTGAGCAAGGGCACGCCGGACGAGGCCATGATCAGGACGTTTACGACCTACGCCCGGCAACGGGTGGATGAAGTGCGCATCGACTACGCCGTCAATCGCCGTAATAACCAGGTTACCGTGACACATCAGTACCGCTTTAATGGAGATTCGGTCACTACATTGGCAGGGATGCTGCCCCTCCATTGGAAAAACTCCACCCAGACCACCACCGACTACCAGGTGCGCAGCGCACGTGGCCTGACCCGCTTTGCCGCCACTGATCGGTTCAGCTACACCTTGCCGTTCGTGGGGGTGTTGCCCTTCTTCCCGGCCGGTATCGGCGATTACGACCCGGCGCAATTGCGCGCATTGATTACCGGGTTTGTTAATCAGGGGCCGGCACAATGGAATACCCACAAGGACACCTACTGGACCGGCAAGATGCTCGGCCGAGCCGCAGAGCTGGCTGCTATCGCCCGCGATCACGACATGGTGGCGGAGGCAGATCAACTGATCGACTGGCTAAAGCGGGAGATGGAAGACTGGTTCCGCGCCGACACCAGCGGCGAGCTGGATAGCAGCAAATACTTTGTGTATGACCAGGATTGGAACACCCTGCTGGGCTTTAACGAATCCTTCTTTGCACACCAGCAATTGAATGACCACCATTTCCACTACGGTTATTTTGTCCGCGCCGCCGCCGAGGTATGCCGTGTGGAGCCCGACTGGTGCAGTGCCAGGCAGTATGGCCCGATGGTGGAGTTGCTGATCCGCGACTACGCAGCCGGGCGCGACGATCCCCTGTTTCCCTACCTGCGCAACTTCGACCCCGCTTATGGCTTTTCCTGGGCCTCGGGCAACGCCAACTTTGTGCTGGGCAACAACAACGAATCCACATCCGAGGCGGCTAACGCTTACGGTGCCATCATCCTTTACGGCTTGATTACCGGGCAACAAGCGCTGGTAGATCGGGGCATTTACCTGCATGCCTCATCGACCGCGACTTATTGGGAATACTGGAACAATATTGATCGTCACACCGGCAAGGGGGCGGACTACGACAACTTTCCGCCGGAATATACCAAGCCCACCACCTCGATTATCTGGGGCAACGGCCATGTGTTCACCACCTGGTTCAGTGAGGCTTACGCCCACATTCTGGGCATCCAGGGCTTGCCGTTGAGTCCGCTGGTGCTGCATATCGGGCAGCACGCGGATTACCTGAAAGATTACGTGACCCTCGGGTTGTCTGAGTCGAGCAATGGCAAGCCGTCCGGGTTGCCTGCCAACCAGTGGCCGGATGTCTGGTGGAATATCTGGGCCATGACGGACGGCGCCGCTGCAGCCGCTGACTTTGCCAGCCGGGCCTTTGACTATCGCCCGGAAGAGGGTGAAACCAGGGCCCATACCTACCACTGGATTCACACATACAAACAACTGGGCCATGTGGCTACCGGCACCGGTGAACTGACGGCATCGAGTCCGGCGGCGGTCGCCTTTGATAAAGACGGCTTGATGACCTACATCGCCTACAACGTCCACTGCGCGCCCAGGCAAGTCACCTTTTCCGATGGCATGGTATTGACTGTGCCCGGTAACAGCTTTCGGATCAAAACCAGTGATCAGGCTCCGGATTCAGCGCCTGCCCCCGCAACTTGTGCGGTATCAGGTCAATGACATGTTTATTAAAAAGCGTTTGGTGAGAGGAAAACCATGAGCATTCGTCCACTTCATATCGTCTCTGTCCTGCTGATTTGTTCGCCGTTGCTGTTTTTATGGCACTACACCAGCTCGAATCCCCAGGGCACTGTCATCAAGTTCTGGAATGGCAATAAAACCAGTTCCCGCCAGGCCTACGAGCGCGATGTATTGCACGCGGCGCTGGAGGTTACCCGCAAGGGCTACGGCGAAATCCCGGTGGTGGAGGATGTGACTGATTATCCCGACCCGGCGGATGAAGCTGCGATATTTCGCACCAAGGGTTTTGATGTCTTCGGTACGGTGGCGGGCAATCCCAAGCTGGCCAAGGAGGACAAGATCCTGATTCCCCACCCCATGATGAAAGGCTTGCTGGGGTATCGCCTGTTGATCATCCGCACCGCTGACCGCGATACCTTTGCCGGCATCCGCACCGCCGAGCAATTGCAACAGCAGCGCCTGGGTATTCCATTCGGCTGGGCCGATGCGGCGCTATTCCGCCACAACAAATATCCCGTGGTAGAAGAAGGCACCTTTGACGATCTGTTCACTCGCCTGCGCAACAAGCAATTTGATTATGTTTCGTTCGGTGCAAACGAAGTGGAGGGTGTATATCAGGAGCGTGCCGCCGTTCCCGAGGGTTTGCAAACCGATGAACAACTTTTGCTCTACTACCCTTTCCCGCTGGTGTTCTACGTCAACCCGGAAAACAAGGAGCTGGCGCGGCGCATTGATCAGGGAATGCAAATCATTATTAAAAATGGCGAGCTGGACAAAATTTTTCAGCGTCACTACGGCAATCTGGCGGAGCGTTTACAGTTAAAAAATCGCCAACTCATTACCTTGGAAAATCCGCTGTTGCCGGACGCACTGGCTGACTACGAATCCGATCTGTTGAGCGATTAGTTTTTGTCTTCGTGACAGTAAGGACCGCCTGCATTATCAGGTTGCATGCCACGGCGTGGTGCACGATTTCTGTACAGTGCAAATGAAAACAATTGGTGCGCGATGTTAAAAAACGTTTTGCTTTTGCCTCGTCATTGCGCAGAGAAATTTCACACCTGTAACGCGCTGACAGTGCTGTCCCTGAAAAAGAAAATAACGGGAATGAATGCTGAAAAAGGCGAAAAAAATTTATCTTTACACTTCCCACTTTTATTTTGGCGCACCTTTGGAATTTGTCTAAGTTATTGATAAATAAATAAAAAATTGTGTTCCCACTTTAAAAAAGTAAAAGTGAGATAGTTCATGTTGGTATTAGCCGCCAAAGTGGGACGACGCTTGCAGGCAGGGAGTGGAAATATCGCCTAGCGTTAGAGTGGGGTTGGTTTAGTTAACGTCTAATAAACAACCAACACGCAATAACTTTAGTCAGTAGTAACTCGGTTGTTATGGATTGTTAAATAAAAAAATCGCCTCTATTCCCAAAGGCGTCCATACCTCTGCAACCAAGGTTCCCTTTACGTAGGGGTGTGCGGCAGTACCGGGTAAATAATTCCAGACGAATAAGAAACCGGAGAATTTCATGAACAAAAAAACAGTAGGCTTCAAGAAGAAACTTATTGCGACGGCAGTGGCTTCTTACGCCCTTGTGGGGTTAAGTGGTACCACTATCGCGCAAGAAAGCGGCGAGATGGTTGAAGAAATCGTCGTTACCGGTATCCGGGGCAGTTTGCAGCGTTCTATGGATATCAAACGCGAGTCGCAAGGTGTGGTAGATGCGATCTCCGCTGAAGATATCGGTAAATTCCCTGATACCAACCTGGCAGAATCCCTGCAACGTATTACGGGTGTGTCGATTGACCGTAACAATGGTGAAGGCTCCAAAGTCACCGTACGTGGTTTCGGCCCAGACTACAACCTGGTGACCTTGAACGGTCGCCAGATGCCCGGTACCACTATCGAAGCAACCAGCTCATCTGGTTCTCGCTCCTTTGACTTCTCTAACCTGGCATCTGAAGGCATCAGCGGTGTAGAAGTGTACAAAACCGTTCGTGCCGAGAATCCGGCCGGTGGTTTGGGTGCGACCATCAACATCAAAACAGCTCGTCCACTGGATAATCCAGGTCAACAATTCTCAGCGGGCGTAAAAGGTGTTTATGACGATTCAGCAGAAGATCCGTCGTTGACCCCGGAAATTTCCGGTATCTACAGCAATACCTTTGCCGATGACCGTTTCGGTGTTGGTGTGTCTATGAGCTATCAGGAGCGCGAAGGCGGTAACGCGAACGCACAAATTGGTACTGGCTGGCGCTACTTTCCAGCTGGTAGTTCGGGCTGGGGTGCAATTGGTGATCTGGGTAACGCGGCCAATCACGAAAACGCGCCATCAGGCAGCGATATCTATGGTGTTCCGCAACAAGCTGGCTATAGCTTCAACGAATATGAGCGTAAGCGCTTGAATGGTCAGTTGGTACTGCAATTTGCACCGACAGACAATATTACCTCTACATTGGATTACACCTACTCCAAGAAAGAAGAGTCTTCAAAATTCTCTGACGTAGGTGCCTGGTTTAACTTTGGCGGTACACGTCGCTCCAGTTGGACTGACAACAGTGACGGCACGGGCGATCCGGTTGTTGAGTCTCCGTACTTCTATGAAGAAGCCGGACTGACACCTGCCGGTGGAAGAGGCGCGGATTTAACCTTCGGTGCCGGCTTTAACTCCAGCGTTAACGAAAACGAATCTATCGGCTTGAATGTTCAGTGGGATGTCACTGATCGCTTGAGCTTTGAATTCGACATTCACAGTTCTGATGCGGAATCCAAACCAGACAGTGAATACGGTAACAACAACATCATTACTACTTCAGCGTTTGTGCGGGACAGCTCTGCCGTTTATATGGGATCTGACCTGCCAGTCTTGAATGTGGGTATTTTGAACAGCGACGGCACCAGCGAGCTGCGTGTTGAAGATCTGCAAATTACCGGTAGCTCATTCCGTAACGCACAAATGCGTCATGAGATTGATCAATTTCAGGTCAAGGGTAATTTCGAATTCACTGACAACCTGAATATTGACTTCGGTGTGTCTCGCATTGAGCAATCTAACCGTTCTACATTTGCCAACAACCAGCGTGATACCTGGGGTGGCCTGGGTAGTGAAGGTGATGTTCCGCAAGAGAGCTACCAACTGGATGATATCGCCAGCTACTTCGACAACGTAAGTGGTAATGGTCGTCCGGAGTTGCTTGGTCAGCGCTTCGTTGCTGATTTTGATGCGGTTGTACAATACGCGGCAGATAATCTGGACGATGGCGGCGGTTTCGCTAATTGTGCCAACGGTGGTACTTACTACTGTATGAACCCGAAACCGGATGATATGCGCCTGATTGAGGAAGATTCGGACAGCGTATGGGTCCAGCTGAATCATGAAGGCGAGTTAGGCTTGCCATATCGCGTAGCAGCGGGTGTTCGCTACGAAGATACAACGACTCGTTCCTACGCTACGCCGCTTGAGCTGCAGTACACCGGCGAAGTGGTATGGATTGGTGCGGGTGAGATGTATCTGGTTGCCGCTGAAGATTACGAAGTGACTCCGGTCAAGCAAGGTGAAGGTGGGTATGACTACTTCCTGCCATCCTTGGACCTTGCTATTGATATTACCGACGATGTGGTTGTTCGCGCATCTTATGGCCGTAGCCTGGGTCGTCCTCTCTGGAACCAGATGGCTGGCTTGTCTATCGGGCGTGGCGTTGGTGCAACACCAGGCAACCCGACCGTTGACGCTGGCGGTGGCGGTAGTCGTGGTAACGTTAACCTGAAGCCAATCATCGCGGATAACTTCGACCTCTCTGTTGAGTGGTACTACGATGAAGCGAGCTACGTTTCTGTGGGCTACTACAGAAAAGATGTTGAGAACTTCATTGGTACTACGTCGGTCATTGAAGAAGACCTGATTTATGCACCCAACCCATCCGCGGGTGACCGTCGTCAGGACGCAATTGATGCGGGTGTTGACCAATGGAACTCTGCAGCCGTTAAGGAATGGATTGTTAATAACTCATCTGAAGGCGTAGATACCACCAAGAATCCGGCTTGGGTATATGGTGTAGAAGGTGATCCAAACGTTCGCTTCCGCATTACCGAATTCCTGAACGAACAAGAAGCAACGTTTGACGGTTTTGAATTCGCCGTTCAACACACCTTCTGGGATACCGGTTTTGGTGTTGTTGCTAACTACACCATTAGCGATTCCGATACCAACTACGATGATGCTGATATCGTTGAGCCGCAATTTGCTCTAACGGGTCTGAGTGACAGCGCCAACTTCATCGCCTTCTATGAGAAGAACGGAGTTCAAGTGCGCTTAAGTTACAACTGGCGTGATACCTACCTGAATGGTACCGCTGACGGTGTGGGTGCTAACCCCACTTATGTGGAGGACTACCAGCAGTTTGATATCAACGCCAGCTACGACATCAACGATAACTTCACGATCTTCCTTGAAGGTATCAATATCACGGATGAATACCGTCGTACGTATGGCCGTACCAGCATGTACACCACTGGTGTTTTCACCAGCGGTCCACGCTACAACATCGGCGCACGTTACACTTTCTAATGTGTAGTTGATGTACAAGGATGCCGTTCAGGCTCGAAAAAGCCGCTGAATATTCAGCGGCTTTTTTTTACCGCGCCAAGGCATGACTTTAATCGGAATAAATTCAAACGTTTGCGTAAATAAGCGCCTATTCTTAGTAAAAAGCGATTCGTAGGCAGGAAGAGTTGTATGGGTAAGCCAGTAACATCGATTGTCATTGTCGGAGGCGGCACCGCCGGTTGGTTGACGGCGGGTACTCTGGCAGCTGCGCATGCCCAGGGGCGTGGGCGGAATGTATCGATTACGCTGGTTGAGTCGCCCACCGTAAATATTCTGGGGGTCGGTGAGGGTACCTGGCCTTCAATGCGCGATACCTTAAAAACCATGGGCATTGCAGAGGCGGATTTTATTCGCTGCTGTGATGCAAGTTTTAAACAGGGTTCCCGCTTTGTCGGATGGCAGTCGGGCAAGCGGGAATCCTACTATCATCCCTTCACCTTGCCGGAAGCCTGGGGTGAACTGAACCTGGCGCGAATCTGGCCTGCATTCCGTGATCAGGTCGCTTTTGCAGAAGCCGTGTGTCCGCAGAGCCTGGTATGTGACAGCCAACTGGCGCCCAAAGAAGCGAGCACGCCGCAATACGATTATCTGTTGAATTATGGGTATCACCTGGATGCTGGAAAGTTTGCTGCTTTTCTTAAGCAGCACTGCTGTGATGTCTTGGGTGTGCGCTATATTTCAGCGGATGTAGCCGCCGTGGAGTCGGATAGCGAAGGGTTTATTACCGCATTGAAAACCCGGGAAGCCGGTGATATCAGTGGCGATTTATTTATCGATTGCTCCGGCTTCGCGGCCTTGTTGCTGGGGCAGCATTATGGTGTCCCCTTTATAAATAAACGTGACATTCTGTTTAACGATACGGCGCTCGCCGTTCAGGTTCCGTATAAAGATAATGCAAGCCCGATAAAAAGTTACACGCAGTCGACGGCGCAATCCTCTGGCTGGATATGGGATATCGGTCTGCAGAGCCGTCGCGGAATAGGTCACGTTTATTCTTCACGTTTTACCAGCGACGCCGATGCCGAACGAGACCTGATGGCCTACCTGCAGGCCACCGATAGTCCGGCAGCGCAAACCGATATTCGCAAGATCTCTTTCGCACCGGGTCATCGGGAAAAGTTTTGGGTAAAAAATTGCGTTGCCGTTGGTGTATCAGCGGGTTTCATCGAACCTTTGGAAGCATCGGCACTCGTGATGATCGAACTGGCGGCTAAAATGCTGGCGGAACAAATGCCGGCAACCATCGAGATGATGTTACCCTTGGCGAAGCGCTATAACGGTAAATTCAGTTACCATTGGCAGCGTGTTATTGAGTTCCTGAAACTTCACTATGTACTATCATCAAGAACGGACTCCGCTTACTGGCAGGAAAATAAAAATCCGGCGAGCATACCTGACAGCCTGCAAGACTTATTGTGTCTATGGCGTTATCAGCCGCCTTGGGCATACGATTGCCCGCAGCGTGAAGAATTGTTTTCCTCGGCAAGTTTTCAGTATGTGCTGTATGGTATGGACTTCCCGCAGGACCTTGTCGCCGGGTACCAAAAACCTGGCCAGAAAGAACTGCATCTGGCACAGCAATACTTTGAGAAAAATGCCCGGCAAACGCGTCGCTTGCTCGGCCGGTTGCCAGGACACCGCGAACTGTTGATGCATCTCTCGAAGATGAACCAGCCGGTTGATTCGATTAAACAACTCATAAATTAAGATGATCTCCTATGAAGAATATTGAACTGGTTAATAGCGTAAAACATAAGAACATCCGTGTTATTACCCGCAAAGATGAAGCCCTGGGCGATGGCGTTATGCTGACGAACACCTTCCCCATGGAATTTCATTTTATTCAGGCGCACTACCCGATCCTGTTTCAAAAAAATAAAGAAAGCGATGGCTTTAACGCCGTGGCGCTATTCGGTTTTGAAGAAGGGGAAAATCTTTTTCTGAGTGAACGGGGCTGGGACGCAAGCTATATTCCCTTGATGATGCAGCGACATCCTTTCCTGATCGGTTTTCAGCGTAATCCGGCCGGTAGCGAAGCCGAGAAAAACCGTGTTATGCACATCAACATGGACAGTCCACGAGTGAGCGAGATTGAAGGTGAGCGACTGTTCCTTGAGCAAGGCGGCAACAGCGAATACCTGGAGTACATGGCGTCCTTATTGGAGACCATCCATGTCTGGAATGAACAGGGTAAAGGGTTTGATAAGGTGTTGCTTGAGCACAACCTGCTGGAGCCGGTTACGTTTGATATCACTCTGACCACGGGCCGGCAGGCACAGCTTTTGGGTTTTTATACCATCAATCAAGATGTGCTGAATAAATTGAGTGGCGACGTGCTGGGCAAGTTAAATGAGCAGGGTTATCTCTTGCCTATTTATATGGCTGTTGCCTCGATTGCCAACATGAATAAACTGATTAAATTGAAAAGCCAACGCGAAGCTGAATAGAACCTATGACTGATGGTTCAAACACAGTAAAAACCGTTGAGGGCTGCAGCCCCCAACAGATTCCGGATTGGATTTTTCAATCCCGGGAGCCGCTGCTGCTAAAAGGCATTGTAGCCGATTGGCCGATAGTCAAAAAAGCGCAGCAATCGGATCGCCAGGTCAGCGAATATTTGCGCGGTTTCTACAGCGGCAGGCCGGTCACTTATTACTATGGCGAGCCGGAGATACAAGGAAAAATATTCTTTAATAAAGACTATAGCGGATTTAATTTTCAGCGCTCTGAAGCCAATCTGAACAACGTCCTGGATTTGCTTGAGCAGCATCATGATCAACCTGATGCGCCGATGTTTTATATTGGTTCTACCCGTGTCGATGAATGGCTGCCGGGCTTTCGCGCGGAAAATGACCTCGGATTAAATCATATTGATCCACTGGTCAGTATCTGGTTGGGTAATCGAAGCGTTATCGCGGCGCATTATGATTGCCCGGATAACATTGCATGTAACGTGGTGGGTAAACGAACCTTTACGCTATTCCCACCCGAACAACTGGAAAACCTGTATGTGGGGCCGCTGGACATTACGCCATCAGGGCGAGCCATCAGCATGGTTGACCTGCTGCAGCCGGACTTCGAAAAATACCCGCGGTTTAAACAGGCGCTGGCCGCCAGTGTGGTGGCAGAACTTGATGCCGGGGATGCGGTTTACATCCCCAGTATGTGGTGGCATCACGTGCAAGCGCACACCAGTTTGAATGTGCTGGTTAATTACTGGTGGCGTAATGTGCCGGATTACATGGGAAATCCCGAAAACGTTTTGCATCACGCACTGCTCGGGTTGCGCGGTTTACCCAAAGAACAACGGGATATCTGGAAAAAAATGTTTGATTACTACGTGTTTGATGAACCGGAAACGGCCAGTCAACATTTACCCCCGCAAATTAAGGGGATTCTGGCACCCACAGATGAACTGGTCGCCCGCAAGATAAGATCCCATCTGGCGGCGCTTTTGAAGCGATAGTGCCATCTGCCCAATAAATAATGTAACGACGACAGGTGTAGCCGTGAAAGAATTAGCCTTGAAAAAAGTGGTAATAGCCGGTGGTGGTACTGCCGGGTGGATCTCAGCCGCCTTGCTGGCAAAATCCTTTGGCAAAAGCATTGATTTAACGCTGATTGAATCCGATGCAATCCCTACTGTAGGCGTGGGTGAGGCCACTATTCCGCCCATCATCAATCTCCACAAGGTGTTGGAGTTGAGCGAAAAAGAATTTATGGCGCGCGTAAATGGCACCTTCAAGCTGGGTATTTCATTTGAAAACTGGCGCGATGTGGGCAAAAACTATGTGCACTCGTTTGGTTTTGCCGGCAAAAGCAATTGGGCAGCAGGCTTCCAGCACTTTTGGCTGGCGGGACAAAAGCGCGGCATAGATGCGACGGAATACGGCAACTATTGTGCTGAACATCTGGCGTGCCGCAAAGAAAAATTCGCTGTCATGCCCAAGAATGGCGTCAACTACGCTTATCATCTTGATGCTGGTTTGTATGCAAAATTCCTGCGCGAGGTGAGCGAAAAATTCGGTGCGACGCGCAAGGAAGGCAAGATAACCGGTGTTAATCTTCACCCCGATACCGGCTATATAGAATCGCTATCGCTGGAATCCGGAGAGACGGTAGAAGGCGATATCTTTATTGATTGCAGTGGTTTTCGTGGCTTGTTAATCGGCGATGCACTGAAAACCGAATACGAAGATTGGTCCCATTGGTTGCCGTGCAACAGTGCTATTGCTGTCCAGACTGAAACCGTACGGCCGCCCTTGCCTTACACGCGCTCCATCGCGCGCGAATTTGGCTGGCAGTGGCGAATTCCTTTGCAGAGTCGTGTGGGTAATGGTCTGGTATTTTCCAGTGACTATGGCTCCGACGAGGAAGCAAAGCAATTGTTGGTAAAAAACCTGGAAGGAAAACTGTTGAATGACCCACGCGTCATTAAATTTACCACCGGAACGCGCAAGCAGCATTGGACAAAAAACTGTGTGGCGGTCGGTTTGTCGAGCGGATTCCTTGAACCCCTTGAATCTACCAGTATTCATCTGATTCAAAAAAGCATCACCCGGTTTATTCAACTGTTTCCTTACAACGGCATCAAACAATCAGAAGTCGACGAGTTCAATCGCCAGACGCGCGAAGAAGTCCAGAATATCCGCGATTTTATTATTCTCCACTACCATGTCACCGACCGTGAAGACACGCCTTTCTGGCGCTATTGCAAGTATATGGATGTACCCGAGTCACTGACCCATCGCATTCGGCTTTTCCGTGAAACCGGCAAAGTGTTCAAAAAAGAAATGGATTTATTCGCCGAGGAATCCTGGGTCCAGGTCATGCTGGGCCAGGGCGTCACACCGGAAACCTATCACCCGGTTGTTGATTCCATGACGGATGATGCCCTGCGCGATTTCCTGATGGAGCTGAAGCAGTCCACCGAGCAAAAGGTGGAGCGGCTGCCTGCGCACCATGAGTTCATTGATTATTATTGCAAATCCAAAGTGATGTAATGCAACCTCTGGTTCCTGATGTGCAATACGCTGCGTTCAGCGTGGACACTCAAGACGCGCTTGTCGTGGGCCACGAGCAGACACGTGTGCTCGTTATTGATAACTTCGCAGGTGATATTGCATCGATTAAACGTGCAGCTTGTGATGTTACGAATTACGCCGAGGACGGAAAAACCGGGTATCCCGGTATTCGCACAGTGTTGCCAGCGGCATATGTTGATGCGGTGATGGCTGCGGTCACGCCATTGCTTTATAAAAACTATGCCATTCCCGAAGCGCTGAATCCCCATGTGGAACTCGCCTATTATTCGTTGTTGACTACACCGGCGCGAAAGCTAAACCCTTTGCAGCGATTACCTCACTTTGACACACACAATCCTCATTACTATGCGGTACTGCACTATCTTAATGAGGGCGACTTCGGCGGCACAGGTTTTTTTCGCCATCGTCCGACCGGATTTGAACGTATTACCAATGATCGTATCGACATTTATAAACAGTCCGCCTCTGCCTTTATGGCAGTCAGAGGTTTGCCGGAAGAAAAATATATCAATGGCAGTACAAACCATTACGAGCTGATTACCGGTGTAGCTTATAAAGCCAACCGGCTGGTGATTTATCCCGGTAATTTGCTTCATAGCGGATTGGTGACTGAAGCGGTGGACGTTTGCAGCGACCCGGAACATGGCCGATTAACGGCGAATATCTTTATCGATTTTCATTGATTACGGCAGAAGATTTTCAATTACTCAACCAGGGCACCAATTATGGCCGAATTATTATTCTACGAAAAACCCGTTCCGCTTGATAAAGAAAAACACCGTGGGTTGACCTATAAAAAATCAGACAGTTATCCCTTTGCGTCCAAAGTCAACACGGTACCCGTGTCTGGTCCGGAATTTTTTCCTTGCAGTCGCAGCCACCCGGTGATGTTCGCAGAAACGGGTAACGGTGGCTTTTTGCCTGTTGCGCTGTTGTCGCTGACAACCCAAAGCCATCAATTGGGCGATCGATGGGAGGGGGCTTATATTCCTTCTTTTGTTAAACGTTATCCCTTTGCGTTGGCGGAAAACAAAGGTGTGGTGATGATTGATGAAACCGCACCGCATTTTAATGCGGCTGGCGGTGAGCGTTTATTTGACGATGCCGGTGAGCCTACACCCTTACTGCTGGATACCCTGAAGTATCTCGATACCCTGGATCAGGCCCACCGGATGACACTGGATTATACCCGCGCATTAAAGGTAAAAGGTTTATTAAGCCGCTCGCAAGCCGTTGTGCAGCTGGCAGATAAAGAAGTCAAACTCGACAGCTTTTTTGTTGTGAACGAAAAGGAATTTCACGAGGCGCTGACAGAAGAGGAAATCGTCGACTGGTTTTATAAAGGCTGGACGGCATGGACCTATGCCCATATTCATTCCATCGGTTCGGTAAATGAAATCTTAAAACGTATGGCCAAGGCAATGAGATAACCCGCTATGCTGGTGCCAGTGTGGAACGAGATCGCCGATGAAGCGCTTCGCGAGAAAATACGCGCGGGGCAACAGCCTGTTCTATTGCGTAACCTGGTAGGAAACTGGCCCCTGGTGCAAGCCGGTTTGCAGGGAATGGCGGCGTTGTCCGAGTACCTGTTGCAGTTCGACCAGGGAAAAGCCTTTCAGGCGATGATCGCGCCCGTGTCCGCAAAAGGCCGATTATTTTACAAGGCAGATATGAGCGGCTTTAACTTTGATCGCATGAACGGCGAACTTCGCGAAGCCTTGAATATTTTAGCGGCGTTGTTGACCAGGGCCCCGTGTCCCGGTTTTTACATTGGTTCCAAAGTCGTGCCGGAATATCTGCCGGGACTGGAAGCTGAAACGCGTCTGGATTTTCTGGACGGCGCCATTGAGCCAACAATCTGGATCGGTAATGCCGTCACGGTAGCTACCCACAACGATGATTCAGAAAATATTGCATGCGTGGCAGCCGGGCGTCGTCGATTCACGTTGTTTCCACCCGATCAGGAAGCCAACCTGTATATGGGGCCGGCCGATATGACACCCGCCGGCCGGCCCATTAGTCTGGTGGATTTGCACTCGCCGGATTTTGAGCAGTTTCCTCTGTTTCGCCACGCCCTTGAGCAGGTTCAAGTAGCGGAATTGGGGCCGGGTGATGCGCTGTATATACCCACCCATTGGTGGCATCACGTTGAAGCGCTGGAGCCTATCAACGTGCTGGTAAATTTTTGGTGGAAGGGCGATCCGCCTGAATTGCCTAGTTAACAACCTCGTTATAACGAAACGACAAAATACGCGCCCGGATATTTTGCCTCTTATAACCGATCATCATTCCCATTGTGCGATCAAGGTGGTAAGCGTTGTTATTCCGCGCTTCCCACTTTGATGAAAATGGCTGGCACACGATAAAAATTTGCCGCCTCACTACGCAAGCGCGCGACCTAACCAGCCAGCTCTGCATCTATCTGCTCACCTCGCCCATATCTATGGGTTTGACTGTTCCGCTCAACAAGCACGCAACCGGTGCGCAGGTTGTTTAAAAGCCACTGGTAGGGTTAGTTGGCTTTTATTCATCCGCGTACTGATTTACGTCGAACGCAAACCTGTCCCCGGCTTGATCCGGTTCCCATTTTTATCCGGGAAAAGTGAAGCGCCCATGTTGATGGGCTTTCACAAAGTGGGACGACACTCAAGAGTGCCGCTGCAATCATCTCCCCCATCAAGTCTCCATCAATGTGACACATAAAAAAACATAACGCGTGTAATCGGAACCGACATATCACTTTTTTTGCAATCCATGGCGAATCAGTAATGAGAATCTCCAGCTACCGCTTTTATCCAGGCGGAGCTGTATCCAAACCTTGAGGTGATGTCAGGTCACCTTTGGGTGTTAACAGGTGAGGCTGGGATTATGCCAACCCCATGCGATCTTGTTAGCTCTCCTTGCTTGGCCCCCGGGGAACTGCCCCGGGGGCAATTTTTGTCAGGTGTGCGCCGTTATCGTTATCAAAATGATTCAGAAAAGAGAGAAGCGTATGAAGCAGCAGTTAAAGGTCATGGTCAGTAGCAGTGTGATTGTTCTAACCGCGCTGATGGGGTGTACCAAGACAGAGTCGGTCGATAAGCCCGCCGCAGCGCAAAAAGCAGCCGCGCAGTGGCCGGTAGTAACCAGTGCTGTTGCTAAAGATCCGGCGGTTGAGGCCAGAATTGACGCATTGCTTGCGAAGATGACGCTGGAACATAAAGTCGGTCAATTGATGCAGCCGGAGCTGCGTCAGATCACGCCGGAAGATATCAAGAAATACCACGTCGGCGCTGTACTCAATGGCGGTGGCGCTTTCCCCGGTGACAACAAATACGCAACCGTAAATGACTGGGTTGCGCTGGCGGATACCTATTACAACGCCTCCATGGACGATAGCGATGGCGGCATTGCTATCCCCATCATGTGGGGTACAGACGCGGTGCACGGTCACAACAACGTGATCGGTGCAACTATCTTCCCGCACAACATTGGACTGGGCGCAATGCGCAATCCGGAGTTGATGCGTCAAATCGGTGAAGTTACGGCACGGGAAATTTCAGCTACCGGTATCGACTGGAACTTTGCTCCAACCCTGGCGGTGGTGCGTGATGACCGTTGGGGCCGCACCTACGAATCCTATTCGGAAGATCCTGCCATCGTGAAATCCTA
The DNA here is from genome assembly GCA_946481735.1 of uncultured Cellvibrio sp. Next base: position 22,580 of record CAMLOU010000058.1, read on the forward strand.
CGGCGGCAAGATGGTGGAAGGCCTGCAAGGGCGTGCCAATACCGATGAATTTATGGCAGGTGATCGCGTGATTGCCACGGCCAAGCATTTTATTGCGGACGGCGGCACTGCGGGTGGTGTGGATCGCGGGGATGCCAATATCAGCGAAGCGGAATTGATCGCGCTGCATGCGCAGGGTTACGTCACGGCGCTCGAAGCCGGTGCGCAAACCGTCATGGCTTCATTCAGCAGTTGGCAGGGCAAAAAAATGCACGGTCATGAATACCTGTTGACCGATATCCTGAAAAACCGCATGGGTTTTGACGGTCTGGTGGTCGGCGACTGGAACGGTCATGAATTTGTGCCCGGTTGTACCAAAGTCAGCTGTCCGCAAGCCATCAACGCGGGCCTCGATATCTTTATGGCGCCCGATGCGGATTGGAAAGTGCTCTACGCCAATACCCTTGAGCAAGTAAAAAGCGGCGAGATCAGCGAAGCGCGTTTAAACGATGCTGTGCGTCGCATCCTGCGTGTAAAAATCCGTGCTGGCTTATTTGAAAAAGGTGCACCGTCTACTCGCTCCTTTGCGGGCAGGCAAGAGCTGATTGGCGCACCCGCGCATCGCGCTGTTGCCCGTCAGGCTGTGCGTGAATCCCTCGTGCTGTTGAAAAATAAAAATCAACTTCTGCCGTTAAACCCTGACATCAATGTACTGGTAGCGGGTGATGGTGCTGACAACATCGGCAAACAATCCGGCGGCTGGACAATTTCCTGGCAAGGTACAGGTAACACCAACGCGGATTTCCCCGGTGGCAGTTCGGTATATCAGGGCATTGCCCAATCTGTTGAAGCCGCGGGCGGCACAGCGACACTGAGCGAAAACGGAGACTACACCCGCAAGCCAGATGTGGCCATTGTGGTCTTCGGTGAAGATCCTTATGCCGAGATGCAAGGCGATGTAAAAAATCTCGCCTACAACAATACCGACGATCTGGCGTTACTTAAAAAACTGAAAGCAGATGGCATTCCCGTGGTGTCCTTGTTTATCACCGGTCGTCCGCTATGGGTCAATCGTGAATTAAATGCATCCGATGCATTCGTCGCTATCTGGCATCCCGGCTCTGAAGGTGCAGGCGTTGCCGATGTGCTCTTCACCGATAAAGCCGGAAAAATCCAGCACGACTTTAAAGGCAAACTCTCTTTCTCCTGGCCTGCAACACCGTCGCAGTCGCCTTTAAATGTGGGTGACAAAAATTACTCGCCGCTCTTCGCGTATGGCTATGGCCTGACCTACAAAGACAAAGACAGTCTGGGTGATGATTTGTCTGAAGAGGCCAATCTCAGTGTACAAACCGATGCGGTGCTGAAAATTTTTGACAACCGTCCGCTGGAGCCCTGGCAATTGGTGATTGCTGATGGCCGCAACAACCAGGTGAATGTCACTGGCAGTACCGCAAGCCTCGACACCATCACCTTGCGCGCAGTGGATCGCAATGTGCAGGAAGATTCCCGTCGTATGCAGTGGAACGGTACAGGCCGGGGCAGCGCCGGTTTCTTTGCGCAGTCGCGCACCGATCTTTCTTCTTACGTCGAAGCCAATGCCGCACTGGTGTTTGATGTAAAAGTGGATGAAAAACCCACCGCAGAGGTACGCCTCGGTATTTTCTGCGGCCAGGATTGTATGGCCGAAAAATCCATCACAGAAAACCTGCAAGCCCTGCCGCAAAAAGAATGGACCACGCTGTCGGTTGCATTGAATTGCCTTGCAACAGATCGCGCAAAAATGGACATGATTTTGTCGCCGTTCTATCTGGTGACAGAAGGCAAGTTGGATTTATCACTCTACAACTTGCGTATCGAGAAAAACGTGGATGCGGCGATTAGCTGCGAGTAATCGGAGCTAAACCTGTATCCACAGAGTGACCCGGCCCGTCGATTCGGTGTCGACGGGTTATTACCGATAACTATATAACGAGGTAATCATGAAAATAACATTTCCTTTAGTCACCTGCTTTAGCGTGCTGTGCCTGACGCTGGCCGGCTGTGGCGGCAGCGATTCCAATGACAATCGCTCCAGTTCCTCCACACCGAGCAGCTCAAGCAGCTC
>CAMLOU010000059.1 GCA_946481735.1 uncultured Cellvibrio sp.
TCTTGACGGTTAAGGGCCTTTGGGGGCTCTATCGCAAAAAGCGTACCGATGTTGAGAAAAGGCTCGCCAATTCATCATTTATCACTAGAGCATTGTGAGACAAGGAAAGAGGATGGGAACTGAACTTATTCAATTTAAAAGCTTGGTAGAGCTGCGTGACTATATAAAGCAATTCGACGGCTTTCGGGCAAGGCCCATTCGCAAAGGCGAACACCCAACCCTCTACCGTGAGGCTGATGTACTTAATGCTAATACTCATGGCGTTCGATATCGGGACTACCTTTTTGATGTCGATGGGACCTGGGTTCTGCCTCACGATCAAAAAGGTCTATCATTTTCCGGGTCATGGAAACATCTTAGTGGTGTGTACAAAATGTTCGCTCGGGGCCTTAAGAAAACACCAGATGTGTATTGGGTACTTTCTGGCGCAGACATACCACCAGGATTAAAGTTTGAGCCTGATCGCTCGCCGAGCTCCAAGGCAAGCGGGCATTATTTTTTGACGGTTACTGAAAAAATGCACGTTGCACAACTGCGACAAAAACTGCTTTGGGTCGCTGACCGGATGCAAAAGATTGAATCTGGAGGGAAAGCACTGTGACGTTTAAGCCCTATCATTACACTTATATAGATGACTTTCTTCGCTACTATGCTTCGTCGCTGGGTTATACCGATGTCATCCGGATTCTGGATAATGGGATTGCAACGGAGCAAGACGCCAAAGTGTTTTGTGACTTTATCCCTGTTGTCCTGGATCAGCGCCTTGCAGATGAAGAGTCGGGAAAAATAGTCCCAATTGAAAATGGCAGCGCGGTAATTTCCGACTTACATTACGAGGCAGGCTCGTTTGTTTGTGATGCAGGATATGAATCTATTTGGGAAGCGATGCTTGAGGATCTGTAACGAGCTGCCTATGACTATGCCGCCGCAAGCGGCGGCATTTTTTAGCTACAAACCCAATTCCGACAACCCCGGATGCTCATCAGGACGCCTTCCCAGCGGCCAATGAAACTTACGCTCCGACGCCGCAATCGGCAGATCATTGATCGAAGAAAAACGATTCGTCATCAATCCGTCAGCGTTAAATTCCCAATTCTCGTTCCCGTAAGAGCGAAACCAATTGCCTGAGTCGTCGTGCCATTCATAGGCATAACGCACTGCAATGCGGTTATCGGTATATGCCCATAACTCTTTGATCAAGCGATACTCCAACTCCTTGCGCCACTTACGCTCCAGAAACTGACGTGCTTCTTCGCGGTTGCTGACAAACTCCGCGCGGTTGCGCCAGCGGGTATCCAGGCTGTAGGCCTTGGCCACGCGCTCGGGATCTCGACTGTTCCAGCCGTCTTCCGCCAGGCGGATTTTTTCAATGGCACTCTCGCGGGTAAAGGGCGGTAAAGGCGGGCGAGCTTCGGTAACCGACATAGCATTCTCCTCAACGCATTAATGAAACCATTATTTTTCAAGCAGTGTGCGGGCTATTTGACCTGCACGCACCGCCGACCGGGTGTCACCCATGACCAGCGCCAGGGTGATGGCGCCATCAATTAATATCAGTAATTGTTCCGCCAACTCATGGACATTTTTTTGGGTGTAGCCCTGCACCTGTTGCTCGACGAACTGCAACAGTTTCAACTTGTGCTCACGGGCAACCTGGCGTATAGGGTCGTCTGGATCGCCAACCTCTCCCGCTGCATTGATAAAGGCACAGCCGCGAAAGCCCGGGGTCTGAAACCATTGGCTCAGCACTGTGAACATGTGCAGCAACCGCGCTTTGGGTTCGGAAACCTGCTGCGTGTTTTCACTGAACCACTTCATCCATCGCTCATCCCGGCGCCGCAGGGCTTCGGCAATCAACCCGTCTTTGCTACCGAAGTGCTTGTAGATGGTTTTTCGTGATACGCCTGACGTCGTGACAATTAAATCCATGCCGGTGGCACAGATACCGCCGCTGTAGATGAGCGATTCCGTCACTGCCAGCAAGTGTTCGATAGTCGGATTAGTAGAAGCTGCATTCATGGGCTGCATGGTAGAACGATCATTCTACTTGTGTCAACGATGCGCTTCGTTATTGGTGATATAGGCTTGGAGGGGTGACCAGATCCGGTCATGCATGAATTAATACATTCCCATTTTCTGTTTGCGCTGAAAGTGGGTGGCGGTAATTCAGAGACTGGGAATACTGGTGTCTGCGGCCATCTCCGAATAAAAACCAAAGGATGGCTGCGTCGGTCTACGCCACCAATTTCTGATAATTCAAAGGCGGCGTGAGTGTTATCTCCAACTCCACAGGTAATCACAAAATGAATAACAACGTTATCGCAAACCTATCGGCCAGCGTTCCGACTCTTTTTGGCCGTTCGTTGACGCTCGTTACTGCTCTCTTTACCGCTGTTTTGTTTTCTATCGCAACGCCAACCTATGCCGATGTGCAGCCCTTATCGGTCGAGGGTAATCGCATCCTGATCGGCGGTCAGCCGGGCAGCCTCGCTGGTAATAGCCTCTTCTGGAGCAACAACGGCTGGGGCGGCGAAAAGTATTACAACGCCAGTACGGTCAGTTGGCTGAAGAATGACTGGAATTCGCGACTTGTCCGGGCCGCCATGGGTGTGGAAGATCCCGGTGGTTATATTGAAGATCCGGTGGGCAACAAAGCCAAGGTTCGCGCAGTAGTAGACGCAGCTATTGCCAATGATATGTACGTCATCATCGACTGGCATTCGCATCATGCGGAACAGTATCGCGATCAGGCCGTCGCATTTTTTCGTGAGATGGCACAAACCTATGGCCATCACAATCACGTGATCTATGAAGTCTATAACGAGCCGTTGCAGGTTTCCTGGAGTGGTGTGATCAAGCCTTACGCCACTGCCGTGATCAATGCCATTCGCGCCGTGGACCCCGATAACCTGATTATCGTCGGTACACCCACCTGGTCGCAGGATGTAGATCAGGCGGCCAACGACCGTATCAACGTCAATAACATCGCCTATACCTTGCATTTTTACGCCGGTACTCACGGGCAATACCTGCGTGACAAAGCGCAGTCCGCCCTGAATAGCGGTATTGCGTTGTTCGTGACCGAGTGGGGCTCCGTCAATGCCAATGGCGACGGCGGTGTGGCTTTGAGCGAAACCAATGCCTGGATGGAGTTCTTGCGCAATAACCATATCAGCCATGCCAACTGGGCCATCAACGATAAGGCAGAGGGCGCATCTGCCCTGGTGCCGGGCGCCAGCGGTACCGGTGGATGGGTCAGCTCACAACTCACCGCTTCCGGCGCCCTGAGCAAATCGATCATTCAAAACTGGCAGGGACCTACACCGCCCACCTGTAACAGTCAGGCAGTGCCCGCGACCATCCAGGCAGAAAATTTCTGTGAGATGTCGGGTATTCAGCTGGAAAACACCAGCGATACCAATGGTGGGCAGAATGTGGGCTACATCGACAACGGTGACTGGATGACCTACGCCATTACTGTACCGGCCAACGGCAGTTATCGGGTGAGCTATCGTGTTGCCAGCCTGAATGGGGGTGGTGTGATAGGACTCGAACAGGCAGGCGGCACACCGACATTTGGTGACATTGCAGTTCCCTCGACCGGAGGCTGGCAAAACTGGCAAACCATTTCACATGTGGTGCAACTGTCGGCTGGAACGCAACGCATTGCGCTGAGTGCCAGAAGCGGCGGCTTCAATGTCAATTGGCTTCGCATTGAAAGCGCCGGCAGCAGTTCTTCTTCCTCGTCCAGCAGTAGCGCCGGCGCAATCACCATCCAGGCCGAAGACTTTGCGGTCATGAGCGGTGTGCAGACCGAAGCGACCAGCGATACTGGCGGCGGTGCCAATGTCGGCTGGCTTGATGCGGGAGATTGGCTGTCTTACACCAATCACCCCATCAATGTTGCGCAAACCGGCCTGTATCGGATTGAATATCGGGTAGCCAGTCCGGCCGGTGGAGGTCAATTAATCTTTGAAGAAGCGGGCGGCTCACCGTCTTATGGCAGCCTCACCATTCCGTCTACCGGTGGCTGGCAGAACTGGACCACCATCTCACACCAGGTGACCCTCAATGCCGGCACCCATCGCTTCGGTATTTATGTTAACAACGGTGGCTGGAACCTGAATTGGTTGCGCATCACCCGGCTGAATTAATTCTTGTTAGCCTTATGGCGTTGGCTGCTCTTTACAGAGCAGCCGTTTTTTTAAGAATGTCATGCTGGTCTGGCTGTTTGTTCTTGCGCTTGTGCGCGTTGTTGCAGCGCAACCTGTTTGCGATACTGCGACGGTGTTATACCTTCCAGACGCTTGAAAAATCGATGGAATGCCGACTGGCTGTTGAAGCCGGATTGAAAAACAATATCCAGGATAGACTCCTGTGCCTCAGGCCTGCGCAGCAAGCGTTTGGCCTCTTCCACGCGGTAATAGTTAATAAACTCAAAAAAGTTCTGTTGATAATAGGTATTCAGAATTTCCGACACCTCACGGGAGCGCACACCAACCTGCTCGGCAAAACGATCAAGGTTAATATGGCTATCAAGATACAGTTTGTGTTGCTGGATGCCCTGCTCCACGGCTCGGATTTTTTCCTCCAGCTGCGCGATGTCCGCCAGGCGTTCGCCCTCGGCTGACACTTCCGGCGCATTCGGAGCCATCACCTGGCGTGAATTCAGCAACCCAAAGATAAACAACGCGTTAACCAGCAAGACCGACAAGTAATTGTCAATAATGCCCATCATGTCGTTCGCGTTACCACTGATGTAATCACCAATAAAGTAGCCCACGAACGACCAGAACCAATGGATAAAATACCCCCCCAGAATCAAATAGGACAAATTCAGATCCAGATGTGAAAAACTCGAATAGCGCTGTTTGATGCAGCGGCGAACCCGGTACTCCGTCACAAAACAAGCCAGTACATAGAAGAAGGGAAAGCATCTCACCACGGCCCACACAAAACCCACGGCCGCCGCTTTGGCCGGGGGCAGTTCAATCCAGGGAAGCCAGGCTTCACTGTCGATATCGAATGCCACAATCACCAACAACACAATCACAGCGGGAATCAGATGAACAAGATGTCTCATCTGTACTAACTGGACCTCTTCGGTTAACGAACGCAGGTAAAAATACAGCGTGGGGCCTTGCAAGAGTATGCAAACCGATAAGATCGACGGAGGGATGATGGAGTCGTTAATACCGGCCGCATGGAAATTCAGGTTCCAGATAAAAATGTTGGTCCCCAGGATGCTCGCCACCTGAATCAGAAATAACGCTAACAGGTTGCGTGATTGTGCACGTTGTGTCGGAAGTACCTTCAGGATGGCAGCCAACAAAAGACATTCAACACAGGTAATGGCCCACAGCAGGTCATGAAGATTCAGGTAGCTCACTTTCATTATTATTTTTCCTCGATACACGCGATGGATCAGCCGTTCTTACCATAGCATGTATCAGTATAACCGCCTGTGATCAAGGTGCCGAAATCCGCCAACTCCCTCGACTCCCACCAAACGCCAAAGGTGCAACTTTCCCAATTGATACCTATTACACCAAGCGGTAGGAATTCAGCGCAGGATTTTTTCATGCTATGGGCGGGGAAACTCAAGCGCGTAGTTGTGTCGCTGCAAAGAACTTCTGAAAAATCGTCTGCGTTAACACGTAAGCATTTTTTCAATGTGTTCCGGGATTCCTGCATTCATTGAGTGTTGCATTTTATGTCGTTGTGCTGCGCTGGTTCAGCGACATGATTTTCAATAATCGATGCCTTTCATAACAACGGTCAAACCATTCGGAGCTTGTAATGACATTGATAACATATTTACGCCAGAATCTCTGGCGAGGCCAGGTACGATTGACGCCTTTTGCTTTTTTAGTCTGCTTAGCAGGCATGCTGTGTTCAGTTTCACTTTCTGCACAAACTGCGATTAAGTTGTCTGATGGCGCGGCGACGTTTGCCAGTTCGCAGTTTCAGTCCGCCGCTTTTGCGGTGGATGGCGATCCAGAGACGCGTTGGGAGTCGAATCACGCGGTGGACCCGGCGTTTCTGACCATTGATTTGGGGCAGGCTTATAACCTGTCGCAGGTGGTGATTGATTGGGAGGCGGCTAACGCGGCGAACTACACGATCCAGGGCTCGAATAACAACAGCAGTTGGACCACTCTGGCAACGCGCACGGGCGGGAGTTTTGGGGACCGTACTGATACGGTGGCTATTTCCGGTAATTACCGCTATGTGCGTATGAACGGCACGACGCGCAGTGTGGGCAATGATTGGGGTTATTCGATCTGGGAGATGGCCGTTTACGGTTCGTCTACCAGTAACCTGCCCACGCCCTGGAACAATGGCGATGTGGGTTCACCTTTGCCGGGTTCGGCCAGTTTTAGCAACGGTGTGTTCAACACCACCGCAAACGGCAATGACATCTGGAATAACACAGATAATTTCCATTTTGTTTATCAGCCCTTCAATGGCGACGGTGCGATTATCGCGCAGGTTACTTCGCTCAGCGCCACCCATGAATGGGCCAAGGCCGGTGTGATGTTTCGTGAGAATTTAACCGGCGGTTCGAAGAACGCGATGATGGCGATGACCAGCAGCAACGGGGCTATCTTCCAGCGGCGCACCGCCGCGAGCGGTACCAGTACCAGCAATTCCCAGGGCGGCGTGTTTACGCCTTACTGGGTCAAGCTCACACGTAACGGCAATACACTTACCGGATTCAGCTCTTTCGACGGCAATAACTGGACGCAGGTCGGCACAGCCACGGTCAGCATGAACAGCAATGCCTATGCGGGGCTTGCGCACACCAGCCACGCCGCCGGTACGCTAGGTAATGCCCAGTTTGATCAGGTTACTGTGCAGGCCGGTGCGGTGTGTTTCTATGAGAACACCAACTTCGGCGGCGCGAGTTTCTGCGGCAATACGGGGGCGCAAAATGTGCCGAGCGGTTGGGGCAATCGCGTGTCCTCGGTGCGTGTGATCAATGGTTATTCTGCGGTGCTGCGCTCACAAGCCAATCAAGGCGGCAGCAGCGTGACACTGACGGGTGATACGGCGAATCTTGCCAGCGTCGGCTTTGATAACCTGCTCGCGTCTTACACCATCAGCAATCAGGCAAGCACGGGCGGCATGAAGGTCGTCGGCTATATGCCTTCCTGGGCTGGCAATGCGACAGCAATCCAATACAACAAACTGACACACATTAACTACTCCTTTGTGTTGCCCAACGCCAACGGCAGTTTGCAAGGCGTGCCCAATCCATCCAAGCTGCAAAGCATCGTTACCCTCGGCCATGCCAATGGCGTAAAAGTGTTGATTGCTGTCGGCGGTTGGAACGACGGCAATGACAGCGCCTTTGAAGCACTGGCCGCCAATGCCTCAACGCGCACCGCCTTTGTCAACAACCTGATCAACCTGGTAGAACAATACAACCTCGACGGTGTGGATATGGATTGGGAATACCCGGACCCAGGTGCCTCCGCCGACAATTACGCGCTGCTGATGGGACAACTGAGCAACGCCTTGCACGCACGCGGCAAATTGTTGACCGCAGCGGTGGTGGCTTCCGGGTATACCGGCGGCGGCGTGAAGGCCGAAGTCTTTAATTACATCGACTTCCTTAACCTGATGGCTTACGACGGCGGCAACGGTTCAACCCACTCGCCCTATTCTTATGCAGTCAGCTCACTGAACTATTGGTTGGGCCGTGGCTTGCCAAAAGAAAAAGCCGTGCTGGGCGTTCCTTACTACGCCCGCCCCAGTTGGTCGGCTTACAACACGCTGGTTGGTGCCAACGCTGCCAATGCCTGCCGTGACAGTAATGGTTCGGATTATTGGAATGGCATTCCGACGATTCGTCAAAAAGCACAGCTGGCTCGCTCACAGGCTGGCGGTATCATGACGTGGGAGTTGTCGCAGGATACCAATGGCGCGAATTCTTTGTTGACGGCCATGTATGAAACGGTGAATGGTTTGGGTGGGTCGTATAACTGTAATTAAATAGATTCTCGCACGATGGGAGTTTGGCGTTAGGCCTTTTGTTTCGAAACCTTCAAGTCAGGGACGACTTGAAGGAGCTACAGGGATGTATTCATGCGTTTTCGAAACAAAAGGCCTAATGACAAACGGATTGCAAGGTACGCACTAATCTGCTGCCTATAACTTCGGTGCAGCTTCCAATTCAGCGTGAATAGCCCCGCCCTGACGGCGATATTCTGTTGGTGTAACACCGACCAGGCGCTTGAAAAAGCGGTGGAAGGTCGACAGGCTATTAAACCCGGCGAGGTGGATAATATCCAGAATGTTTTCCGTCTTGTGCTCCTCCATCAACAACAACCGCTTCACTTCCTCAATACGATAGCTATTGATAAATTCAAAAAAATTCGTGCCGTAATGGGTTTTGATAATAGCCGATACGTCGCGTACCCGCAGTCCGAGCCGTGCCGCAAAGCGATCGATATTTAAATTCGATTCCAGGTAAATGCGGTCTACATGAATCGCTTTTTCGATGATGGCAATCTTGTGTTCGCGGTTTTTAATGCGCGAGGGTTTTTCAGCCACGATGGGTTCGGGGTGCAATAATTTTTCGGCATTGAGCAAGCCGCTGATAAACAGGCCATTAATTAAAATGATCACCAGATAGTTATTGATGATACCGAGCAAATTGCTCACGCTCCAGTGCACCCAATCCGCCACATAATAAGTGCCCAGCGTCCAGACCCAATGCACTAGAAAGCCCAGCAAAATAATATCGCCCAAGCGCAGTTCAACTTCGGAGACGGAAGAAAAACCCCGGCGCAGGTGTTGATGGATGCGATAGCGTAAACGCGCGCTGGCGATGACGTAAACGAAGGGAGAGAATTTTACCAGTGCCCACAAAAAAGAAACGGCGTACTGCTTACCTTCATCGGGGGTAGTAAGGCCGCGCCAGTCCGCTGTGTCGATGCCGTAGAAAATGGCAATAATACTGCCGCCTATCACAGGCAGAAGGTGCAAAAAATCCGGGCGGCTCCAGTGGTGTCCTTTGCTGCGCAGCGACTTGATATAGAAATACAGTAACGGCCCCTGTAACAATAAGCAGGCGACGTAGATCACAATCATCACAGGCGTTTTATTGACAGCGAGGTCTGCAAAAGCGTTATTCCAGACGATCATGGTTGATGCCAGCACCAGCGCAACGACAAGGAAAAAACATCCGATGATCGTTCGCGATTGCCCGTGTTTGTCAGGCAATACGCGCACCAGTACCGCCATACACAGACATTCGACAATAGTCAGGGTAAGGATAAGATCGTGAAGATTGAAAAAACTTCCTTTCATGACGGCATAGTGCAAAGAAAAGTAAGAGATTTTTATACATTGTTGTTGTGCTACTACGGCTCCAGCTGAACCGCGTAATAACCTGGCTACCGGCAAGCCCTCGGCATACTATCATAGCAATTCCGACGCCGTGCCAGGCCGCTCCGGGATTTTGCCGGAAAATGTCGACCAGGTTTACTGTTTTACGCATGCCCGACCAACCTCAGCGGATGAACGTTGCGATATTGTGGATCAAGGGTCATATCAGTAAAGCTGACGCCGGCCATAGATCGGTGGGTCCAATTTGACATCAACCTGCGGGGCCTTCAGCCTGGTAGGGAGCACATTACCGGTACGCAGAATTGGCGCAGTTTTTGAAAGCAATTTATATCAAAAGAAAACTTGACGCTCTTGATACTAAGGAGAAAGATTGACATTGGGGTGGCAATTTTTTTTATATTTACATCCCGGCAGGATTTTTACGACTATGCTTAAACCAGAGCTTTGAGTTGTTGTCTCAAGAGCTGCGATTGCCGTCCGCTGGAGGGATCTACCCTGAGCAGTTGCGAACCCCATCGCTAACCAGAGGTATGTTATGAGCCTGTTTAATCATTACCGCGAGCGCTATGACAGCACCCAGCAGGAAGAATTATCGATCAAGGAGTACCTCGAACTTTGTAAAACGGACCCCAGCGTTTATGCCAGTGCCGCCGAGCGCATGCTGATGGCGATTGGCGAACCTGAGTTCGTTGACACCGCGCAAGACCCACGCCTGAGCCGCATCTTTTCCAATAAAATTATCAAGCGATACAAGGCCTTCGGTGAATTTTACGGCATGGAGGAATGCATCCAGCAGATCGTCTCCTTCTTCCGTCACGCGGCGCAAGGCCTGGAAGAAAAGAAACAGATTCTCTACTTGCTCGGCCCGGTTGGTGGCGGTAAATCTTCATTGGCGGAAATGCTTAAAACCCTGATGGAAAAGATGCCGATCTACTGCATCAAAGGTTCACCGGTTTTTGAGTCACCGTTAGGCTTGTTCAGCCCGGAAGAGGATGGCCATATCCTTGAGGAAGACTACGGTATTCCGCGCCGCTATATCAAAACGATCATGTCGCCTTGGGCGGCCAAGCGCTTGCAGGAATTCCACGGCGATATTACCCAATTCCGGGTCGTCAAACTTTACCCCTCTACCCTGAACCAGATCGCTATCACCAAGACCGAACCGGGTGATGAAAACAACCAGGATATTTCCTCGCTGGTGGGTAAGGTCGATATTCGCAAGCTTGAAGAATTTCCCCAAAACGACCCGGATGCCTATAGCTTCTCCGGTGGTTTATGCCGCGCCAACCAGGGCCTGATGGAGTTCGTGGAGATGTTCAAGGCACCGATCAAGGTGCTTCACCCCTTGCTGACCGCGACCCAGGAAGGCAATTTCAACAGTACCGAAGGTTTAGGTGCCATCCCCTTTGACGGCATCATCCTGGCGCACTCCAACGAATCGGAATGGCAGAATTTCCGCAACAACAAAAACAACGAAGCCTTCATTGACCGGGTTTATATCGTCAAGGTGCCTTATTGCCTGCGTGTTACGGAAGAGATGCAGATTTACGAAAAATTGCTCCAAAACAGTTCACTATCCAGAGCACCTTGCGCACCGGATACCTTGCGCATGCTGGCACAGTTCTCAGTCCTGTCCCGCTTGAAAGAGCCGGAAAATTCCAACATTTTCTCCAAGATGCGTGTCTATGATGGCGAGAATCTGAAAGATACCGACCCAAAAGCCAAATCCTTGCAGGAATATAAAGATGCTGCCGGTGTGGATGAGGGCATGAACGGCTTATCGACTCGCTTCGCTTTCAAGATTTTGTCACGCGTATTTAACTTTGACCCCACGGAAATTGCAGCCAATCCGGTGCATCTGATGTACGTGCTGGAACAACAGATTGAACAGGAACAATTTCCTAAAGAAGTGCAGGAAAAATATCTCAACGTCCTCAAAGAATACATTGCACCCAAATATGTGGACTTCATCGGCAAGGAAATCCAGACTGCGTATCTCGAATCCTATGCCGAATATGGCCAGAATATCTTTGACCGTTATGTGACTTATGCCGACTTCTGGATTCAGGATCAGGAATACCGTGATCACGAAACCGGCGAGATATTAAACCGCGCTGCGCTGAATGAAGAGCTGGAGAAAATTGAAAAGCCGGCGGGCATCAGCAACCCCAAAGATTTCCGTAACGAAATTGTTAACTTTGTGTTACGGGCCAAAGCCAATAATGCCGGACGGAACCCGGATTGGCGTAGCTACGAAAAACTGCGCACGGTCATTGAGAAGAAGATGTTCTCCAACACCGAAGATCTGTTGCCGGTTATTTCTTTCAATGCCAAGGCATCTGCCCAGGACAAGAAAAAGCATCAGGATTTCGTGCAGCGGATGATCGAGCGTGGTTATACCGAAAAACAAGTACGGCTGTTGTCCGAGTGGTACTTGCGGGTCAGGAAATCACAATAGCGAACAATCAATTCAGGAGGAGAGGCAGGAATCCTACCCACGTTATTGTTAAAATCTCGGCAGATGCGACGCATCTGCCAGACCGTTTTGCGACAGCCTGACAGGTAAGCTATGAGCTATATTATTGATCGTCGCCTGAACACCAAAAACAAAAGTGCCGTAAATCGCCAACGCTTTTTGCGGCGCTACCGCGCCCAGATTCACAAAGCCGTTTCCGACGCCGTTGGCGAGCGTTCTATCACCGATATTGACCGCGGCGGCAAGATCAGCATTCCTACCAAAGACATTGGCGAACCGGTTATCTACCACGGTAACGGCGGTCGCAATACGCGCGTACTGCCCGGCAATAAACACTTTTCTGAAGGTGATCGCATCCCGCGCCCTGAGGGCGGCGGCGGTGAAGGCGGTAGTAAAGCTAGCGACTCCGGCGAAGGCGAAGATGATTTCTCATTCACTATTTCCCAGGAAGAATTCCTGAATTTTATGTTTGACGGTCTGGAATTACCCAACCTGATTAAACGGCAACTGACCGGCGTGGAAGAATTCAAACAAGTCCGCGCAGGTATTGCTAACGAAGGCAGTCCCGGTAAGATCAATATCGTTCGTTCATTACGCTCCGCCAATATGCGTCGTATCGCATTAACAGGTAAAAAACGTAAACGGCTGGAAGAACTGGAAGCTGTGCTGGAGGCTTTACACCCCGGAGAACGCACCGGCCCCGGTTACGAAGCCTTACTGGATGAAATGGCCAAGCTGCGCAAAGCGATTGCGGCCACGCCCTGGCTCGACACCTTTGACCTGAAATACAACCTGCATATCAGGCAACCGATTCCGCGTTCCAAAGCGGTGATGTTTTGCATCATGGATGTGTCCGGTTCTATGGATCAGGCTACAAAGGATATCGCCAAACGATTTTTTATCCTGTTGTATTTATTTTTGCAGCGCAATTACGAAAAAACAGAAGTGGTTTTTATTCGTCACCACACCATTGCCAAGGAAGTGGATGAAGATGAATTCTTCCACTCCCGCGAAACCGGCGGCACCGTGGTGTCCAGTTCACTGCGCTTGATGCACAGTATTATCGAAGCGCGTTACTCGCCTTCGGAGTGGAATATCTACGGTGCCCAGGCGTCCGATGGAGACAACTGGGAAGATGATTCGGCCAATTGCAAGGAGTTGATGATCAACAGTGTGTTGCCGCATTGCCAGTATTATTCCTATATCGAAATTACGCCGCGCAATCATCAATCCTTGTGGCACACCTACGAAGAAGTACAGGCCGCGTGCCCGGATCAATTCGCCATGCAACATATTGTCAATGCCGCTGATATTTATCCGGTATTCCGTGAACTCTTCCATAAGAGGGTCGCATGACTCAACCGCTGTTTACTACCTCGGAATGGAATTTTGACCTGATACGGGATTGCGATCGGGCCTTGGGCGAACTGGCTAAAGAATTCCAGCTCGACACCTACCCCAACCAGATTGAAGTCATCAGTTCTGAACAGATGATGGATGCCTACGCCGCCGTGGGCATGCCGATTGGCTACCACCATTGGTCCTATGGCAAGCAATTTCTCAGCACCGAACATTCTTATAAGCGCGGGCAAATGGGGCTGGCGTATGAGATCGTTATCAACTCCAACCCTTGCATTGCGTATTTGATGGAAGAAAACACCATGGCCATGCAGGCGTTGGTCATTGCCCATGCCTGCTACGGTCACAACTCGTTCTTTAAAGGTAATTATTTATTTAAAACCTGGACCGATGCCGATTCGATTATTGATTATCTGGTGTTTGCCAAAAATTACATCAGTAAATGCGAAGAACGCTATGGCATTGACCAGGTAGAGGAAATTATTGACTCCTGCCACGCACTGATGAATTACGGCGTGGATCGTTACAAGCGTCCCTACCCCATCTCCGCCCAGGAGGAAGAGCAACGCCAAGCGGAGCGGGAGGAATATTTACAGAAGCAGGTGAATGACCTGTGGCGCACCATTCCCAAGACTGAACACATCGAAGACGACCCGAAAACCGCGCGCCGTTTTCCGTCTGAACCCCAGGAAAATATTCTTTATTTCCTGGAAAAGAATTCACCATTGCTGGAATCCTGGCAGCGCGAAATCATTCGTATCGTGCGCAAGATTGCCCAGTATTTTTACCCGCAACGCCAGACCCAGGTAATGAACGAAGGCTGGGCCTGTTTTTGGCATTACACGCTGCTGAACGAACTCTACGCGCGCGGTATGGTGACCGATGGTTTTATGCTGGAATTTTTGCAATCACACACCAGTGTAATTGCCCAGCTGCCCTACGATCACCCCTACTTCAGCGGGATTAACCCTTACACACTCGGTTTCAGCATGATGATGGATATTCGTCGCATCTGTGAAAACCCTACCGCTGAAGACCGCGACTGGTTTCCGGATATCGCGGGCAAAGACTGGAATGAAACCTTGCACTTTGCAATGCGCAACTTTAAAGACGAGAGTTTTATCCTGCAGTTCCTGTCACCCAAGGTCATGCGCGATTTAAAACTGTTCAGCATCGTTGATGATGATCATGATGAAAACATTGAAGTATCCGCTATCCACAATGAAACCGGCTTTCGCAAGCTGCGCGAGATGTTGGCGGGGCAATACAATCTGGGCAATCGCGAGCCGAACATCCAGATTTACAATGTCAATGTGCGCGGCGACCGTTCATTAACCCTCCACCACACCATGCACGAACGCAAACCCCTGGCGGATTCGGTGAATGAAGTGCTGCGCCACCTGCACCGTTTATGGGGTTTTGATGTGCACCTCTACTCCATGGACAATAATCAGATTCAGGCGGAATACCATTGTCCGCCCAAACCTGATAAATAATCTCCTGCCCCTTGAGGGCAGGAGATGTTTTCATTTATTCAAATAATGCCAACTTACCGGCACCTGCATATTGCGGCACCAGCGTCGGCAGTAGATCGACACTGTTAATCGTATACCCATAAAAATCCGATGGATCAAAAGCCAAACCGTTATTCACTTCCAGAATCCATTCGGCATTCGGGTTAACTAACTGCACCAGATTATCGTTGGTAAAGGTCACCTTCGCATTGGCATCGCTGTCTTCACTGATAACATACAACTCACCGCTATCAACCTGAATATTGTTAGCTTCCAGGTAAAGTTCGGACTGCGGGCCTGCCAGGGCAACATAGGAAATCTGCCGATTGGGGCCGCTTCTATCGTTGAAGACATAATTATTAAAGATATGGGTTTTGCCAAAGCGCACGCGCGGATGACGCTGGTAGGTATTTTCAAAATAATTATGGTGATAGGTCACATGCAATCGTCCGGCATCTTGTATTGCGTTGCTGTCCACATGCCCCACCAGCATGGTTTTGTTGTACTGGTAGAAATGATTCCAGGACACCGTGACCCAATCGGCACCGCGTTTAGCATCCACGGCACCATCAATGCGATTCATTAAGCTTGAATTAGGCGCGCTGTACAAAAATGTGTTGTGATCCACCCATACATGATGTGAAAAACACTCAATGGTGACTGCATCCGCATCGGGATTTGAACCTGTGTCGTACACATCGCTGAATGTCAGGTTGCGAATGATCACGTTAGAGACATAATCATTGGCCGGGTTATAAGCATCGGAACAACCGCTGGTACCGCCCACCCGAAAGCCGATCAAGCGCAGGTGCGCATCGTCACCCACACCGATGATGGATTTGTTTGATGCCACATTTAATTTCACGTACTGGTCCGGCGGCTGAATCATACCCTGCACGCGAATCACATAAGGCTCGCTGGCGGTGACGTATTGCTGCAACTGTTCAAATGTCGTTACCGTTACTTCCTGCCCGGCTGCCCCACCCGTCGTTGTCGGCACACCCAAGGCCGGAACAGTTGCAAAACCGATCATAGAAAAATCCGGTACTTCACCTATCGGCGTTGTACTGGAATTGCTCGATGATGCGGATGAAGTTGGAACCGAACTCGAAGCGATTGAGCTCGATTGCAAACTGGAACTCGCCTGAATGCTGGAACTGGATTGCCCTGCCGAACTGCTGGAAGACGGTGGCGCAACCGACGAAGCAACGCTGCTTGATGAAGCAGCACCACAAGTACCGGCGGATACATTACCAACGACCGTCATGGAATCAATATTGGCAATAGCCTGTGAGCCGGTGGCACGCAAACGCAATTGATTAATACCCGCATGGAGGTTCACCGTTTTACCGACACTGTTCCAGGCAGATAAAGACGCTGTGCGCGGGAACGACAAGCTGCCGGACGAACCGTTGACCACCAGTGCCGCGCTGGTAGAACCGACATTGGCATAACGAAAGCTGACGGCATAACTGCCGCTGGCGGGCACACTGACTTCATAGGAAATACCCATCCCGCCGCTGTTATCAATATCGACATAACCAACGCCGGTATAACCGTTGTTGGCGGTACTGATAACACCATCGTAACTGCAAAAGCCGGGTGCATTTTCCTGAATCGTCACATCGGCGGAAACAACAGACATAAAAGAAGCAGATGCCAGCGCCAGAACGGCAGCTGACAGACGTAAATGACACATAATGTAACCCTCTCACCGGTTAATATATGGTTGATGTGTTTGTTATATTTTGTTGAACTGATCGCGTTCAACCATAGGAAATGTATTGTTCGAGTCGGTGAGAGTCAATGACAGGTCAAGTACGATTTACCATGACCAGCGCAATACTCATAGCGAGAGGAAATATTCGATGGGTAATAACCCGTTTATGAATTTTTATACGCAAGAAATGCGCGAC
The DNA here is from genome assembly GCA_946481735.1 of uncultured Cellvibrio sp. The sequence continues at coordinate 16,623 of CAMLOU010000059.1, forward strand.
TGAAAAAGGTATTCATAAATTCCCCGTTGCATACCCGGCTTCATGATGCAGGTGTTAGCCAGGGAAAAGTCGCGGAAGATTCTCAGCAAACTGACGGCGGTAAATTCACTATCAGCGGCTGACTTTTTTGGAGCAGGTAATAACGCGATGGTCTTATCATCCTGCACGTAACATTTTTGTGATCGCTCCGGCACTTCCGCACCCGTGTAAAAAAAAGCAAATACCAGCGTGTTTTCATGCATATGCGCACGTAACTTCTCATACACGGCCGACAACTGCTCGCTATTACAAAAGTTAAAGACATCCCACGCCAGGATCACATCGAACTTAACTGCCGGATCAAAACGCAGTGCATGCTGACGAATTAACGATGGTTCTGTTTCGGTGGGTGATTTATGCAAGGATGGCAGAAGATCTTCGACATAAAAATTTTCCGCATAACGCAAGAAAAAATCCCCGTTGCGTGTCGCTTTACCGCCCAGGTCTAACACAGTCGCTGCGGGCGTTTTTTGTAGGTGTTCGCACACCAGCTCAAGAACATAGGAGCGATGTGCCAGCGTCGCATGCGGCAGACTGTGCAATTCGGCGGAGGCCATCTGGCGGTTAGTATTTTTCCCATCCGGTTGATAGCGCAGTACTTGTTCGGTAATGTCCTGCGCCATCCCCTCCTGCTGCATATAGGTATATTCCATGGTGTAGGTGCGCATACTTTTCAGCACGGTAGCGGTATCCATCCCCGCAAAAGGTCGGGAACACAGCACACCGGCGCACTGCATACGGGTTTGATACTGATCGAGTATTTGAAAATGACGCGGCACCGCCGGCAGGTTACGGCCCACATATTTAATGGTGTGCAGCAAAGTGTTGGGGCGACAGTGACGATTAAGGCGTGCGATCAGCCACTGCAAAGTCTCGCGATCCAGGTAGTTAAAAATATCCCAGGCGAGGATCACATCAAACTGTTTGGTATCGGTAAATGCCGAGAGATAGTCATCCAACCCGGCGCGCAAGGCTTCACCGGACACCCATGCTTCGCCGCATTCCGCAAAAAAATTATCCAGGCTTTCAAAATGGATATGGCAACTCAGGCGGGAAAAAAACTGGAAGCTGGCAGCTGATGCAGAGCCGAGATCAAGCACGCTGTTGTGAGTGGAGCTTTTGAGCTCGTTGTAGATGGCGGTGATACCAGGCGAACGATGGATAACCTCCATCGACTGGTTTGCGTTATCGATAAAACCCTTCACAGCCACCGTGAACAAATACCTTTTTAGAACCTATAAAACGAAACAGCCGTGCTGGAAAACCAACACGGCCTCGGCAATGCATTACAGCAAATTTATTTAACCAATATCGTCGACCTTGTCATCTTTCGGCAAAATGGATGAACCATAGCTGCTTTTAGGTTCAGGTTTGGTATCGGCATCCATATCCATGTCGATAGAGCCACGGAATTTCGCACCGTCTTCCAGCGTGACGCGCTCCGCTTTAAGGTTGCCTTTAACCCGGCTGGCGCTCTTGATAGCGATGTGCTCTGCCGCAACGATATCGCCTTCCACACTGCCCTCAACGGTAATCGTTCTGGCCGCCACGTTCGCTTTGATCACGCCCTGACTGCCGATGGTCAAGTGATTACCTTTAAGATCAATACTGCCTTCTACCTTACCCTGGATCAGTAAATCTTCCTCGCCGGTCAATTCGCCCTTGAACATAATCTTCGGGCCGATCACAGCGGTCGGGGCGGCTTTCGCGCGGGATAATTCTGTAACACGACTCCCCGCATCCGGTGAGCCGATACCGCTGTAAGCAGGAATCGGATCATTGTTGTCGAGATCATTGCTAAACGCAGGGGAAGGCTCATTCTTGGTAAGACGCATTGAATCGCTCCTGTCAATGTCAGAATTTTTTTTGCTGTCGGGTGCGGCGATATCCTTCTTACGGGAAAAGGGAAAACCCGAAAGTATGCCATCCATCGGACAATTACCTTGTATTGCTGATACATGAACAGTGTCGGCAAGCCGAACTGGTGAGACTCCCCGCTTGCAGATGCCATGTGCACCGAATCGCGTGAAGACATTTCCTGATGATTGTGAAAATCGCGGAAGGTGATTACAACCTTAGTGGCTTATAGCGGCGACGGTGTGATAATAAGCGAGAAAACGCGCCAAGATTTTAAAAATGTCAACTGGTTGGCATTTGGTGGATGGACTGGTACTGATAGGGATTGAGGATGAAGGTAAGCAAATGGTTTAAGGGATGATTTCAGGGAAATGTATTGAGGAGAATGTTTCGGGAATGGGTGTCGGATTACGCTGCGCTAACCCGACCTACGGGAGAATTGGATGAATTAATCAAACTGCATATTCTTGGGAATTTTGATATTACGCGGGTATGTGGGTTTCTCGCCTTTGCCGCGGCGGAAGTTGCGTAGCTGGAAGACGTAGGCGAGCACTTGGGCAACAGCCATGTATAACGCGGCGGGAATTTCCTGGTCGACGTCGGTGGTGTGATAAATCGCGCGGGCGAGTACGGGGGATTCGATAATTTCTATCTTGTGGGCTTTGGCAATTTCACGAATTTTCAAGGCAACATGATCGCCGCCTTTGGCAAGCATGATGGGTGTAGCCATTTTTTCCGGGTCGTATTTCAGTGCAACGGCGTAATGGGTCGGGTTGGTGATGATCACGTCCGCATCGGGCACATTGGACATCATGCGGCGCTGGGCCATCTCCCGTTGCAGTTGGCGAATGCGGCCTTTTACTTCCGGTTTTCCTTCCGTGTCTTTTACTTCATCTTTTAATTCCTGCCGCGACATCTTTAATTTTTTATTGTGATCCCAGATCTGGAACGGCACATCAACAGCGGCAATTAAAATGGTCGATGCTGATAAGATAATGGCCGCATAGCCGCTGATTTTGAGCGAGTGAATAATGGCGTTATTGACGGTTTCGTCAGCGAGGCGAAACATGGCTTGCTCAAACGCCAGCAGTAACAAAATCGTCGCACCGAGAATCACCGCAACTTTTCCCAACGCCTTGGCTAGTTCAACTAACGCCTTCATGGAAAACATGCGCTTGGTCCCGGCAATCGGGTCCATACGGCTGAACTTCGGCGCCATGGCTTTGCCGCTGAATAACCAGCCGCCCAATGCAATGGGGCCGACTATCGACGCGACTAACAGCATGCCGAACAACGGCAAGAGACTCAGCAAGCCATCGAACATGGATGCTGACAGATAGGCGATCATCGTCTGTGGATCAAAGATCGCCTCGCGGGGAATGGTAAAGTTGTAGCGTGTAACCTCCATAAGCTTGCCGCCCATGTATTGGCCGAACACCATCAAGCCAATGGTGCCTAGCAATAAAATTGCCGTGGTAGTGAGGTCGCGGGATCGGGGAATCTGGCCTTCTTCGCGCGCCTTTTCAAGTTTTCGCGAGGAGGCCTCTTCCGTTTTTTCCTGGCCGTTGTCATCTTCTTCAGCCATTAAGGTACTCCCACCAGGGTTTGTACCATCGCTATGCCCTCTTCTATCAGTGATTCAAACACCGGCAAGAAATTGGCAAGACTGAACCAGATCAACAACAAGCCAAACAGCAAGGTAATGGGAAAACCCACTGCAAAGATATTCATCTGCGGCGCCGAGCGGCTCATCACGCCAAAGGAAATATTCACAATCAACAGCGAGGTAAATAATGGCAAGGCAATCACCAGCGCGGCGCTGAACATCCAGGAACCCATGCTCACAATCAGGACAAAACTGTCAGTGGTTAGACCGGAGCCACTCATGGGCATCGTCGTAAAACTGTCCACCAGCAATTGAATAACAATGGCGTGGCCATTGATGCTTAAAAACAATAGCGTCGATAACAATAAATAAAACTGCGATAACACCGTGACGCTGACGCCGCTGGATGGATCATTCATGGCTGCAAACCCCAAACCCATCTTTAAGGCAATATATTGACCGGCCAGCACAAACACGTGCATCACCACTTGCAACATAAAACCCAGGGCAACACCGACGAGCAGTTCCTTCACCAGCATCACCATGGCTTCGACCGATACTAACGACACAACAGGCGCAGGTGGTAACAAGGGCACAATCAGCAGCGTGGTGAATAATGTCAGTATTATGCGAACCCGCGCCGGTACCGTGCGAGCACCGATCACCGGCACCATAAAGTAAAAACCGCTGATGCGAATCATCGGCCAGAGGTACTGACCGATAAATGCCATAAGCTGGGTTTCACTGACAACAAGTTCATTCATGCTGAATGCTTAGCCGATCAAAAAGGGGACATTGGTAAACAGTCGATCAAATAAATCCATAAACTCTGTCAACAACCAGGGACCGACCATCATGATGGTCGCAATGGTCATGATTAAACGCGGCAGAAAACTCAGGGTTTGTTCGTTAATTTGCGTGGCGGCCTGGAACATACTGACCACCAAACCGACAATCAGGCTGGGGCCGACGATCACAACAACCATCAGCATGGTGAGGTAAAACGCATCGGCAAATAAATCCATGACCACTTCGGGAGTCATAAGGGCGTCCTCTATACACCGAAACTGGCGGCGAGTGTGCCGACAATCATGGCCCAACCGTCCACCAATACGAACAACATAATCTTGAACGGCAAAGAGATAATCAGCGGCGATAACATCATCATCCCCATGGCCATCAAGACGCTGGATACCACGATATCAATCACCAGAAAGGGAATAAAAATAATAAAACCGATCTGGAACGCGGTTTTTAATTCGCTGACAATAAACGCCGGTACCAGAATGCTGAAGGGGGTTTCTTCCGGCGTAGCGATGGGCGGATTGCCGGCAATACCGACAAAGAGCGCAATATCGGATTCGCGGGTCTGCCCCATCATAAACGCATGAAAAGGCGCAGCGGTATTCGCCAGGGCTTGTTGCGCATTGATTTGTTGGTTGATGTAGGGCTGCAAAGCGGTTTCGTTAACCTGGTTAAACACTGGCTGCATGATAAAAAACGTCAGGAACAATGCCAGCCCTATCAATACCTGGTTCGATGGCGACTGCTGCAAACCCAGCGCCTGGCGCAGGATCGAAAATACAATAATGATGCGCGTGAACGACGTCATCATCATCAACAATGCCGGCAAGAAGGTCAGCATTGTCATGATCGCCAGGATCTGCAAGGTCACTGTATATTCCTGGGTACCGTCAGCGTTGGTTGTGACCGTTAACGCAGGCAAACCGGGAATTGCCGGCAATGCGCCACCTACCTGGCTGTCGGACGGTGGTGCCGGCTCCAGCGGCGCATCGGTTTGCGCGTGCACATTGACTGCCAACAATACACAGGCAATAAACAATAAACGCAGGCAAGGCATGATGAATTTATACAGCATGGTGTCGTTCCCGGAACGAGAGTGTTAAAGGCAGCACAGCCGCTTACAAGGCGGTTTTATCCGCGGAATCCGCTGAGGTTTTGCTATTCTTTTGTTGCAACAGCGTCATCAGTTTTTTACCGAAATCCGACGCAGCCGGTGATGTGTCACCCGGTGCAAGGATCGGCTCATTGAAAACATGCAGCGTATTAATTTGCGTGGCGGTAATGCCCAGCAATAATTGTTGCCCCCCGACATCAACCACGGCCAAACGCTCGCGCGTGCCCAGCGGCAGACTCGCGATAATTTTGATGGAAGAATTGTTGAACAGGCCGCCCTGGTTGAAACGACGTAAAAACCAGCCGAGCACCAGGATAAGCGCAACAATAAACACCAGGCCCATGGCTACACTGGCGAGGTGCGTGCTGCTACTGATTCGCGTAGCGCCCTGCCCCGCTTTTTTTTCCATGACCGGAGCCGTTTGCGTTGAAGGCGTTGTTGTTGAAGACGGCACGGTTGAGTATGTTGCTGTTGAAGGTAGTACAACAGGCGCAGCCGCTTCCTGCGGTGTGGTTTGATTGATGTCAGGTGCTGTCGGTTCGCTGTCAGCAAACGCCGGTACAGTACACAACAACAAACCGGCTACGAGCAAAGCACCCCGGCGGGCGCGTAAATTTTTTCCAGCAGTCGGATTCATTATCACCCTGGGTCGCTCTGTATCAGCGCAATTTTTTGATACGTTCAGATGGACTGATCACATCGGTCATGCGAATACCAAATTTTTCATTCACCACCACCACTTCACCATGCGCAATCAATGTGCCGTTAACCAGCACGTCCAGCGGTTCACCGGCCAGACGATCCAGCTCGATCACCGAGCCCTGGTTCAGTTGCAATAAATTGCGAATGGTAATGGAGGTGCGGCCAACTTCCATAGAGATGGACACCGGAATATCCAGAATCAATTCCAGTTCCGGACTGGGGCCGTTTTTCGCTTCCGTGTCAAATTCGTCAAGCTCCACGGCGCTGACAGCCGCTTCGGCATCTGCCTGTTCTTGCATGGCAGCGGCCCAATCATCGGCCATTGCGTCTTGATCAATATCATCTTTTGCCACGGGAGGCTCCTTCAGTACCAGAAATATTTTGTGCGCTACTACGATCAATAAATTCAAAAATTTTCAACGCGAGGTTACCGCGATGCTGGCCGAGTTGGGTGCGGAATATCGGCACACCATTGGCGGTCACCACGTGATGTTCGGGGAATTCGATGGGAATGATATCGCCGGCCTTTAAGTTAACAATATCGCGCAGGGTGATCTCACGCCGAACGATATCGCACTCCAGATCAACCTTGGCGGTAAGCACGTCTTCTTTTAAAGCTTTAATCCAGCGCTCATCCTGCTCGTCGCTGTCGCTCTGTAAACCGGCATCCAGTACTTCGCGGATCGGTTCGATCATGGAATACGGCATGGTGATGTGAATTTCACCACCGCCGCCATCCAATTCGACATGAAAGGTGCTGACCACCACGACTTCGCTGGGGCTGACAATGTTGGCCAGTGATGGATTAACCTCGGAATTGATGTATTCGAAATTAATCGGCATCACCGCTTTCCAGGCTTCGGCCAGATCAACAAATGCCTGGTTGAGTACCATCTGTACAACACGTAATTCTGTCGGGGTAAATTCACGGCCTTCGATCTTGGCGTGGCGACCATCGCCACCAAAAAAATTATCCACCAGTTTGAAGACCAGGCGTGCATCGAGAATAACCAGCGCGGTGCCGCGTAACGGGCGAAACTTGATCATGTTCAGGCTGGTGGGCACATACAGTGTGTGCACATACTCGCCGAATTTCTGAATCTGAATACCGCCCACGGAGACGTCGGCGGTGCGACGTAACATGTTGAACATGCTGATGCGGGTATAACGCGCAAAACGTTCGTTGATCATCTCCAGCGTAGGCATGCGCCCGCGCACGATACGGTCCTGGCTGGTCAGGTCATAGGCGCGTACCGAACCCGGCTCGTCATCGGAATCGGTATTGATATCGCCGTCGTCAACGCCGTGGAGCAGCGCGTCGATTTCGTCTTGTGATAATAAATCCTGCACGATCTCTTGCCTCTGACGTTTTTATTGCATCACAAAGTTGACGAACAACACCTGTTCGATACCTGGTTTACCTATTTCCTGCTGCAAGACTTCCTGAATTTTTACCAGTGCCTGTTCGCGCAAGGCCTCTTTACCTTCGGCGGTTTGCAAGGTTTCAAA
>CAMLOU010000060.1 GCA_946481735.1 uncultured Cellvibrio sp.
GTAATAAAAACGCGACGCAGACTCTGCCGACGCGTCAGGCTGTAGGAATTTCCTGTCTCATCAATCTCATCAAGTGATTGCAGGATTCGACGTGGATGCAGTGGCTGGACAAGGCGCATATGTTTCGTGCCGGTTGGTTTGTTGATAAGGGTGCCATTAAAACCAATTTCGAAGGAAATGTCGCCCACCCTTCGGCACGCACTATACATTCATTTAATCTGGGCCATACTTAGGACATAACAACAATGATCCGCCGGGATTGGTCGTTTGATATGGATAAGCACAGATTTTATAAAACGCTTATGGGGTTTATCTTACTGGCCGTGCTGAGTCCGTTGGCCCAAAGCTGTTCCGAACGGTTGGGCATTGACGGAATACCACAATTGGTTGTGCCGCAGGAACCTACGGCGAGTTGGGAAAAAGAAAGCTACTACACCGGCTTACTGCATTTAATTCTCACGGAAACCGCGCTGGAATACGGCCCCTGCGATGTGGTGGCCACGGATAATATTCTGACGCGCATGCGCAGTGTGGCGTTGATCAATAATTTCGGCATCGATCTATTTTGGGGTACCACCAGCATCGAACGCGAAACCTTGTTGCGTCCCGTGCGTATTCCGTTACTGAAAGGCTTGATGGGCTATAAAATTTTTCTGATCAACCCAAAGGATCAACAGCGCTTTTCCACTATCACCAGCTTGGAGGAATTACAAACGCTGCGCGCAGGGGTTGGCACGGATTGGCCGGATAACAAAATATTGCGTGCCAATGGTATAGAAACGGTCAGTTCAAGTAATTATGAAGCCCTGTTCCGCATGTTAGCTGCCAAGCGCTTTGATTTTTTTCCGCGCGGCGCCAGTGAAGTCTGGAGTGAATATCGCAATCACCCGGAAGTGTCTTTGCACATTGAAGAAGACCTGGTGTTGGTCTACCCGGCGCCGGTTTATTTTTTTGTGAATATCAATAATACCAACCTGGAGCAGCGTCTCGCAAAAGGCTTGCATGGCATTATGGCGAACGGCAAATTTGATGAATATTTCTATCAACACCCGATCATTATTGATGCGATAAAACGGGTGCGTATTGATGAGCGACGCAAAATATATTTGACCAATCCCTTGTTGCCGCGCACGGTACCCCTGGAACGTCAGGATTACTGGATATACGCCTGGGATAAAAATTAATACCCATTGCTGATGAAATTGATCAAATTATCACTGTTGTTAATCTTGAGCCTGTCCTGTGTTGCAGGTCAGGTGTTCGCTTGTGTCAATCGCCTGGATGATCCATCGGCAACGCCGCAATTAATTCTGCCCAAAGCCAAACCCAGTAGTTGGGAACAGGAAAGTTATTATCTCGATTTATTGCGTTTGATCCTGAAACGGACTGAAGCGGAATTTGGTCCTTGCGAGATTGATCAGACCGAACACATGCTCACCCGTATGCGCAGCGCAGCACTGATCAGTCGCAATCAGGGCGTGGATTTATTGTGGGGCGCTACCACCATTGAGCGTGAGGCATTGCTGCGCCCTATTCGTATTCCGTTGCTGAAAGGTCTGATGGGGCACAAAACCTTTTTGATTCACCCGGACGATCAACCGCTGTTTTCGAAGATTAACAACCTTGAAGATTTGCAAAGCCTGCGTGCCGGGCAAGGTGCCGATTGGCCGGATGTCGAGATTTTCCTGAAGAATGGAATCCCGGTGGTCAACAGTGCTAATTATGAAGCCCTGTATAAGATGCTGGCCGCCAGGCGCTTTGATTTTTTTCCGCGTGGGTCCAACCAGATCTTGTCAGAGTTGCGCCACAACAACGATAAAAATATCGTCGTAGAACGCGATCTGGTATTGGTGTATCCGGCACCCTTGTACTTTTTTGTCAAAAAAGATAACGAAAAACTGGCGCAGCGAATAGAAGTCGGTTTGCGTGCGATGATGCGCGATGGTTCTTATGATCGCTACTTCTACCGTCATCCTCTGATTGTCGACGCTATTACAAATCTGGATTTGCAAGGGCGGCGCGCGATCCACATTCACAATCCCTTATTGCCACCGGGAACGCCGCACGAGCCGCAGGAAGACTGGATGAAAAAAGTGAAGCGCTACAATCCCGAATTATTTGAGCCTTAATTCAAGCCTGGTCATCTTGTTTAAACGGAAGGTATTCCTGGGCCGCCGACAGGTACTGCATAACGCTGTGGCTTTCTTCAATCAGGAACCGATCAATCGCCGTGCGAAATGTGTCCGTGGCAATCCAGTGATTCGACCAGGTGGCGATGGGTTCAAAGCCCCGTTGGATTTTATGCTCGCCCTGTGCTCCTCCATCAAAGCGTTGTAAACCCTGTGCGATAGCATAATCAATGCCCTGGTAATAGCAGGTTTCAAAATGCAAGAAATCAAACTCTTCCCGGCAGCCCCAATAACGCCCATAGAGTGTTGTTATATCCTGTAAATAGAGTGCGGCAGCAACGGCTGAGCCCTGGTGTTTGGCAATAGTCAGCAGCGTGTTGTCGGGCAAATCTGCGCCAAGCCGATGAAAAAAATTCCGCTGCAAATAGCCACTGTGCCCGCTACGTTTAAGGTAAGTCAGGCGATACAGCTCAGCGAAAAAATCCCAGTCATCAGCGCTTATCGCGGCGCCCCGTTTCCACTCAAAAGTAAAACCTTGCTCCTGGACATGGCGCCGTTCCTTGAGGATATTCTTGCGTTTGCGCGATGACATGCGCGCGAGAAAATCGTCAAAATTTTTATAGTTGCGATTGAACCAGTGAAACTGGCAGCCCAGGCGCGGTCTTATAGCCATAGTGCTCAACTGCTCTTTTAATGCTTCGTCGGGGAAGAGGCAGTGCCAGCTGGAAAATCCCTGTTGGAGACTATGTTGTTGCAGGTGTTCAACCAGAATCGGAAGCACATCGTTCGCATTTGTGTGTGGGTTCACCAACAGACGCGGTCCGTAGCAAGGCGTAAAGGGAATGGCAGAAACCAGCTTCGGGTAATAGGAAAGTCCATACCGCTGCCAGGCGTCGGCCCACGCCCAGTCAAACACATACTCACCGTAAGAATGGTGTTTGATAAACAACGGCATTGCCGCCACGACAATATCCGCATCGCGCATGATCAGGTGATGGGGCTGCCAGCCACTGGCGAGTGTCGTACTCTTGCTGTCTTCCAGTGCAGCAAGGAACTCGTGGCGAATAAACGGATAGTCGGTGGGGCAAAGCGCATTCCATTGTGCTGCGCTGAGGGTATGAATGGAGTGAATAAAGTCGATGTGCATAACCGGTGCACTCACTGCGTATTGAAGGTATTGAACCCGTCAGGTTTCACTGCGCGGACAATAACATAAGTCAACCACTGGTGTGGTGAAGGAGTGATTGCCGAATGTCGTTGCCTGAACCCGCCAATGAGCCACAGAATCTCTCCACGGTATTGTTGGCTTTTGCCGCTAGTCTTGATCGGGCGCGTATCCAGTGGGGGGAACTGGATCAGTTATTGGGCGACCGGTCGTTCGGTTTTTTATTGTTGCTGTTCGCCTTGCCCAATTCCATTCCCCTCGTTGGTATTCCCGGTGTCTCCACAGTGACCGGCATTGTGTTGATTGTGATCGCGATACAAATGATCGGTGGTTTGCGGCGATTGTATTTACCGGAAAGGATACGGCGGCGTTCGTTCAGTGGCACAGGCTTTAAAAAATTAATTCAACGCGCGGCGCCCTGGCTGGCAAAACTGGAGCGGGGCTTAAAGCCCCGTTGGTCCTGGCTGACATCGCCCCGTGCCGAGCGCTGGTTAGGTGGTGTGTGTTTGTTGTTGGCCTTGCTGTTGATCCTGCCGATTCCTTTTGGCAATTTTTTTCCCGGCTTTGCCGTGGTGTTACTGGCCCTGGGATTGATTGAAAAAGATGGGGCATTTATCGTGACCGGTCTGGCGATGACGGTGGTCAGCGTCATCGCCCTTGGCGGCCTGGTATGGACCATCATCACCGGTGCCTTATTGTTTTTACAACAACTGGCCGGTTAGTGGGTTTTGGCATCGGCGCGCAATAGCTGCGGCGTCATTTCGGATTGGCGATGTTTCTCATACAGGTTTACAAAATTCAGGATCACATCGCGCGCAAGACGGGTTTCGGAATTGGTGAGAAACACCATGCCGATTTGCAGGTCACGATTAAAAACCATCTCAGCGCGGTAACCCTGAACCCAGCCGCCATGGTGCACAAAATTTTTGTGGGCGCCGAAATCAAATACCCGCCAGCCCAAGCCGTAATAGGTATCGATCATATTTTTTTGCACACCGTAATGGGAGCGCGCTACCGAGGTCTTGATGACCTTGGCCTGCATATCATCGAGCGTGGTTGTGGGTAGCACATCCGGGCGTTGGCCCAGGTGCGCGAGCATCCAGGAAGCCATATCGCGAATGCTGGCATTGGCTCCGGCGGCGGGTGCGACCTTGTAATAATTGGTGTTGATCTTGACGTTCTTCCACTGCCCCCTGCGCCATACATGGGGCTGTGCATAGTTGCGGTTTTGCTCCAGGGCTTCCAGGCCGAAGGAGGCGCTGCTCATACCCAGGGGACGAAACAGGTTCTCGACAACAAAGTCCTCGTAGGTCTTGCCGCTCTTGGCGTAGATGATGTCGCCAATCAAACTGAACACCACATTCTGGTAGCCATAACAGCGGTGGGGCGGGCAGGTAAAATCCAGTGTACCGAGGCGTTTGACTGCCTCTTCATAGGGCACGCGTGCTTCAATCAAATTGGTGTACGCATGGGCTGGCAGGCCGGTGGTGTGGGCGAGGATATCGCGCACGGTAATCAGCTTGCCGTACTGGGCGTTTTTAAAACTGACGTTGCTCAAGGTGCTGGCAACGGGGCTGTCCCACAGCAGCTTGTTTTCCTGAACCAGCAATCCGGCGGCGGCAGACGCGATGGTCTTGGAGACCGAGGCCAGGCGAAATACCGTATCCGGCGTAACCGGATCATGGGTGCCCACCTTTCTTACGCCGTACCCGTTCATTACCTGCACCTTGCCATCAGCGACGACCAGCAGCGCCGCACCGGGCACACTGGGCGCAACCGTCTGGGCAATGTATTGCTCGAATTCGGTGATATAGGCGGGTGTGGTACTGGCCGGTGTCGATAGCTGGGCCAGTGCTTCGGCGATCATGGGCGGCAAGGTATCGTAACGATCATTGTCCGCAATATTCGCACCGGGAAGTTCGAAGGCATGGAGCGTAAGGGGAGTCAGCGACAATAAGCTGGAAGCCAGGATTGTTTTCAGCCGTTGGAAGTACTTCGTGTTCAACATAGGGTTTCAGGATCAATGTAAATAAAGAATGAATATTGTCAGCCGTCCTATCAGCCAAAAGTGCCGATGAAAAGGGGACGGCCAATCAACCGGTTTACAGAAAACATTCCTTATACAAAATCCCTTACCAGAATGGGTTTTTGATTAGCGGGCGCCGCTCCCGGGAACGGCGCCCTGGCATCACAGGGTCTTGATAAATTCAATCAAATCCCAGCGCTGCTGCTCGGTCAAAGCGGGCAACACTGTACCATCTGGCTGTGTTGTTGGGCCAGCCCCGTATTCGTGGCCGCCGTTCATATCGCCGGCCCGGAAGGTCTGGAACCGAAAGCCGTCATAACCCTCGGAGCGAAAGCCCATCTTCACCGGGTCATACTCGCGGCTGCCCACCATAAAGTCATCGGGGCGATACGCACCTTCATCCGGATCACCCGGCTGCCTCCTGGGTAGGAGCAGGTCATACATGGTTGGCACCGAGCCATTGTGCAGATAGGGCGCGGTGGCCCAGATACCGTTGAGCGAGCGAGCCTTGTAGGACAGCAGCGAATCATAAGGGTTCGCGGTGGTATCCGGCTTGTAGTTGCCCGCCTTCATGCTCGGCTTGATGTCGTTATCAAAGAACGACATGGCCAGGGTATACAGCCAGTCGAGCCCGCGTCGCAACGCCCATTTGTCCGCATCTTCCGTACTCACCACGCCGGTGGTCACCGAGGTGAGTATCTGGATCACGGGTGCATTTTCTTCCAGCACCAGCGGCCCCACATCGGTGGTCTGGTAAGTGTGGACGAAATTGCCGGACTTGCCTTTGTAATCGACACTGTTGCGCGCCATGACCGGATCAGTACCGATCGCGTCAATATTGGACATCTTGCCGATGACCAACCGATCCCAAGCGGAGCGGTCAATAATCTCGTGGCAGGACTGACAGTAATGACTATAGATCACCCGGCCGCGATTTGCTTTTTCCTGATCGATCTTGCCCAGAATATCTTGCGGCCACTGCGGGGACTGCAGACTTTTCAGATGGGATTCGAGCCGCTCAAGGTTGACCAGGTCAATCGAGGATTTGAAGTCGACGCGCTCCTGCTTTTTGCTTTGCCCGGTCAAATGTGCAGATAAACTGAAGCCGGGCTTTTTAGCCGTCCAATCGAGAATGCCGAAGACACCGATCACCTCGCCGGCATTGCGCCCCAGGGGGCCTACCCCGGAATTACCCGCCAGACCATTCCACTGTACGTAATCCGAATGGGCAATGTCCCACAGGAAGGGATAACTGACCGGTGCGTTGGGCTCGTTAAAGATCGAATTGCGCACGCGCAACATTTGCCGCTGTGACAGGTTCGGATAGCCGGGTGCATCCGACTCCAGCCGTTGCGAGATGAGCGCGAATTCTTTATCGCCAATGATGGTGTTGCTGATGTCTTTGAGTACCAGGTCCACTTGCTCGGTGGTCAATAAGGGCTGGTTGGTGGCCGATATCACATCAAGCAAGACATCGCGCATTTGTTTCTTGCTAAGTACATGCTGCAAGACGCGATTGTAGATACGGCCGAAGGCATCCAGCCGCGCAAAACCGTAGTCGATATGGCTGTGGTTGATGGTGTTGTAAAGCTCGATGTTATAGGCCCATTTCTCGATATCGGCGGCGATGGATTTTTCATCGTCATAGCTGTTATCCAGATCGAGCACGCGCTGAATAAACCGCTCGCGTTTTTCGCCGGGTGCCGCGACTGCCTTGAGTGATTTTTCCAATGCAACCAGGAAACCGACCATATCAGCCATCGCCGGTCCGCCATCGATGCGCATCGCTTTGCCTTGGTAATTGACCTGGCTGGTGTGGCACGCGGCGCAGGTGTAACCGACGTAGTCCATGCCCTGATAGGTATCCTTAACGAAGCCCACCGGCAAACCGTCAGGGTTAAAAAAGGTCGGCTTTTGCGGAAGGTAACGAAACGCATCCATCTGCTGCGGGTCGCGCAGCAGCGTGATGGCATCGGCTTGCTCTAGCACCAGAAAAAAATCGTAGGGAAGTAAACCGGAACCCTGGGTGGTGTTGTAAAACCACAGGCTGTCTGCGGCATCCCATCCTTGTTCGAGATAGATCGGCGTTGAATAACTTTCGCCAAAGAGCCCGTTCTCGATGGGCATGGCTCCGCGATCCGGATCGTTGTCCCAATGTTGATAGATCTTGCCTATGGCGAGGCTGACCATCATGCTGATGATCACAGCGAGAATGACGTAGAAGATAAACTTGCGGTAACGTTTAACGAGCCGGAAAGCGGCGAGGCTTCCGGCAATCAATTTGATGCTCATACTGAAACCCTTTTTGTATATCCGTTTTCCCAAACCGTCGGTTGGCTGTCAGGCACAACCGTCGCTGAATCATTCAGTGTTCTACAGCAATTTCAGTATAGCGATTAAATATTTCCCCGGTAATGGGCGGCCGCCGGGGAGCGAAAAATTTTATTCCGGTTTTCGTTGCGCTTTGGTGGTGCTGACCCAGTCCTTTATATGGTCTTCTAATAACGTCAACGGCATAGCGCCGCCCTGCAATACCTGTTCGTGAAAAAGACGCAGGTCGAAAGCCGTCCCCAATTCAGCTCGGGCGTATTCGCGCAACGCGAGGATTTTTTTCATCCCCAGGGTATACGCTGTCGCTTGGCCAGGCATAACGATGTAGCGCTGCACAGATTTAACAATGTCCTGCCGTGTGTTGGGGGTGTTCTCCAGCAAATAGTGAATGGCTTTTTCCCGGCTCCAGCGCTGTGCGTGAATGCCGGTATCCACTACCAGCCGGCTGGCCCGCCAAAGCTCCAGGGCTAGCCGGCCAAATTCAGCGTAGGCGTCTTTGTACAAACCCAGCTCCAGGGGCAAGAGTTCTGCGTAGAGCGCCCAGCCCTCTACAAACGCGATGTAACGTACGTGTTGCCGGAACACCGGTAGATCCGTTTTTTCCTGCGCAATCGCTATCTGCATATGATGGCCGGGTATACCTTCGTGGTAAGCCAGGGCCTGCATCTGATAGATCGGCATGGCCCGCATGTTGTACAGGTTGGCGTAGTAGACGCCGGGCCGTGTACCCTTGGCTGCCGGGCGGCGATAAAAAGCCTTGCCGGCTGTTTTTTCACGGAAGGGCTCAACCCGGCTAACCAGTAATTGTGCTTTGGGTTGTGAAATAAATAGTTCGTCCAGATGCTCGCGCATCGCATCAATAATGCGCGTTGCTTCGGTCAGATAAGCTGTCCGACCGGCATCGGTATTGGGAAAATAAAAACGCGGGTCGTCGCGCATGAAGCGAAAAAAATCCTGCACGCTGCCGGTAAATTTTAATTGCTGCATGATGCGGCGAATCTCGCCATGGATACGTTCTACCTCCGCCAAGCCAAGCGCGTGGATGTCATCAGCGCTTAAATCCGTGGTGGTATTAAAAGCCAGTGCAAAACGGTAGTAGTCTTTTCCTTTGGGAAATTTCCACACACCATCGCGCGCGTCAGCCTGTTGTTCCAATGCTTTTAGATAGCGGATCAAGTGGCGGTAACCGGGCTCAAACGAATGCTGTAAGGCGTGGGACGCTTGTTGCAATAACGCCTGTTGCTCTTGGGCGGGCAGGTTCAGGGTCGTGATCTTGGTGCGAAAGTTGCCGAGGATCGGGCTATCTTCCTGGCCATTAAATGGCTGGCCTTGCAGTAAATTTTCACAACTGCTGATCACCAGGGGAAATACAAATCCGGGCGGCACAATCCCGGCCTGCGCATTTTCCTTGAGCTGGTCGACCACCTGGTGCAACAGGGTGTTCACGCCATTGATGCGCTGGATATATGCGTGGGCATCGGCAATCCCATCAATCCTGTGAGAGTTCATCAGCAGCGACGCGATCTCGGTATGGGTGCCGAACATTTGATTGACCGGGTAAAGGTAGTGTCGCCAGGTGTATTGATCGATGCGCTGTTTCAGGGTCGCTTCCATCAGGTAATAATTGAAGCGGTTTTCCGGGCTCAGCTTTTTTATATCCAGTTGATACAAACCCTGGAGTTGGTTGCGCAGTAACTGGTCAGTCTGTTGCTGGTAAGCCGCACTGAGATCATCCCATTGTCCGTAGTTGGTTTTGAGACCGAGGTAAGTTTGCTTCATCGGGCTGCGCACCAGCGCTTCATCAAAAAACCGCTGGAATAACTTCTCGGCCCGCTCATCTTCATTCGCAGCGGCGGTAGCGGGCAGGGCGAACAGCAGGAAAAGAAGGGGAAGAAAATAACGCAAATAGGCGGCGAGCTTGATGATGAACTGCATGGATGGGTGTCTCCCGGTTGGGTCCGGATTAACAAATGTTAGCACTTCACCTTAACACTATTGATCCATGTTCCCCAGGTACAGGGGCGGCCGGTTGTTCAGCCAAGGTTCATTAAATCCGTGCAAGCATGGGTCTTAACGGCGCTCATCTATGAAAATATCTGCTAATGTTTTTACTGGCTTCACCGGAAAACTGGCACTAAATTGTTAATTCATCCTCATTGTGTAAAGAAACTTTACTAATCTGGTTTGCTCCAATCGCCGCTTGTTGCAAACTCCCGTAGCTTTTGAGTCGAAAGTCTTCACAGTGAACGTCTTGCTTAGAATTAGCTTGACAGGGTTGTCGGGATGAGCTTTCGCATTTGGTATATAGATGGAGTACAATCCGGCGCTTTATTCAATAATAAAGTCTCTGCCTGTGGGCCTCCTGGGCTTGGGCTGTAAGCGGTCAGCACGCTTCCGTGCAGGTAAAGGGTAACGATCACGTTTATGCAAGATAAATTCATTTCTCCCCGGTTGGCACTGGATCAGCGCACGGCTCAATTCGAGCAGGTGCTGCGTCGTGGTGCCGCCCTGTTGGGCAAGGTGCCGCTGGAGCGATGGAAGTGGCTGGTTACCCTGTTACTGGTTGTATGGTTGAGCCACAGTCTTGCGCGACTGTTCTGGCTGGTGGCGCCGACGCCGGACATTCCGGCTGCAACGGCTTCTGCGATCGCCCTGCCGGCGGGCCAGTCTCCCAGTGACGCTCCGCCCATCGATATTGCCTCCCTGACGGAAGCCGAAGTCTTCGGCAAGATGGATGCCGCCGCTGCCGAACAGGCCGCCGCTGCACCGGCGCCCTCGGTGATCGAGAATGATGCAGTGGATACCCAGTTAAACCTGGTGTTGCGCGGCGTGATCGGCAGCAGCAATGACGCCTCGGCCCGCGCCATCATTGCCAACGGTGCCGAAGCCGATGTCTATGCGCCCGGCGATGAATTGCCGGTGGGTCGCGGTGTGACCCTGGCCAAGGTGCTGGACCTGCGGGTCATACTGAACAACAACGGCCGTTATGAATCACTCTGGCTCTATAAAGATGATCCTAACGCCCGTATTGCCGCACCCTATGTGCCGCCGGCCGAACAGAATACGGGGCGCAGCTGGACGGACGAAAATGCAGAAAGCGGCGGGCAACAGCCCTTATTTGTAGATCAGAATCCCGGATACGATTCACCTTCACCCGATGCCAATCCCATGGGTTCTGCTGACCCTTCCGGTGAGGTGGCCCGTTCGTTGGCGGATGTCGTGGCGATGAGTATCCACCGCGAAGGTGGTCAGGTGGTGGGTTACAAGATCCGCCCCGGCCGCAACGCGGAGCAGTTTTCAGCCCTGGGTTTACAGCCGGACGATATCGTCACGGCAGTAAACGGTGTGCCGCTCACCAGCCCTGGTAAAGTCATGGAAATTTATAAAAATATGAGCAATGCAACTTCCGCCAGCCTCGAAATTAAACGCGGTGGTAGCGTCTTGTCTGTCGATGTTGTGCTTCAATAAGTGAGGATGTCCAGTGAACCTTCGTTATAAACCTGCCAAGCTCGCCGCCGTGCTGATCGCATTGTGCCTGGGCTTCAACACGGTCGCCGCAGAGCAAAGTTGGACGGTCAACTTCAATGACACGGATATCCAGCAAGTCATCAAATTCATGGCGGATGCCACCGGCAAAACCATCATCATCGACCCGAAGGTACGCGGACCGGTCAAGGTTATCTCCGCCAAGCCGCTCAATAGTGAAGAACTCTACGATCTGTTTCTTTCTGTGCTGGATGTGCATGGTTACACCGCGATAGAAAGCGGCTCGGTCGTGCGCATCGTCCCCAACCGCGACGCCCGCTCGCTGCCCGTACCCAACGAAACCAATGTGACCGAAGTTGACGATACCTACATCACCCAGGTTATCCAGCTTAAAAATATCAGCGCAGCCAAGGTGTTGCCGACCCTGCGTCCACTGGTGCCGCAATACGGCCATATCTCCGCGTACGATTCCAGCAACGCGCTGATCATCACCGACACCCGCGCCAACATCATTCGCTTGAACGAACTGATCGCCAAGATCGACCAATCAGCGGTGATCGGCACCGAACTGATTGAATTGCGTTACGCCCAGGCGGCGGACATTGTGAACATCATCACCACCCTGGAAAAACCCGATCCGAACCGGGGCACAACCACCTCACCGGTGGTGCTGGTAGCGGACAAGCGCATCAATGGTGTGATCATCAGCGGCGATGACTTGCAGCGCCAGCGAGTGAAGATGCTGATCGACCAGATGGACCGTCCACAAACCAAGAACAGCAACATGCGCGTGGTGTACCTCAAGTACGCCAAGGCGGAAGAAGTCTCCAAGGTGTTGACCGGCATGGTGCAAAACCTCGCCCAGGCCAAGCCGGTAGAGGGCCAGGCGCCTGGCGGTACCGCCGGCATCCAGTTTGATGCAGATACCAATGCAGTCCTGATTACCGCAGACAGCGACGTAATGGAGTCTTTGCTGACAGTGGTTGAGAGCCTCGATATCCGCCGCGCCCAGGTGCTGGTGGAAGCGATAATTGTGGAAATTGAAGAGAACACCGGCAAAGAGCTGGGCATCGAGTGGATGTATCGCGACAGCGAATACGGCTTCGGCAGTTCTACTCGCGGTACGGGTGGCACCTTGCGCACGGTTGCCGGTGCCGCGTTTGAAGAGGGTGATGCTGGCTTGGAGGATTTGGCCGCTGGCCTTAGCGGTATTGCGGGCCAGGCATTCGGTATCGGTCGTTTGGGTGACCGTACTGACTTCCTCGGTTTGATCAAGCTGCTGCAGGAAAACAACAAGACCAACATTCTCTCCACACCGAATTTGTTAACCACGGATAACCACGAAGCCTCCATCTCTGTGGGTCAGGAAGTGCCGTTTGAAACGGGCTCCTACACCTCAACCGGTGGTACCACCAACCCCACCAGCCCCTTTACCACTATCGAACGTAAAGACGTGGGTGTGATGTTAAAAGTCACCCCGCATGTTAACGATGGAGATAGTGTGGTTCTGGACATCAGCCAGGAAGTATCGAGCATCCAGGACACCAGCACACGGGGCTTTATTACCAACAAGCGCACCATTGAAACCCAGATTCTCGCCGAGAATGGCCAAGTGGTTGTGCTGGGCGGTCTGATTAAAGACGAGGTCCAGACCACCGACCTGAAAGTGCCTATCCTGGGTAGCATTCCGGTCATCGGCAATGTGTTCCGCAGTCAGACATCGGACGTGATCAAAACCAATCTGTTGGTATTTATCCGCGCTACCGTCGTGGAAGACGGCAAGATGCTGACCGGCGCAACGGCGGAAAAATACAGCGCTATCCGCGATATCCAGCTGGAGCAGCGTCGTCGTGCGGGCATCCTGGTGAACAGTCGCGCTATTCCCGTGTTACCCGAGTGGGCTGATGTAGCAGCCTCGCGCGAAGCTGAAGCCAAGAAATCCTTACCTGCCGAGGTTATTGACTTGCGCTCCAACTCCATCGATCCACCGGCAGAGGAGTAATCGCCGTGACGGATGAGTTGGCCACACTCGAAGAACCTCTGGCCGCCGCAACGCTGTCAGAGGACGAAGAACAGGCTGCCAGCGCAGCGGCAGCGGAACACGCGCGCCTGCCCTTCAGCTTTGCCACCACCCACGGCGTGATGCTGGAGGAAGAAGGTGGGCGCAAACTGCTTTATCGCCCCGGCTTAACCATTGATGTGCTGCTGGAACTACAGCGTTATCTGGGCTCGGATTTCCAGATGGAAGAAGTCCCCGCCGATGACTTCCAGCGCCGCCTGACGCGTGAGTACCAAAGCGGTGAAGGTGCGGCCCAGCGCGCGGCGGAAGACCTGGGTGCCGAATACGATCTTTCCTCCCTTGCGGATGACCTGGCAGATCGCACCGACCTGCTGGCCGGTGATGATGACGCGCCCATTATCCGTTTGATTAATGCCATCCTGTCGCAGGCGGTGCGGGAAGGCGCTTCGGATATCCATCTGGAGCCTTTTGAAGATCGCGTATCCGTGCGTTTCCGCATCGATGGTGTGTTAACCGAAGTATTGTCTCCCAAACCGGAATTGGCTCCGGTGCTGGTTTCGCGTCTCAAGGTGATGGCGCGTCTGGATATTGCCGAAAAACGGCTGCCGCAGGACGGCCGTATCACGGTGCGCCTGGCGGGCCACGCGGTGGATATCCGGGTTTCTACCATCCCCTCGGCATTCGGTGAACGTATCGTATTGCGTCTGCTCGACCAGGCCGCTGGCCAGCTCAAGCTGGAACAATTGGCGATGCCCAAGAATGTCCACGACGGCCTGTCGCGGGCGCTGCTGAAACCCCACGGCATCATCCTGGTGACCGGCCCCACGGGTTCCGGTAAAACCACCACCCTGTATGCGGGCCTGAGCCACATCAACAGCCGCAGTCGCAATATCCTGACCATTGAAGATCCGGTGGAATATTTGTTGCCCGGTATCGGTCAGACCCAGGTTAACCCAAAGGTAGAGATGACCTTTGCACGCGGTCTGCGCGCCATTCTGCGTCAGGACCCGGACGTGGTCATGGTGGGTGAGATTCGTGACGGCGAGACTGCCGAGATCGCCATCCAGGCGAGTTTGACCGGTCACCTTGTGTTATCGACCCTGCACACCAACACCGCGATCGGGGCGGTGATGCGTCTCAAAGACATGGGCGTGGAGCCCTTCCTGTTGGCGTCGAGCCTGGAAGTGGTCATGGCCCAACGCCTGGTGCGGGTATTGTGTGAACACTGTAAAGAACCCTACACCCCCAGCGAGGCGGAGCGGGACATGCTCAAGCTCCCGGCCAATGCCAGCATCTGGCGCCCGGTGGGCTGTAAGCACTGCAACAGCCAGGGTTATCGCGGCCGTAAGGGTATCTACGAATTAATCGAAATTAACGAGCGCTTGCGCCACCTGATCCACGAGCAGGCGGGTGAGCAGGAATTGCTGGCAGAAGCGCGTAAACACAGTCCGTCCATGAGTGACGATGGCCGTAATTGTGTACTCAAAGGTATTACCAGCATCGAAGAAGTGCTGCGTGTGACGACGCAGCTATAGCCGTTATAAATAGCAAGTTGACCACAATGGGGACTCACGTTAAGGCATGGGTGCATACAGTTACCGCGCATTGAATGAGACGGGTAAAGCCGTCAAGGGCATCCTGGAGGGCGATTCCGAGCGCCAGGTGCGCAGTCAGTTGCGCGCGAAAAAACTCAAGCCGCTGGAAGTCATCAGCATTACCGGAAAGGCCATCAAGGGTACTGAGGATTCCAGCTTCTCCGGCATGCGCAGCCGCTGGGGAAAACGCCTTAATACGCGGGATCTCAGCTTGATTACGCGGCAATTGGCTTCCCTGGTGCGCTCCGGTTTGCCGCTGGATGAAGCGCTCCATGCGACCGCGCGCCAACAGAACAAACAGAACATCAAGCAGATTCTGCTGCAGGTGCGCACCAAGGTGCTGGAAGGTTTCAGCCTGGCCCAAGCGTTGGGGGAAAACCCGGCGGCATTTAATGAAATGTATCGCGCCCTGGTGCGGGCCGGCGAAAGTTCCGGGTACCTCGGACCGGTATTGGAACGACTCGCCGACTACACCCAGACCAGCCAGCAGGTGCAGCAACGCCTGAAGATGGCGATGATTTATCCGGTGGTGCTATTGGTTATCAGCCTGTCGGTGATTGCGGCTTTGATGGCCTTTGTGGTGCCCAAATTGGTGGGCATCTTTGCTCACAGCCAGCGTGACCTGCCGCCGCTGACCCAGGCATTGATTGTCACCAGTGATTTTGTGGTCAATTACGGCATCTATTGTGTAATTGCCCTGATCGGTTTGGTGTTTGGGATCAAGCGGTTGTTGCGCAACGAAAACCGCTTGCGCACCTGGCACAGCTGGCAGTTGCGTCTGCCGGTGATCGGCAATCTGGTACGGCAGATTAACAGCGCCCGCTTCGCGGCCACGCTGAGCCTGCTGTCCTCCAGCGGTGTACCGCTATTGCAGGCATTGAATATTGCCGGTCAGGTGATGAGTAATAAATTGCTGCAGGAATCCTGTGAGCAGGTCGCGGCAGCAGTGCGCGAGGGGAGTAGCCTGTATCGCGCCATGGAAAATGCCGGCACCTTCCCGCCCCTTCTGGTGCAGTTGGTATCCAGCGGTGAGGCCAACGGTACCCTGCCGCAACAGTTGGATAATGCGGCCCAGGACCAGGAGCGGGAACTGGAGATGATGCTCGGTATGGCCATGGGCCTCCTGGAGCCTTTGACGATTGTGTTTATGGGCCTGGCGGTGTGCCTGATTGTAATGGCTATCCTGCAGCCGATCTTTGAGATGAATAGCCTGATTTAACATCCGGTCAACCGATCGGGTTAACCAAACAAGATGTAGCGAGCATTTTTTATTCGAATCGTTATGGGAGTCACTATGAAAGCTGTTAATCAATCTATGTCCAACCACAAGGGAATGCGTCGGCAGGCGGGTTTCAGTTTGATCGAAATCATGGTGGTGGTGATCATCATCGGCCTGCTGGCCAGTATTGTGGCGCCGGCGGTGTTGGATCGTGCAGATGAAGCCCGTATCCAGAAAGTCCAGGCGGACTTCAAATCCATCCAAACGGCGCTGAAGCTCTACCGAATCGATAACTTCGTCTATCCCAATACCGAACAAGGTCTGGAAGCGCTGGTAACCAAACCCAGCATCGCCCCGATTCCACGCAACTGGAAAAGCACAGGTTATATCGAAACCCTGCAACAGGACCCCTGGGGGCGCCCCTACCTGTACCTCAGCCCCGGCGAAGCGCATGAATATGACATTTATACCCTGGGTGCAGATGGTGTCAGCGGCGGCGAAGGCCCCAATGCGGATATCAGCATCTGGGATCAGCCGGCCCAGTCGGAATAGAACGGGTTTCTGAGTGTGCACTGAGCTTGCCAACGCCTTTGTGGATAACCCTGGGGGTAAGGTTGTGGGCAAGCCTGTGATTAATCCTGTGGATAACAAAGCAAGGCAACGCCGGCAAGGTGGATTCACCCTGCTGGAGATCATGGTAGTTATCCTGATCCTCGGTTTTTCCTTGGGGGTGGTTTCTCTGTCGGTCGGCGGTGATGACGGCGCTTCCGCCGCCCACAAAGAAGCGGAAGACTTCATGCTCACGGCCAATTTTGTTGCCGAGCAAACAGTGCTGAACAGCCAGATTATCGGACTGTTTTTTGAGCCGCGCACCGCCGCAGATTCCATTGATATGCAATGGTGTTACCGGTGGCAGCAGCGGCGCGATAATACCTGGCAGGAAATATCATCCCTGCCGGAGCATTGCCTGCCGGCGCGCTTGCAGGTGGAGATGATCGTGGAGGATGAACCCTACGAACATGACCCGGATCTGACGCCTACTCCACCGGTGTTGGTGTTTTATCCCAGCGGTGAGTCGACCCCGTTTGAGCTGGCGATCTTTGAATCACAGGGTGGCTTCACCGAAGAGGAAACGATCCAGCGGATCGAGGTGGATATGATGAGCGAGATTCACTGGCGCAATCGCGACGAGGCTGACGCAGCTGCCGAGGCAGCGGGATACAGATAATGGCAAGACAAGGTCATCATCGGGCAAGGCATTACGGGCGGGGTTTCACCCTGATCGAGGTCATGGTTGCCCTGGCCGTGGTGGCGATGGCCCTGCCGGCGATGCTGACCCTGGTGATGAGTCAGTTGGATGGCACTGTCGCCATCCGCGAAAAGACCCTGGCGTTTTGGGTGGCGGAAAACGAACTGACCCGCATCCGGATGCAGCAGCGCTACTTTACGGACATGAAACTGCCGGACACCGACAAAGGTACGGTGAATATGGGCAGTATGCAGTGGTACTGGGAGATGACGCGGGAAGAGACCACCATGGAAGACTTCTACCGTGTCGAGATCCTGGTTTACGCCGGTGGGCCGGTGAACCCCAACAGTTCGGGCAGCTCACCTTCCAGTACCGCCAGGCGTAACCTGGCCAATAAAGAACCCATGGCGCGCCTGGCAGGATTTTTAAGTGATTAAGCGGCGGCATTCAGCGGGTTTTACCCTGCTTGAGGTATTGATCGCGCTGGCTATCGCGGCGGTGATTGCGGCCATGTCCTACCAGGCGATTGAAGGCGCTACCGGTGGTGCTGAGCGAACACGCGATGTGATGGCGGAGATCAACCAACTGGACCGCACCTGGCAGATCATTGCCTCAGACATGCGCCAGGTGCTCAAGCCGGAAGTTGGCCCCCGTGGTCCACGTTTTGAGTTCAAGGCGGAAAGCCTGGAGCGTACCGGTGATGATGTTGAGCAGGTGCTGATGAGCTTTACCCGGCGCGGCTGGATTAATCCCATGGAACGTTTGCGCAGTGACTTGCAGCAAGTCAGTTACCGCATTGCGGAAGGTAAACTCTGGCGCGACTACCTGCCGGAGCGGAACGTGCCCATTGATGAACTGGATTTTGAAGAAACCGCACTTAATCAAATGATGTTGGAAGGGGTAAGAGACGTGCAGCTGCGCTTCCTCCCGATAGAACTGGTACAGCAGCGCGGCCCCATTATCCTGGGTGGACAAGACTACACCCGCGATTGGGAGCCGGTGTGGCCAAGGCCGGAGCAATCTGGCCAGGCCACGATGCCCGCTGCGGTGGAGATCACCATTGATGTCGAGGGGATGGGTGTCAGTGCGCGCCTTTTTGAGCTTACCCAGTAACCGGCAGACAGGTGCTGTTCTGATCATGGCCTTGTTGATTGTGGCTGTGGTGGCGGGGTTGAGCATTAAATTTGCCGGTGATTACCAGCTAGGGTTAACCCGCGCGGAGAGCCGCTGGCACGGTGCCCAGGCCAGAGCCTATATGCTAGGCATGGAGAATGCGGCCCTGGAGCTGCTGAAAGAAGCGGACCAGGACCCTGAAGTGGATTACCTGGGAGAGGGCTGGGATACCGAAGTCCCGTTTGAAATCGACGGTGGATGGTTGCTGGCGCGGGCGGTGGATGCCAGTGGTGCAATTGATTTGAACTCGCTGGTGGGCAGTGGCAACTTTGGTCAGCTTCCGCTAAATGACCCGAATCGGTATTCGGAGCCGCAACGACGTTTTATCCGGTTATTACAAACGTTTCCGGATTTCCCGGTTCAGCCGGATGAGGCGAGTCAAATTGTCGAGGCCATCGTCGATTGGACTGACCCGGATGATGATGTGTCAGGATTTGGTGGCGCTGAATCAGATTATTACCAAGGGCTGGAGATGCCATACAACGCGGCGAACGGTGCTTTCAGGAGTGTGGACGAACTGCGATTGGTGCGCTACATGACTCCGGAGCTGATGATCCTGTTGCGGCCTTACATTACGGTATTGCCTTCGGCGACACCCCAGGGCGGGCAACAAGGAGGGGTATCCACCATGAATGTAAACACCATGCCGCCGCACCTGCTGCGAACGCTGAATGCTAAAAGCATCCTGGCACCGTTGGGCGAGATGGAAGCCGAGCAGCTGGCTCAAGCCATCCCGGCGGACGGTTTCTACAAGACGGTAGACGAGTTTAAAGAAAGTTGGAACAACACGGTGGGTGGCGAACTGGATCTAAACGGGCTCGCGGTCAAGACCGATTATTTCTGGCTTTACATCCAGGTCGACCTTGTGGAGCAGCGACGCGGTATGCAGAGCCTGATCCAGCGCGACGGACAGAATTTTAAAGTGGTATTACGCAACGATACCTACTAAGCAAAACACCATCTGCACACGGCGGATAACAACACAATAACAGCCCTCTTTGGGCCGGCATTCAACAGGTGAAGCAAGGCGTTATGTCAGATCAACTTGTGCTCTATATCAATCGCGCAGCGGATACCTATCGCTGGTGCTGGCTCGATGCCAGCGGGCGCGCGCTCACCGATACAGCTGGCAGCGGAGATCTGCAAGCTCTGGAGGCGAGCCTGGGGGCCGGTACCCGCCAGGCCTGGTTGATTGTGCCCGGCACCAAGGTCATTACCCGCGAACTCGAATACAACGAGAAAGAAAAGAAACACCTGCGTAACCTCTTGCCGTTCCAGTTGGAAGATACAGTTATCGGTGACGTCGACCGCTTCCATTTTGCCCTTGGGCCCTTGAATAACGGCAAAGTCTGCGTTGCCTACATAGAGAAAGCCTGGCTGGAACAGGTTTTCGAGCAATTGAAAAATATTGCGGTGGAAATCACCCATTGTTGGTCGGCACCCTTGGCGCTGCCGTTGGTCAGTGCGGCTGTGCCGGCAGAAGGTGCTGAGCCCACCGCCGAATCTACCGATCATTGGACCCTGCAGATCCATGAAGGCGTGGTCATGGTGCGCTACACCGAGCACCTGGGGTTCAGTGTGGATGTGCCCCATGCTCGTCTGGCGTTGCAAATGCTGTTAACCGCCCAGGAGCGGGTCGATCAACTGCCGCAACTGACACTGCGTGCCGTCAACGAGCGGGATCTGGCGAACCTGCGCGAGTTGCTTCCGCCATCGCTGAGTGAGCAAGTCATTAGCGAAGTGCTGGTGGACTTTTGGCAGTTTGACTACAGCGATTCCAGTATTGACTTGTGCCAGGGTGACTTTTCCCAACGTTTGCCCATTGAACGCTGGTGGCGCAACTGGCGCTCGGTCGCAACTTTGGCGGCCGTTAGTCTGGGGGTTTACATCGGTGTGTTGCTTTATCACATCCATGTCTTGAAAGACGAAAACCTGGAAATTCGTCGGCAGATTGAAAGTGTGTATCGCACGGTTGTACCCCAGGGCGCGTTGGTAGATGCCGAGAAACAATTGACCGGTATGGCGCGCGAACTGCAACCGGCCGGGCAGTCGTCCAGCGCGATGGAACTGATCTCCCAGGTCTTGCCGCCACTGAGCGGCAACGACTCGATCATCCTGCGCAGCATTCAATATTCTGCTGATACCAGCGAAATCAACTTGAACCTGCAGGCCAATGCGTTTAATTCCATTGAGCAGGTGCGTACCAATATCGAACAAAAAGGCTTGAAGGCGGAGCTGCTCAGCTCCAGCGCCCAGGGCGAGATTTTCTCGGCGCGCCTCAAGATCAGCAAACTTAACTGACCTACGCTTATGAACGAACTCCTGGCTCATTTCAGTCGTTTCAATCGTCGCGAGCAAACCACCATGCTGGTGGGCGGTATCGCGGTGCTGCTGTATGTACTGTGGATTGCGGTACTGGCGCCCTTGCAGGCCAAGCGCGATAACCAGGTGCTGGCCAACACCACCACTACCCAATCCCTGGGACGGGTAAAATTATTGGCGGCGCAGATCCAGCAATCGCGTAATCAGGGCGGGCAATCTGCCGGGTCCGGGGAGAACATCAGCCGTCTGATCGACGCCAGCCTGCGCGCCAACAACCTGAGTATGAGCGGCTTCCAGCCCGGCACCGCCGGTGAGGTGCGGGTGCGGCTGGATCGCGCGCCCTTCGAATCCCTGATGCAGTGGCTCTACGACGTGGAGTACAAACACAATATTGCGGTGCGCGACCTGTCTATTGCCTCGACCAACGAGCCGGGGCAAGTCACCGTCAATATTCGGATGCAGAAATAAAACCATGATGGCGAGCGTGAAACCCGCTGAGCCGGTGAGACCGAACGATGAACAATAAATTCTGGATTGCCTTGGGTGTTCTTATCTGGCTGGTGTTTGTGATCAGCCAGATCCCGGCGGTATGGGGTGCCTGGTTTATGACGCGCGGTAGCGATCAACTGGCGCTTAGCGGTGTGAGCGGTAGTTTATGGGAAGGGCGTGCAAGCCTGGCCAGCGTCAAGGTCCAACAAAAAGACTATTCCCTCGGTGAACTGCGTTGGGAACTGCACCCGCTCTCATTAGTGTTTTTGAATCCCTGTGCCACGATCCACACCAAGCAGGATCGCCAACAGATAGACGGCGACGTCTGTACCAGCCTGGGCGGTGATATTGAACTACAGGACGCGGATATCACGGCACCGGCCGCCTTATTCCAAGGGGCTCTGCCGCTGCCCTTCGACGGCCAGTTGTCGGCGCGGATCGAAGAGTTGGAAGTGGGTAACCAGCAGTTGCAACGCTTGAATGGCAACCTGACCTGGAATTCGGCGCGCATTCACAACGGCAACAACTGGATGGACCTGGGTAGCTTTGCGGCGGAACTGAGCCAAGCGCCGGAAGGTGTCAACGCCAATATCTTCAACATCGATGGTCCGGTTCAATTGCAATTGCAAGCCATGCTGGCCTTAGCCGGTGGCGGCACCGTCAAAGGCCAGTTCAGCATGAGCCAGGCCTTTGCCGAGGAGATCAATGCGGGTGCCTGGATTTCCATGTTTGCCCAGCCGGACGGCACGGACGATGCCGGTAATAATCGTTATCGGGTCGATATGAACCTGTAACGCTCGCTCACTGGTGACGCCTCTACAGAGGCGTCAGCCTTCAGCCCCGGTCATTCGCACAGACTACCGCGGTGTGACCTTCATCAAATTTCACCAACCTCATCATAACCACCCTACTGGCGGCCTGCGTCCTTTGGCCGCGCCAGCCCTTATTTGTCGCGGCATATAGTTTTTAGGGATAAAAACAACGTTGTCTTAAAGCGGATTCACCGTTGTTGTCACTGTGGCTCCGTTCTAGGATCGAAATGCTGTATTCCTTCTGTAACAAAACCGCCTCGCACTGCCCCTCGGTCAAGGAATGGGGCTGGGTGAGGTATTGATCGTTCACACTACTGATAATCAAAAGGCCATCCCAATATGACAGTCATAGGCAATAACAACAGGTGTGGTAACCGGGCTGGTGGCAGCGGCTCAACAAGCAGTTTCAATACATTTATGGTCAAGTTGGTGCAAGGGTGCGCCGGTATCCTCGTATGGGCGATGATGAGTCATGCTTACGCGGTAGATTGTTCATCCATCCCCCAATGGAGCAACACCGCCGTTTACACCCAGGGAAATAATGTTCAACGTAATCTCAATGTTTACCGGGCCAACTGGTGGACACAGGGCGCCGACCCGGTGACGCATTCGGGGCAATGGCAGGAGTGGACGGCGATTGGTGTCTGCGATGGGGTGACCAGCAGCTCATCATCCAGCGTGGTCAGCAGTTCATTGCCTTCAAGCAGCTCATCGGTTGCGTCGAGTGTGATCAGCTCATCGGTCAGCAGTTCATCGGTCGGTGGTGGCAGCTGTGCATCACCGACTTATTCAGCAGGCACGACCTATAGCGCAAACCAACTGGTCCAGAACGCTGGCAATGAATACCGTTGCACCATCGCCGGCTGGTGTTCATCCAGTGCAGCCTGGGCCTATGCGCCGGGTACCGGAGCCCATTGGCAGATGGCCTGGGAATTGGTGAGAAGTTGTGGGGTGGTGTCTTCTTCCTCCAGTTCGGTGGTGTCGTCGAGCGTCGGTTCAAGTGTCAACAGCTCATCATCCAGCAGCGGCAACAGCGACGACGATTATCGAATCATCTCCGGCTATTGGCACAACTTCGACAATGGTTCGGGTGTGATTCCGATCAGTCAGGTGTCCGATGCGTTTGATGCAATCAATGTGTCCTTTGCGGAACCCACTGGTGCGGCGCCGGGCATGATCGGATTTGTCCTCGATCCGGCCTTTAACGAACAGGAATTCAAAGCCGGCATTCAGGCCAAACAGGCCGCTGGGAAAAAAGTCATCATCAGCATCGGCGGCGCCAATGGTCAGGTGCAATTACCCACGCTGGCGGCACGCAATAATTTCGTCAATTCGATGATCGCCATCATTGATGAATACGGCTTCGACGGGCTGGATGTGGACTTTGAAGGACATTCATTATTTCTCAATGAAGGTGATAGGGATTTCCGCAATCCCACCACACCGGTGATCGTGAATTTGATCGGCGCTCTGCGCGACCTTACCGATCATTACGGCGAAGACTTTATGCTCACCATGGCCCCGGAAACTTTCTTCGTGCAGTTGGGTTACAGCTTCTACGGCGGTACCTGCCTGGGTTGCGATAGACGTGCCGGGGCTTACTTGCCGGTGATCCACGCCATGCGCGATCAACTGGATTGGTTGCAAGTGCAGAACTACAACTCCGGTCCGATTATCGGTTTGGACAATCAGTACCACACCATGGGCGTCGCGGATTTCCATATCGCAATGATCGACATGTTGCTCACCGGCTTCACCATCGCCGGCACCAACGACTTCTTCCCGCCTTTGCGTCAGGATCAGGTGCTGCTCGGCCTGCCCGCAAACAATAATGCCGGTGGCGGTTTCACCAGCGTGTCGCAAGTACACAGCGCGTTAAATTGTTTGATCAAGTTGCAGGGCTGCACCACTTATCAACCACACAATGCCTGGACCGATTTGCGTGGTGTGATGACCTGGTCGATTAACTGGGATAAGTTCAACAACTTTGAGTTCTCGACGAACCATCGGCAGTATTTGGATAGCTTGCAGTAGTTTCTTCTGACCGGGATGGCGGACGCTGTCCCGGTTTTCTCCGTAAAAGCCCATATTGAGGACATTGCCCATTTGGATGTTATTCGCGTCTGTATCTCATCATCTGTAATGAACAGAGCTATGGTTGCTCTGTAAAGCACAGTTTTCAACTTTCGTACATTACCTTAATCAACTCAGA
>CAMLOU010000061.1 GCA_946481735.1 uncultured Cellvibrio sp.
CGTGCTCGCGAGATAGCTTGCTCTGTCGGGCCATTTGTCACAGTCGTCGGTTTGTTTGTTGATGCTGAACCTGCTTATGTGAACACAGTATTAGCCCAGGTACCCTTGCATGTGCTGCAGTTTCATGGAGACGAAACCCCGGCCTACTGCGAATCGTTCGGTCGTCCGTACCTTAAAGCTATTCGTATGCGCCCCGAATTGGATACCAGATCAGCTATAGCGGATTACCCCTCAGCAACAGCGATTCTCCTCGATGCGTACCGCCCCGGTATTCCCGGTGGTACCGGTGAGACTTTCGATTGGCAACGGGTCCCACGGGATGCAGGTAAAACGATTGTATTAGCCGGTGGCTTGACGCCTGCCAATGTCGCTGAAGCAATTCGCTCCACACATGTCTATGGTGTGGATGTAAGTGGCGGTGTTGAATCCGCTCCTGGTCAGAAAGACGCCGCCAAGGTAAAAGAATTTATTATCAATGCCAGTCATGGCTCGTACAGGTGAAGAAACGGTGAGTGATAACAAGCAGTCTTCCACAGTTGATTACAGTGCATTTCCCAACGCCGAAGGTCATTTTGGCCCCTATGGTGGTCGTTTCGTGTCGGAAACGCTTATCTATGCCCTGGATGAATTGAATACGATCTATACCCGCTTGAAGGATGACCCTAACTTTCAAGCCGAATTTGATAAGGACCTGGCCCATTATGTCGGGCGCCCGTCACCTTTGTACTTTGCCGAGCGCTGGAGTCGTGAGTTGGGTGGGGCGCAGGTGTTTTTAAAGCGCGAAGACCTGAATCACACCGGTGCCCACAAGGTTAATAACACCATCGGTCAGGCACTGTTAGCCAAATTTACCGGGAAGGGCCGGGTTATTGCCGAAACTGGTGCAGGGCAGCACGGTGTAGCTACGGCCACAGTTGCGGCACGTCTCGGTTTGAAATGTCGGGTGTATATGGGTGCGGATGACGTGAAGCGTCAATCGCTGAATGTCTACCGCATGAAACTGCTGGGGGCAGAAGTATTCCCCGTCACCTCCGGATCGCGCACGCTGAAAGACGCGATGAATGAAGCCATGCGTGATTGGGCGACCAATGTGGATGATACCTTCTACATCATCGGTACGGTTGCTGGTCCTCATCCCTATCCACAATTGGTGCGCGACTTCCAGGCCGTTATTGGTCGCGAGGCGCGCGCGCAATCACTGGCGCAGGCTGGCAAGTTGCCGGATGCCCTGGTGGCATGTGTCGGCGGTGGGTCCAACGCAATTGGCTTGTTTCATCCCTTCCTGGCCGACGAATCCGTGGCGATGTACGGCGTCGAAGCGGGTGGGCTGGGTATTGAAACAGGCAAGCACGCAGCGCCGCTAAATAAAGGTATTCCTGGCGTCCTGCACGGCAATCGCACTTATTTGATGGAAGATGAGAATGGCCAGATCATCGAAACCCACTCTGTATCGGCGGGGTTGGATTATCCTGGTGTGGGGCCTGAGCATTCCTGGTTAAAAGATATCGGTCGCGTAAATTATGTGGCGGTCAACGACGACGAAGCTCTCGCCGCGTTCCGGAAAATTACCCGAACTGAAGGTATTATGCCGGCGCTGGAGTCCAGCCATGCCTTGGCCTATGTCGAGAAACTCGCCCCTACCATGGGCAAGGATCAAATTATAATCGCCAATCTTTCCGGTCGGGGTGACAAGGATATCCTCACTGTTGCCGGAATCGATGGAATCACTGTTTAACCAGCATCGGGCGCTATCAGCCATCAGGAAATCCAATTGATGAGTCGTATTTCGCAAGTCTTGAGTCAAGCCAAAGCCAATGGCCGTAAAGCCTTGGTGGCTTATATTGTTAATGGTGACCCCTATCCGGCTGCAACCCTGCCCACCATGCATAAATTGGTAGAGCAGGGGGTTGATGTGATTGAGTTGGGTGTTCCCTTCTCCGATCCTATGGCCGAAGGCCCGGTCATCCAGAAGGGTCATGAACGCGCGCTGGCACATAACATCAGCCTCAAGGCTACCCTGGATGTGGCGCGTGAGTTTCGCAAGAGCAATAGTCATACGCCGCTGGTATTGATGGGGTACGCCAATCCGGTAGAACGCTTCGGTTATGAAGCCTTTGCCAGGGCCGCTGCCGAGGCGGGCGTTGACGGCTTGCTGACCGTGGATTTGCCGCCGGAAGAGGTGGCGGTATTGAAGGAAGCACTGGATTCAGCAGGGCTCGATAACATCTTCTTATTGGCGCCAACAACAACTGTCGAGCGCGCCCGCAAGATCGCCAGCCATGCCAGCGGTTTTCTCTATTATGTTTCTCTCAAAGGCGTAACGGGTGCCGGCCATCTGGACGTGGGTGCCGTTAAAGCCAAATTGGATGAGTTCGGCCAGTTAACCGATCTGCCCGTCTGTGTTGGTTTTGGTATCAAAGATCCTGAAACTGCCAAGGCGATTGCGTCCTTGGCTGACGGTGTGGTGGTAGGTAGTGTGCTGGTGGACAAGATGGGCAGCATGGCGGATCAAAGCCACACTGATATTGCTCGGGCTGTTGGCGACATTGTTGGCAGTATCCGCAAAGCGCTTGATGACCGCTAAACCTGATTTTTAATTTCGAAAACTGTAACGAGAGAAGATAACCGATGAGTTGGTTAGACAAAATTATCCCGAATGTGGTGCGTTCAGAAGGCAAGCGCAGCACCAAAGTCCCGGAAGGTTTGTGGGAAAAATGTGTGAAGTGCGATGCTGTACTTTACAAACCCGAGCTGGAAAAAAACCTCGATGTTTGCCCAAAGTGTGATCATCACAAACGCATGGGTGCACGGGCGCGATTAAATGTATTTCTCGATGAAAATAATCGTAAGGAATTGGCCACAGACGTTGAGCCCATTGACCGCTTGAAATTTAAAGACATTAAAAAATATAAAGAACGTTTAACCACTGCCCAGAAAGCCACGGGTGAAAAAGACGCGTTGATCGCTATGAAAGGCGAATTGAAAGGCATGCCGGTAGTCGCTGTGGCTTTCGAGTTTGCGTTTCACGGCGGCTCTATGGGCTATGTCGTTGGTGAGCGCTTTACCCGCGCTGCCAAAGTGGCCCTTGAAGAAAATATTCCGCTTATCTGTTTCTCAGCCACTGGCGGTGCCCGTATGCAAGAAGCACTGATTTCCTTGATGCAGATGGCTAAAACCAGTGCGGTGATTGAGCGCCTGAAGATGCAGGGAACGCCTTATATTTCGATCATGACCGACCCGGTTTACGGCGGTGTATCTGCCAGCCTGGCGCTGTTGGGTGATATCAATGCCGCTGAGCCAGGGGCGCGAGCCGGTTTTGCTGGCCCCAACATCATTGAGCAGACCATCCGTCAAAAATTACCTAAAGGTTTCCAGCGCAGTGAGTTTTTGCTGGAACATGGGGCTATCGATATGATTATCCATCGCCGCGATATGCGTGACAAAGTGGCTTCCTTGCTCGCGAAATTTACCCGTCGCGCAGCGGTGTAAATCTCTCACGCTGCGCTCTCAATGCAATTTTCATCACTTAATGAGTGGTTGGGATGGCTGGAAACCTGCCATCCCCAAGAGATCGACCTGGGGCTGGAGCGTATCCGCGTTGTAGCCCAGGCGCTGCAATTATTAAATCCCACGGCGCGGGTTGTCACAGTGGGCGGCACGAATGGCAAAGGCTCATGTGTCGCAGCAACGGCCGCGCTCTTGCAATCGACAGGCTTGCGTGTCGGTGTCTACACCTCTCCTCATTTACTTCACTATTGCGAGCGTATCTGCGTCAACGGTGTAAAAGCCACCGAAGCGGAAGTGTGTGAGGCCTTTGAAAAAATTTACCTCGCTTGCGGTTCGGTTAGCCTGACGTATTTTGAATATGGCACTCTGGCGGCATTGGAAATATTCCGGTCTCGGCAGGTGGATGTCATGGTGCTTGAGGTGGGATTGGGGGGGCGCCTTGATGCGGTCAATATCCTTAATCCCGATGTGGCTGTCATCACCAGTATTGATCTGGACCATCAGGACTGGCTGGGTAACGACCGGGAAAGCATCGGTCAGGAAAAAGCTGGCATTATGCGCTCCCACAAACCGGTCGTATGCGCTGACCCTATGCCGCCTAAAACGGTGGTGGCGACAGCGCAGCATGTTTCAGCCCAGTGGCATGGTGTGAATGAAACCTTTGGGTTTTCGGCCGGGCAAGCTTACTGGGATTGGTGGGGTTTGAATCCAGCGGGTCAACGCATTGAATTGGATGGGCTCCCATTACCTGTATTACCCTTGCCGAGCCTCGCGGCGGCGTTACAGGTGGTAAACCTCCTGGGTCTTGATCCTGGCAAGATTGAGTGTGGCGAGCTCTTGGCCAATTTGGAGCTCCCCGGTCGTTTCCAGCAATTGCATTACCAGAATCATCATTTCATTCTCGATGTTGCGCATAACCCGGCTGCGACACAATACCTTGCGCGGCGCCTTCAGGCGCAGAATTTCCCCGGTCGAATCATCGGTATCGTGGCGATGATGGCCGACAAAGATCGCTCTAACAGTCTGGGCAATCTTACTCACCTGATTAATGCCTGGTATCTGGCAGACCTGTCGTGGTTACCACGGGCGGCTACACCTGATCAACTGGCGCAGGACCTGCAACAATTGACGGTACCTGTTGTCGGTCGTGGTACAGTGGCGGAATGTATTGGGCAGGCCCTGGCTGTTGCACAGGCTGAGGATCGCATTGTGATATTTGGTTCTTTCTACACTGTGGCCGCTGCCCTGGCCGTCATGCAGCCGTCAGAGACCGAGCAGGGGAGTCAACAGTGAAAGACGCCTTAAAACAAAGATTGGTGGGTGCTGTGGTGCTGGCCGCTATCGGGGTGATATTTCTGCCCGGTTTTTTTAAAGAGCAGCAGGGGCATCAGGTCGACACCCGTTCACACATTCCTGCCGAACCTTCCTCGCCGCAAGTGACCTTTGAAGCGCCGCAACAGCCTACTGACATATCCCCGGCACCAGAACCTGAAACCATGTTTCTACCCCCTGAACCAGAGCCAGCCCCTGAGCCCGAGCCGGAAGTGCTGGCCGACGCAGATGCTCCTGTCCCACCCGTTGAAGACAAACCCGCCGCAACAACAGAGCAGGTTCCTCAATTACCCTTGGGGCCTGACGGAATTCCTGATGCCTGGGTTGTGCAGGTGGCGAGTCTCAGTAACAAAGAGGCCGCAGCGAAACTGCGTGATGAGTTACAGGCGGAGGGGCACAAAGCTTATGTCCGCACAGTGACAACGGCAAACGGTTCGGTGACACGGGTTTTTATTGGACCAAAGCTGGACAAGGCAGAAGCGCTGAAAGTGAAAGCTGAGGTCGACAAGCGATTGAAAGTGAACGCGATGGTGCTGCGTTTTCAGCCTTGAATCCGATACGGCCGGCCACCATTATTGCCGTGTTTTCGGGGTATCTGATGCCGGACCGGTCTGCTAAAATGCGCCTCCTTGATCAACCGGAGATTCCTGGCGCATGAATTGGGCAGATTGGACCATTGTCGTTATCTTGGTTCTATCCAGTTTGATCAGTATCAAGCGGGGTTTCGTCAAGGAAGCCCTCTCTCTCGCCACCTGGATTCTGGCAGTCATTATCGCGCTGTTATTCAGCGAACGTCTGGCTGTCCTGTTAACTGATTCAATTACTACTCCTTCTGTTCGCGAGGTCGTCGCGTTTGCCATTTTATTTATCGCGACTTTACTGGTCGGCGCTATGGTGAATTATTTGATTGGAGAGTTGGTGCGCATTACCGGTTTATCGGGTACGGATCGCACGCTGGGTATGGTATTTGGTTTGGCGCGTGGCTTTATTATCGTGATGGCCCTGCTGATTTTCTTGCCATCACTGGTTCCCGTTGAAGAAGACAGCTGGTGGCATGAGTCGCGGTTGATCCCCTATTTTTTATCATTTGAAGGCTGGGCCCGTTCAACGGCCACGGATGTCTCGCAAATGTTTTCAGGTTTGTTCGGCAAGTAGCAATACACATTTTTAAAGGTGAGGCAATTATGTGCGGCATTGTTGGTATTGTGGGTAAACGCGATGTGAATTTGCAGTTGTACGATGCGTTAACCATATTGCAACACAGGGGGCAGGATGCCGCAGGGATTGTGACATGTCAGGAGGGGAGGCTGGCACAACAAAAAGCCAATGGCCTGGTGCAGGATGTGTTCAGAACCCGCCACATGCAGCGGCTGGTTGGCAACATGGGCATTGGTCATGTGCGCTACCCTACAGCCGGCAGCTCCGGTCCGGCGCTGGCACAACCTTTTTATGTCAATTCACCTTATGGTATCGCTCTGGCGCATAACGGCAATCTCACCAATGCCGCGCAGTTAAGTGAAGAGTTATTTAAAACGGATTTGCGCCACGTAAATACCGATTCCGATTCGGAAGTCTTGCTGAACGTGTTTGCACACGAGTTGCAATTGCAAGGCAAATTAACGCCCAATGCGGATGATATTTTCGCTGCAGTATCCGGTGTACATCGTCGCGTTAGCGGTGGTTATGCCATCGTGTCATTGATTGCCCGTTATGGTCTGGTTGCGTTCCGCGATCCGTTTGGCATTCGCCCTTTGGTATATGGCAAGCGCGAGTCGGAAGAGGGTACCGAGTATATGGTGGCCTCCGAAAGTGTTGCACTCAATGTGCTGGGTTTTGAATTGATTGATGACGTAGCGCCGGGTGAAGCGATTTACATTACCGAAAATGGTAAATTGCACCGCCGCCAGTGTGCGGAAAACCCGAGCCTGAATCCGTGTATTTTTGAACATGTGTATTTTGCGCGTCCGGATTCCATCATGGATGGTATCTCCGTGTATAAAGCGCGCTTGCGCCAGGGCGAAAAACTGGCTGAAAAAATTCTGCGTGAACGGCCCGATCACGATATTGATGTGGTGATTCCTATCCCTGACAGCAGCCGTGTTGCCGGCCAGGCACTGGCGCAAAAACTGGGCGTGAAATTCCGGGAAGGTTTGGTCAAGAACCGCTACATCGGCCGCACCTTTATCATGCCGGGACAACAGCAGCGTAAAAAATCTGTGCGCCAGAAGCTGAATCCCATTGATCTGGAGTTTAAAGGCAAGAATGTGTTGTTGGTAGACGATTCCATCGTGCGCGGCACCACTTGCCAACAAATTATTCAGATGTCGCGCGATGCGGGTGCCAAGAAAGTGTATTTTGCTTCGGCGTCACCGGCGGTTATTTACCCCAACGTGTACGGCATTGATATGCCAACGACTTCCGAGTTGATTGCACACGGCCGTACGCACGAAGAAGTGTGTCGCGAAATCGGTGCGGACTGGTTAATTTATCAGGACCTTGAAGATCTGATTGCAGCGTCGTCTGAAGGTAATAGTCGGGTGACCAACTTTGATTGCTCGGTATTTACCGGTCAGTACATTACCGGAAAAGTGACGCAAGACTATCTCGATATGCTGGCAGCCGTACGCAACGACAATGCCAAAACCAAAACCGGGAAAAAAACCTTTAAACCGGAAGACACCGTGATCGGTTTGCACAATGGCGTGGCAAACAATTAGCCAAGAACAGCAGGAATATACCAATGGATGAATTTGACCATTATTTAGATCACGCTGCACTGGACACCCTGGCGGTTCGTGCCGGACAGGTGCGCACCCAGGAAGGTGAGCACAGTGAAGCTTTGTTCCTGACGTCAAGTTATGTCTTCGGCAGTGCGCGTGAGGCAGCGGAGCGCTTTTCCGGTGAACAACCGGGCAATGTGTATTCACGCTATACCAATCCCACCGTGAGAAACTTTGAGCAGCGCATTGCGGCACTGGAAGGCGCGGAAGCTGCTGTCGGGACGTCGTCAGGTATGGCGGCCATTTTGAGCACCTGCATTGCTCTGCTGCAATCCGGTGATCACATTGTTTGCTCCCGGAGCGTGTTCGGTACAACCACAGTATTGCTGAGTAAATATTTGCAAAAATTCGGTGTCAGTACCACCTTCGTCAATCCGGTTGACTACACTGCGTGGCAGGCTGCTTTTACACCGAAAACCAAACTGGTATTTGTTGAAACACCGTCCAATCCACTGTGTGATGTGATCGATATCCAGCGTCTTGCCGATATAACCCATCAGCATGATGCGTTGCTGATCGTGGACAATTGTTTTTGCACGCCGGCATTGCAGCGTCCACTGGAATTCGGTGCCGACTTAATCGTTCACTCCGCCACCAAGTATATCGATGGGCAAGGGCGTTGTTTGGGCGGCGTTGTGGCAGGGCCCAAAAAATGGGTCGATGAAGTCCTCGGCTTTATTCGCAGTGCCGGGCCGACCTTGAGTCCTTTTAATGCCTGGGTATTTCTTAAAGGCCTGGAAACCTTGCGTTTGCGGATGGAGGCACATTCGCGCAATGCATTGGCCCTGGCGCAATGGTTGGATGCCCAGCCCCAGGTCGAAAAAGTTTTTTATGCGGGACTGCCTTCACATAATGGACATGAGCTTGCCACCAAACAGCAGTCTGCTTACGGTGGTGTGCTATCGTTTCGTGTAAAAGGCGGGCGAGAGCAAGCATGGAAAGTGATTGATGCCACACGCATCATGTCATTGACTGCCAATTTGGGTGATACCAAAACCACCATTGTTCACCCGGCGACAACAACTCACGGACGCTTGAGCCCCGAACAAAAAACGGAAGCGGGCATCACAGAAAATTTAATTCGTGTTGCGGTTGGTCTCGAAGATATTGCGGATTTACAAGCAGATCTTGCGCGGGGGCTGACCTCCTTGTAGCGATAAACGGTAACAACAAACGACAACAAAGGCATCCGGGTGTTATGCGGGATTTTATTGAAGCGATTATTTCTGAAGTTGGCCGCGTACTGCTTGGCAAGGAAGATAAGATAAAACTCGCCTTGACCTGTTTGTTGTCCGATGGTCATTTACTGATTGAAGATTTGCCGGGGATGGGTAAAACCAGCCTGTCCCAGGCGCTTGCCAAAGTTCTCGGCCTTTCCCACCAGCGCATACAATTTACCAGCGATATGCTGCCTGCCGATATTCTCGGTGTCTCTGTGTTTGATCCAAAAGAAGGCCAATTTACGTTTCATCCTGGTCCGGTTTTTACCCAGGTATTGCTGGCCGATGAAATCAATCGCACCACGCCGAAAACCCAAAGTGCATTGCTGGAGGCGATGGAAGAGGGGCAGGTGACCATCGAAGGTGAAACCCGCGCGCTGCCAAAACCTTTCTTTGTGATTGCGACACAAAACCCGCAGTCCCAAATGGGAACTTATCCCTTGCCGGAATCACAACTGGATCGTTTTTTAATGCGCATCAGTCTGGGGTATCCCGATGCGGCAGCTGAAAAACAATTGTTTCTGGGCGGTGATCCGCGACAACACCTGAAGGATCTGAAAGTGTGCATTACGCCTGCGCAGTTGCAGGACATCAAGCACGCCACGCAAAAAATTAAAACGTCGGATAATTTGCTGGATTACCTTCAACGCCTGATTCATTACACCCGCGTATCAGCGGATTTTTCTTACGGACTATCGCCACGCGGCGCCATGGCATTGTTACGCGCGGCGAAAACCTGGGCGTTTATGCACGGCCGTGCTTATGTGATTCCTGAAGATATCCAGGCGTTATTGCCTGCCGTGGTTACCCATCGCATTGCACCGGCATCGTCTGCCCGGGATCAGGGTGAGCACACCTTGGTTATCAAATTGCTCAATACCGTTGATGTTGTTGCCACCTAATCTATCGACATCCTTGTGGTGAGGCGCCATGAGCACCAAACACACTGTGGTTAATTCGCTGCGCAACAGATTCTGGCAATGGGTGGCGCGGCGCGCACCCAAAGCGCCTGCTGTCACTCTGCAACATAAATCCATCTATGTCTTTCCCGGCCGCCAGGGTGTGTTGTTTATTTTTGTGCTGGGGTTGATGTGGCTGTTGGGCACCAATTACGAAAATAATCTTATCCTGGCAGCAGCATTTCTCCTGATGAGCATGATGATCGTATCGGTCGTTCATGCGTTTCGTAATCTTGCCGGGCTGCGGTTTACCGCCATTGGAAGCCAGCCAGTATTTGCAGGCGACTATGTGCGCTTCGATGTCTTGCTGGAGGCGGCGCCGCGTACGGATCATGAAAATATCCAACTCAGTTTTTTCGATGAAAATGTGTCCGTTGCAGTGGATGTGCCGCACGGGGGTGAGCAACGCCTGAATTTGTCGGCCAAGACACACCGGCGCGGCTGGTTTCAGCCGGGGCGCCTGTCAGTGAAAAGCTACTATCCACTGGGCCTGATTCGTGCCTGGTCGTGGATTCAATTGGACACTAAAGCGCTGGTGTATCCCGCGCCCCTGCCTTCTGCAGCGCCGCCTATGACACCGGCCAATTCTGCCCACGGCGATTATCTCTCCCGCGAAAACAGTGAGGACTTCCAGGGTTTTCAGCGATACCAGGCAGGAGCACCCCTGGCCCATGTTGCCTGGAAACAGTTTGCGCGCGGTGCCGGTTTGCACTTGAAAGATTATGTGGGCTACCAAAATCAGCAGGTTTGGCTGGACTGGGATGGCTTGCCGGGACTGGATACCGAAACCCGTCTATCGCAATTATGTTATTGGGCGTTGGAGCTGGCCAGGACGCACACCGAATTTGGTTTGCGTTTGCCGGGCTGCACGATAGAACTGGGCTTGGGAAGCGCGCACCAGGATCGCATATTGCGTGCGCTGGCCCTGTTTGAGATTGGCGACCCTGACACGCGAGATCAACGCGATGCGTGAAGCTGACCAGATACCGCGTAACAGCCTTGCCTGGTTATTGCTTGCCCAGGCGGTCATCCTCGCGCCTCATGTGGTGCATGTCCCCTTGTGGATCTGGGGCGTCTGGTTGTTTGTGGTGTTCTGGCGCTGGCAAATTTTTCGCGGTGCCTGGGGGTTTCCGGGTTGGG
Source organism: uncultured Cellvibrio sp. (assembly GCA_946481735.1). The sequence continues at coordinate 10,939 of CAMLOU010000061.1, forward strand.
CGGTAAAGCTGGTACTGGTGGCCAGCAGCAGTGCGGGTTTGTACCTGGTTTACCGGGGCAGTTTCGGCGTCCAGACCATGGTCGGGTTGCTGATCGTAGGTTTTATCCTGAAGCTTATCGAAATGCGCAAACGCGGTGATTTATTGCTGCTGTGTCATCTCGGATACTTTGTTATTGCTACCCAGTTTCTATTTTTCTCCAATGTGTTCGCCGCCCTCTATGGGCTGTTTTCCCTCACGGTGCTTTCCGCCACCTTGCTCGCTTCCCACCAGTCGCTGGATCAACACCGCTTCTGGCGCACTTTACGTTTGACCGGTGTGCTGGTTTTGCAGGCCGTGCCTCTCATGTTGCTGCTGTTCCTGATCGCGCCGCGCGTGGGACCTTTGTGGGCCGTGCCGATGAATACCAGTGCAGCAAAAACCGGGATGAGCGATACCATGTCGCCCGGCGACATCAGCCAACTCAGCCGCTCCACGGAGCTGGTATTTCGAGCGACCTTCGAAGGGGCTGCGCCACCGCAGGCCGAGTTGTATTGGCGCGGGTTGGTATTTTCCCATTTCGACGGGCGGCGCTGGTCGCAATCGAATGCGCAGATATCCCGCTACAACATCAATTGGCCGGAGCAAGGGCGGGCGGATTGGCGTGATGAGCTGCGTTACCAGGGCAATGAATACCGCTACCAGGTCATTATCGAGCCAACCCAGCAATCCTGGTTGTTCTCCCTGACTGCGCCACAGCAGTGGGGTGATGATGCGGGGTTGAGTCAGGAGTTGAGTCTGCAACGCCAACGACCGATTACCCAGCGCATTCAGTATTGGGTCACCTCGTCGCTGGATTTTCGCTACCAGCCGGACCAGCTTGAGGATTGGCAGCGCCGCCAGGCGTTGCAATTGCCCGCTGGCAGCAATCCGCGCACGCGCACTTTGGCTGAGCAGTGGCAACGGGAGGCGGATTCTGAGGATGCTCTGATCAGACGGGTGCTGCAGCATTACAACGCGAGCTTCCGTTACACACTCCAGCCGCCTCTTCTCGGCCAGGAAAGCGTCGATGAATTCCTGTGGGAAACTCAAGCCGGATTTTGCGAGCACTTTGCGAGCAGCTTTGTTTTCTTTATGCGGGCGGCGGGTATCCCGGCGCGGGTCGTCGTGGGCTACCAGGGCGGCGAATACAATCCGCTGGAAAATTACTATGCCGTGCGGCAGCGCGAGGCTCATGCGTGGGCCGAGGTATGGTTACCGGAACGCGGTTGGGTCAGGGTCGATCCGACCGCAGCGGTAGCACCGGAGCGCATCGAGCAGGGCGTGGATTTCTCGTTGGATGAGGAGGATGTCCAACTGCTCGACAATTCTTTTGTATCCGATATTTCGTTGCTCAATACGCTACGGTTGCGCTGGGAAGGATTTAACTATCTCTGGAGCCGTTGGGTGCTGGGTTATAACGCTGAGACTCAGGGCTCGCTCTTTGAACGCTGGCTCGGGGGCGTCGATATCTGGCGCATTGCCTTGTTTGTTCTGGTGTCGGGCGTGTTAATCCTTGGCGTCATCATGCTGTTCCTGCTCTGGGGGCAACGTAGACGGTACCGTTATCCGGCCGACCGTTATTATCAACATTATTGCAATAAGCTTGAGCGCCTCGGTTTTACACGTAAGCCGGGTGAAGCCCCCCGTGACTTCGCGCGGCGAGTAGTTCACCTGCGCCCGGATCTATCCAAACCCATAAACTCCATTACAGAACTCTATGAGTGGGCCAGTTACGCAGGTAACCAGGCCGCGCTCATGGATTTAAGACGAGCCGTTGCGAACTTCGTGGTTCGTCCCGCCTGACTCCACCGTTGAAGATTTGTTCATTGATGGGGCGTACGCACAATAGTTTGCGCCTATCCTGGGCTTTCCGATTTATTCTGCATTTTTATTGTGCATTTATTGGTGTTGGTGTTTTGTTTTGGTGCAATTTCTTTCGCTTTCCCCTGCGCCTCTTAGTCTAACCATTTGATAAATAATAAAAACTTTGGTTGGCGCAGTTATTGCTGAGCCGAAATATCTGCACAAATTTGTTGCGGATTATTGAGGCTTGCACCTCGATTAACATCAACATCTATCGATAAAACCCATTCTTTGATGCGTGCTTCGATTTTTTAGCGATCTCGCCATCATTCGTGATTCAAAGTGGGGCATTTATTGTGATCTTACAGCTCATTCCTAACCCGGTGGGCATACAACTATAAGGAGTGATCATGAAAAACGTCGCCCGTGCGCTTTTTTCTCTCTCAACCCTGGTAACTGCGCTGCTCATCGCCCCTGCTGCCCTGGCTCAGGATGGCGTTGACGGCGCCAATACGGCCTGGATACTCACTGCTACCGCGCTCGTGTTGTTTATGACCTTGCCAGGCCTGTCATTGTTTTATGCTGGCTTGGTACGGGTCAGAAATGTCTTGTCAGTGTTAATGCAGTGTTTTGCCATTGCCTGCCTGATGTCCTTGTTGTGGATGATCGCTGGCTACAGCCTCAGCTTTGGCGACGGCAACGCTTACATCGGCGACTTCAGCAAGGTGTTTCTGGCTTCTGTCGGTGAAGACGCCTTGTGGGGAGATATCCCTGAAAGCCTGTTCGCCATTTTTCAGATGACCTTTGCCATCATCACCCCGGCACTGATTGTGGGTGCCTTTGCAGAACGCATGAAATTCTCTTCCATGCTGTTGTTTTCCGCGCTCTGGCTATTCGCGGTGTATGTGCCGGTATGCCATTGGGTATGGAGTGGTAACGGCTGGCTGTTCAATATGGGCTTGCTGGATTTTGCGGGTGGTACGGTTGTGCACATTACCGCCGGTGTGGCAGCCCTGGTGGCGGCTCTGGTAATGGGCAACCGCACCGGTTTCCCGATCACCGCAATGCCGCCCCATAACATGACCATGACGGTCACGGGCGCAGGCATGTTGTGGGTTGGCTGGTTCGGGTTCAATGCCGGTAGTGCCCTGGCGGCCAATGGCAACGCCGCCATGGCAATGCTGGTAACCCATATCTCTGCTGCCGCCGGCTCCCTGGCCTGGATGACCATTGAATGGATCAAATTCCGCAAACCCAGTGTGCTGGGTATTGTCACCGGGATGGTGGCGGGGCTGGGCACCATTACGCCGGCATCGGGTTACGTGGGGCCGGGTGGAGCCTTGATCATCGGCCTGTGTGCCGGTGTGGTGTGTTTCTTTATGACGCAATTGATCAAACGCGCGTGGAAGATTGACGATTCGCTCGATGTATTCCCGGTCCACGGAGTAGGTGGCGTTCTGGGCACCCTGTTAGCGGGCATCTTTGCATCTACCGAAGTGGGTGTATTCAGTGGTCAAGGTTTTGCGGAGGGTATTAGCAGTATCGGTGAACAACTGGGTGTCCAGTTCATCGGGGTGATCGCGACCTTCGTCTATACCGCTGTGGTGACTTATGTTCTGTTGAAGATAACAGGCGTGCTGACGGCCGGTTTACGGGTAACCAAAGAAGAGGAAGTGGTTGGGCTCGACATCAGCCTGCATGAAGAAGACGGTTACAAATTGTAATAAGTCAGTCTGTTGAAAAACGCCATGACCATCTCCGGGTGATCATGGCGTTTTTATTTATCAGTACTTTTTACCGTCAGCGAAAAGCAATCAATGCAGCCGTGACGGCAACATTCAATGACTCTACCCCGTTATTCATTGGAATACGCACACGCTGGTTACAGAGCTTTTCAACCTCTTGCGACACGCCTTCTGTTTCATTGCCCAACACGTAGATGCACGCCCCTTGAGGTTGGAAATCCTTCAATGTATGGCTGGCGTGGGATGAGAGGCAACAGATATCAGCCCCGTGTTGCTGAAAGTCTTTGAGCGCCGTTGCCAGATGGGTGCAGCGTAAGATCGGTGCACGAAACAGCGTGCCCGCGCTGGCTTTAATCACTAACGGATCAATTTGTGCACTTCCTTTTTGCGGCAACAGAATACCGTCGATATTACCGGCGCAGGCTGAGCGAATAATCATGCCGAGGTTCTGCGGGTTGTTGATGTTATCAAGGGCGAGTAGTGTGAATGGCCGTGCCGCAGCATCCTTGAGAAAAGCGTCATGGGTTTTGTAACCGCGCAGTACCAGGTCGGCTGCTACACCCTGATCCTGTTTTGCATTTTTTGAAATACGCGATAACGCCTGGCGGTTGTGATATAGAACCTCTGCGCCTTTGTCCCGCGCGATAGCGATGATGTCGTCGAGAATATCGGCTGATTTATTGCTCTCCGCCAGGTGTAAGCGATACACGCCGACCGCAGGATCTTGCAGCGCTTCAAGCACCGGCTTCCGGCCATAAACGGTGAGTAAATTTTCAAAAAAACGCTTCTTGTCGCGGTAGGCTTCGCTATCGGTTTTATTCATGAAGGGAGCACGAGTGAATGAGTGATCGGGATGCGGATTATATCCCGATCACGAGGCATGACGTGAAGGTTTCAGTACAGCGTCGCCTTGTCAGTAACGGATATAACGCGCTTCATCGTTTTGCATCAGCGCTTGCAGAATCATCCGTCGATTGATGAGGCCCACCAGTTTGCCACCTATCACCACCGGATAATTTTTCGGTTTATGTAATAGCATGGTTTCTGCTATCTCGAGGATGGACGTATCCGGCGTAACCGTCAGCACATCTTTGCGCATTATGCTGCTGACCGGTGGTGGCTCTGCGCAAAAAAACGCGCTATTAAGCATCTCTTTTATACAATCCTGTTCTGAGACAAAGCCTACGACCTGTCGGTTTTCATCAATAACCGGTGCACCGGTGAGATGGTGGGTGAGCAGGTGGTCGACCACCTGTTCCACATTGGCGGAGACGGGAATCGCGTGCGCGTTGTGCTGCATGTAATCTTTAACAAGAATGGACGGCATTGCGTGATCCTCCATTGAGTGCTCACTAAAAGCTTAGACCACAATGAGGCTTTTTTCCGCGCAAGACTTCCACAGAATCTGTTTATGCATCCTCACACAGCGCCTTGTAGGCGCGCACGGCATTATCCAGGCCCATAGCAATGGCATCCACGGTAAGGGCGTGGCCAATGGACACTTCGAGCAGCGCTGGCACCATACGGAACATAGACAGATTTTCCAGATTCAGATCGTGGCCGGCATTGAGGCCGATACCGATTTTCTGAGCGTGAACAGCGGCATCAAAATAACGCTTAAAAAGTGCATCGAACTCGGCATCCTGATGTTTGAAGGCTTCAGCATAGGGGCCGGTATATAACTCAATGCGATCTGCCCCGATATCTTTTGCCAGGCTGATTTGTTCGATATCCGGGTCCATAAAGAGGCTGACGCGTATGCCCAGATCTTGCAGTTCCTGAATCAAAGGGCGCAGTTGTGCACCGGATTTACGTAAATCAAATCCGTGATCTGAGGTTAATTGGTCGTTGGTGTCAGGCACCAGCGTGCATTGGTTTGGACGTGTATCACTTACCAGCTTGATAAAGCCGGGAAAGCTTCCCAGCGATTCAGCATAGGGATTGCCTTCAATATTAAATTCGATTTGCTTGTTATCTCGCACCAGTTCCGCTAACGCGTACACATCGCCGGGGCGAATATGTCGTTGGTCCGGACGTGGGTGCACGGTTAAACCATCGGCGCCGGCGGCAATGCAGACCTTGGCGTGACTGATCAGGTCCGGATAATTACCCGGGCGGGAATTGCGAATCAGTGCAATCTTGTTCAGGTTAACGCTTAAAGCGGTGCGGCTCATGATCGTGGCACCAGCGCATCACTGACATTGCTGTTTTTCAACGAATCTTTTTTTGGGGCCTCAGGTTTTTCAGCCTCACGGTTGTTTTTGTCCACGCGGGTGGCGTTGAGAATACGTACCGCATAATTGGGTGCATCAGGAAAAGCGCGAAACATGCCACGGGGTTCTGCGACGATTTTTTCTACGACATCCATACCCTCCACAACCTTGCCAAAGACGGCATAGCCGGGTTTATTTTCTTTGGCATCCAGCGAAGGATTGGCTCGAAGGTTGATAAAAAACTGCGAGGTGGCACTGTCAGGATCATTGGTGCGTGCCATCGACAGGGTTTTGTATTCGTTCTTTAAGCCGTTATTGGATTCATTTTTAATCGGGTCGCGGGTTGCTCTTCCTGCAAACTGGAAATCCATACCGCCGCCCTGAACCACAAAGCCGGGAATGACGCGATGAAAAATAGTGCCGTCATAGAATTTGCTGTCAACATATTCCAGGAAGTTTGCCACAGTAATGGGCGCTTCCTTGGGATAAAGTTCTATCACAATCGTGCCCAGGTCAGTCTTTAGCGCAACCTGGGGATTCTGTTGTGCTGCCGTTGCCAGGGATAAGAGGCTGCCCAACACAATAGCCACAATACGCTTCATAAAATTTTTGTGGGTCATAAATTTTTTGTAGTTCATCATTGATCTTCGCGCCTCACATCAACGCCATTCTGATTGCCGTTTGCGTTTGCCCAGGGCTTGCAAAAGGAAGGATAAAATTACACCGCAGATTAATAACCCAGCGCCGTAAACCCACTGGTTATAACGGTCTGCGTCGCGCAGCTGTTCATTCTCTGCCTGCAACACATCCACCCGCGTTTGCAGCAACTGGTTGTTTTCATGGATGCGCTGGTTCTCTTGCTCCAGATCCACCGCTGCGGCCGAGGTTTGACGCAGGCTGTCGGTGCTATCCAACAACGCCTGATATTCCTGTTGCAGATTTTCATAATCAATTTGCAATTGGTCATGCCCTTTTTGCCGTTCCAGGGCTTCTTTTGCCGAGGATGAGGCTCTTGCCAGTTGGGCATTTACCCGCTCCAGCTTGATTGAAGCGGTGGGCTCGTTGATCAAATGTTGCGTGCGAATCCAACCCTGCACGCCGTCAGTGGTTTCTACCAGCGCCCAGGTATCGTTACTGGCATCCTGCTCTTCGCGAATCAGGCGCAGGCGGGTTCCGCTGGTCAAGGCGGCTTTAACCACTTCGGCGTTATTGCTCATACTTGCGCGCAAAGGTACATACATGACATCAGAAATGTACCGCACATTGGTTTGCGCGAAGCTGTTCAGCGAATACACAACCGAAACCAGTGTGCACACCAATGCCAGCAGTATTGATGGTGAAATAAGCAGGTTTTTTTTCACGGCGATTCAGTTCCTGTTGTCAGCGAGGTGAAGAATAAGAATGGTTTGTTACGGCACTTTTTATGTTGTGGCAATACGTTTTATGGCAAGACTTTTTTGAACGGTTTGACAGTGACCTTTTGGTAAACACCCGCTGCAACATACGGGTCAGCCGCCGCCCAGGTTTCTGCATCCTGCAAGGATGGAAACTCCGCCACAACCAGGCTGCCGCTGAAGCCGGCATCGCCGGGATTCTCTGAATCGATCAGGGGGTTTGGCCCGGCCAGCACAAGGCGGCCCGCGTCTTTGAGTGCCTGTAAACGTGCCAGGTGATCGGGGCGGGCGCCTTTGCGTAAATCGAGACTGTTAGCGACGTCTTCACTGATGATGGCGTAAAGCATGGAGATTCCTTAATTGATTAGCTGGCGCTGCCATCGTTGATGATTTCTTCGAGGGTCAAGTGGGTCAAGCGATGGATATTACGAAACAGATAGTACATAGCCCCCATCATCACGATAGTGACGGGCAATGCGATAACCGGAAAGCTCAGTGCCGTCATCTTGCCCAGTTCGGCATTAAAGGCTTCGGTACCAGGTGCACTGACTACCAATAATTTGGCCAGAATATAGTTGAGCGCGGAGGACAGGAAAAATGATCCAGCCACCAAAAAAGACGCATTTTTCAAGGTTTTTTCAAAAGCCGCTTCGGTGCCGTATTGCTTGAGGGCGTCTGCAATTTTATCGACTTTGAGTACGGTGTCGTTGTAGAGAAATGTCTTCACCAGGGGGTAGGGCGTTTTAATGGATATCAGGGTAACCAGGCCAATCAAACCGGGGATGGCGGCTTCCTTGATGGCAATGTATTGTGGGTCCAATTGCAGCAAACTGATGCCGCCGGTGAGTAATACGCTGATAAAACCTAACGCAGAGAAGACATTGAATTTGCGATTGATGATGAAATCGCGCAGGCCGTAAGTAATAGGAAAAGCGAGCGCAACCACCACAGCCCATTGCGTACCCAGGTGCTCTTCACCGCTGAGCTTCATCAGGATCAATGTGGGTATGGCAATATTCAACAGGATGTTGAACAGCAGGTTTTCTTTTTTGGGCTTGCGCGCGCTGGTTTTCTCCGGCGAAGCCGCGTTGTTCTGGGAAGAATTATCGGCAGTCACAGTATTTTCCACTTTGTTTTCAGAAACGGTTTCAGTCATTGTCATTACCGGTGTCATAATAGGTTTCGTCGTAACAAGCCATGTTCCTTGTTACTGACCTGATCCGCCTCCTGAATCCATCCTTGTATACGAACAGACGCTTAAGGAATTCGGTTTGATTTTTGATCTTCACTGCCACAGTAACCAGTCGGACGGTATTTTAAGCCCTGATGCTCTGTTGTCGAGGGCTAAAGCAAAAGGTGTCGACGTATTGGCGTTGACCGATCACGATACCATAGCCGGTTTGCCGAGCGCCCGGCAAGCGGCCTGTCAACAAGGTGTGCAGCTCATCAATGGAATCGAGTTTTCCAGTCAATGGGGCCGGAATGGCGTGCATATTGTGGGACTGGGCGTGAATACCGCAAGTTCCGCGTTGCAGGACGCGATTACCGCACAACAAAATGCCCGCACCCAGCGTGCGGTTGCGATTGCCGAACGTCTTCAAAAAGCGGGTTTTTCCGATGCTTTGAGTGGTGCGCAGGCGCTGGCAGGAGATGCGCTGGTGGGGCGCCCGCATTTTGCCCAATGGCTGGTAAACGTGGGCGCGGTCACCAATGTGAACGCTGCCTTTAAGAAATACCTGGGCGCGGGTAAATCTGCCGATGTGAAATACCAGTGGCCCGCGATGTCTATTGTTGTCGAATGGATTCATGAGGCGGAAGGGGTTGCGGTGTTGGCGCACCCTTGCAAGTATGATCTGACGCGCACCAAGATGTGCGCGTTAATCGGTGATTTCGCGGCGACCGGTGGCGATGCCCTGGAGGTGATCAGTGGCCAGCAAGTGGCCGGCGTGGCAGAGGATCTGGCGCGCATCGCCGAAGCCAATCAACTTTATGCATCCTGCGGCAGTGATTTTCACATGCCCGACCAGCCCTGGCAGGAGTTGGGCAACTTCGGCAACTTACCCGAGCGCTGCCGCCCCGTGTGGCAGTTACTTGGCTTTCAGGCATAGCGACCAAGACAGCCAGCACGATAATGACAAGCGATAGATAAAACATTTAAGGAGTAACCTGTGGCGCAGTTTTTTCAGATCCACCCCGACAATCCGCAAACCCGTCTGGTTACCCAAGCGGTTGAGATTATTCGCAAAGGCGGGTTGGTCGCGTATCCGACGGATTCCGCCTATGCGGTGGGCTGCCACATTGGCGACAAGATGGCCCTGGATCGTATTCGCGCCATGCGCCAGCTTGATAAACACCACAACTTCACCTTGATGTGTCGCGATTTATCAGAATTGGCTACCTACGCGCGGGTCGATAACCGGGTGTTCCGCTTATTAAAGAATCACACGCCGGGCCCTTACACATTTATTCTGGAAGCCACAGCGGAAGTTCCCCGCCGCTTGATGCACCCCAAACGTAAAACCATCGGTTTGCGGGTGCCCGACAACAAGATCGCCCTGGCGTTGATGGAAGAACTGGGCGAGCCGCTAATGACCAGCAGTTTGTTGTTACCGGGTGATGAGTTCCCGCTCAGTGACCCTTACGATATCCGCGATACGCTCGAACACCACGTTGAACTGGTCATTGATGGCGGTTATTGCGGGGTCGAACCTACCACGGTGATTGACCTGACCGGCGATGTGCCGGAACTGATCCGCCAGGGTAAAGGTGATTTCTCAGATTTCGCCGCTAATTGATTGATTTTTAATGATTGTTAGGGATTTCCCGCAGTGCTGTCACCACTGCGTAATAATGGCTATAATGCCCCCCTCAATCCGCCCGGGGTCTATGATGCCGAGCGCTTCCGTGGTTAATGTGGATCTCTCTTTGTGAACAATCCGACCAACGATACCCTTGATGATGCAGGTGCAGCGACGGCTGATGTGGCAGTCGCTGAGGCGCAACAAGCGCCCGCAGCTGAAGTGCAAGGGGGGGAAAATCACGGAGCTAACCACCGTCCAAGCCAGGCCGAGATGCCATTTGCCATTGTCCATGGCAAGGCGTATACCCAATTACCTCAGGATCTCTACATTCCGCCGGATGCTCTGGAAGTTTTCCTGGAGGCTTTCGAAGGTCCCCTGGATTTATTGCTTTACCTGATCCGCCGCCAGAATATCGATATCCTCGATATCAATGTCTCTGAAATCACGAGCCAGTACATGGCGTATGTCGACCTGATGGAAGCTCACCAGTTTGAACTGGCCGCTGAATATCTGGTGATGGCGGCCATGTTGGCAGAAATAAAATCGCGTATGTTGCTGCCGCGCTCGGCGGAAGAGGAAGAGGAAGGCGAAGATCCTCGCGCCTCGTTGATCCGCCGCTTGCAAGAGTATGAGCGCTTCAAGCAGGCCGCTGAGGATGTCGATAAGCTGCCGCGCATCGGACGTGATGTCTACCAGGCCTCCGCGCAAGCGCCGGATCGCAGCCTGACACGCCCGGAGCCGGACGTTGAGTTACAGGAGATTTTGCTGGCGCTGTCCGAAGTGCTGCGCCGGGCGGATATGTTTGAAAGTCACCATGTATCGCGCGAAAAACTCTCCACCCGTGAACGTATGGCGCAGGTGCTGGATAAGCTTGCACACAACCATTTTGTCCCGTTTGTCAGCTTGTTCAAGATCGAAGAAGGGCGCTTGGGCGTTGTAGTGACGTTTCTGGCGGTGATGGAATTAATCAAGGAGTCGCTGGTAGAAATTGTACAGAGTGAATCCTTTGGACCTATACACGTAAAAGCTCGCATGTCATGACCATAGAAGATACTGACGAAATCACGCCTGAACTCGACGAGTTAGACCAGGAGATCGAAAGCCCGGATGACACTCAGGATGATCAGGAGGACGCCCCTGCGGTTAATCCTCATTCGCTGGCGGTTGATCCGGAACAGCTGCGCAAGATCATTGAAGGTGCCTTGCTCGCTGCGGGTCAACCGCTAACGGTTGCCCGGTTGATCGAATTATTTGATGAAAAGGTCGCCCCCACCAAAGAGGACGTGTTAGCCGCACTGCAGGCAATCGAAACCGCGTGTGAAGATCGCGGCTTTGAATTGAAAGAAGTCGCGTCTGGCTGGCGCTTTCAGGTGCGGGAGGGGCTGGCCCCCTGGGTAAACCGCCTGTGGGAAGAGAAACCGCAAAAATATTCCCGTGCGCTGTTGGAGACGCTGGCGCTGATTGCTTACCGCCAACCGATCACCCGGGGAGATATCGAGGAAATTCGGGGCGTAGCCGTCAGTTCGCATATCATGAAGACCCTGATGGAGCGCGAGTGGGTTAAGGTGGTTGGCCATCGCGATGTGCCGGGGCGGCCTTCGCTCTACGCCACCACCCGCCAATTCCTGGATTACTTCAACCTGAAAAGCCTGGAGGATTTGCCCTCCCTGAGCGAAATCCGGGATTTGGATGACATAAATCCTGTGCTTAACCTCGGTGGTGATGAGGAGGGCTTGGGTGAGCCTGACACCGACACGCCCATCCCCGACAATACCGAGGAGACCAATGCCGAGGGCACCAGTGCCGAGGTGTCGGAAGAAGACGGCCTCGAAGAATTTATTGAAGGCGAGGACGCCTTTGAAGATATTGAAGAATTGCCTCAGGACGCTGCACCAAGCAGTGGCCCGCTAAACGACACTACAGACAACCCAGTGGCAGAAGATGCCGCGAATGAGGACGAGGAGCCTCGCAACGAGTAATCTTGTTGCATTAGCCTATGGTAAAACATCCCCACCAAAACCCATCCGATAAGCCGCGCAAATCAGCTAAACCGACCGCTGATAAGGCGGCTAATGCCAAAAAGTCACGCCCCCAACCACCGCCGGGGACAGGGAAAGCCAAAGCTGGCAAATCCCGCCCAGCTGATACGCCTGTGTCTGTTGAGCGTGAATCCAGCGAAGCAACAGCGGGCGATGAGAAGCTTCAGAAGGTATTAGCCCGCGCAGGATTAGGATCCCGGCGGGAGATGGAGCGGGCTATCGAGAGTGGTGCGGTCAAGGTCAATGACCGGATTGCCAGCTTGGGCGATAGGGTCACACCGGCGGACAAAATCTTCTTTAACGGCCAACGGGTTGTTACCCGCGCCGAGGTCACCCGTCGGCGCGTCATTCTCTATAACAAACCAGAAGGTGAAATTTGCTCCCGCTCTGACCCGGAAGGGCGTCGCACCGTTTATGACAGCCTTCCGCCTATCAAAGGTGAGCGATGGATTTCTGTTGGGCGTCTGGACTTCAACACCAGCGGTTTATTGCTGTTCACCAATGACGGTGAACTGGCAAATAAGCTGATGCACCCGTCATCGGTAATTGATCGGGAGTATCTGGTGCGCATTCAGGGAACCGTGGATGACGACATGAGGGAGCGTTTATTGGAAGGTGTGCTGCTGGAAGATGGCGTTGCGCGCTTTACCGATATTGTTGAGGGCGCGGGTGAGTCCCGTAACCGCTGGTTCTACTGTGTGGTGATGGAAGGTCGTAATCGCGAGGTGCGTCGTTTGTGGGAATCCCAGGGCGTCAAGGTCAGCCGGTTAAAGCGCGTCCGTTATGGCAATATCTTTATTCCTTCCCATGTGCGCGTTGGGCAGTGGATGGAATTAAGTGAAAAGGAAATCTATGACCTGTGTCTGACGGCAGGTTTTGATAAGGCCAGCCTGCCAAAATCCACGCCCTTGTCGCGTGAAGAGGCAGTTAAACTCCAGCGTCACGAAAAGCGCCTGCGCGCGGCCTCCGCACCGCGCCGCCCGGTGGTTCCACCGCGCAAAAAGCAACCCGAATGACTCTCGGAT
>CAMLOU010000062.1 GCA_946481735.1 uncultured Cellvibrio sp.
TCAAGCTCAAGTTCAAGTTCAAGCCCAAGTTCAAATCCAAACTCGAGTTCGGCATCATCCGAAACGAAAAATAGCTCAAGTTCGGGCGGAGGTGGCGGATCAATTCATAGCTCCCCATTGATAACATTATTGCTAATCGTTTTTTTATTTAGATCAGGAAGAAGAAATGCTAAATATAAATCCTGCGAATGAATCAAATTTTTCGACGCTAACAAAACGACTTTATCGAGCAGGATTATGTGTTCTACTTCTGGCAAACCCACTTTGCCATGCTCGGGAGATCGCGCTGACATTCGACGATGCACCAACTCCTGACTCGGCCTTGATGACTGGCGATGAGAGAACAACCCGATTAATTGCTGCCTTGCAACATGCCAAGGTACCTGATGCCTTATTTTTTGTTAAAGCCGATGGCATAAACAAAGATACGCAGAAACGCCTTGATCAGTACGCAGCGGCTGGTTTTCACATTGCCAATCACAGCTACAGCCATCAAGCGGCTAGCGCCCTCGGCCATAGTAATTATATAGCCGATGTAAAGCGTGCTCACCTGCTACTAAAAAACCAGAAAAACGTTTTGCCGTACCACCGTTTCCCCTATCTGGATTGCGGAAAGGATAAATCATCAATTTTGTCGATCCAGCAATCCCTGTCAGACATGGGATATAAAGACGGATACATAACAATCTCTAACTATGATTGGCACATCAGCACCCTGCTTTCCGGTGCAACCAAGGATAATAAAAAGATTAATTATAATAATGCCAGGAAATTCTATGTAGCAACCCTGTATGACGCTATCGAATTTTATGATGGCATTGCAAAAGAAACGCTCGGACGGTCACCCAAGCACGTACTGTTGCTGCACGAAAACGATGCTGCGGCCTTGTTTGTTGGTGACCTGGTTTCTCATTTGCGCAGCAAAGGGTGGAAAATTATTTCGCCTCAAGAAGCTTATAAGGACCCTATCTCCCGCGATGTGAGTAATATTTCCTACCACCACCAAAACAGAGTATCTGCAATAGCCGGGCATTCAGGTATTCCCGAAGATAAGTTGCACCATGTATCTGAAGATGTCTACTATTTGGATAAAGCTTTTGTTGCTGCGGGCATAGCGTTTTGACTTCGCGGAAATGTGCTTTAACATCTTCTTGCACAAGTGGTTTAACAGCTTCCAGACTCCTCCGCCGAACTAACACAAATTTTAATTTTTATTGCTCTTAAAGAATTCTGTCACTCATTTTCCAATTATTGTTAATGGTTCAGGTGCTCAATGCGCTAACGTTAAACGGCCTGTATTCACTTCTAATAAAACGTCAGGCGTGTCGCCATGGGCGCTGGACCTTAGGGTACGCGTAAACAAGAGCTTTTGCAGAAAATAACGATAACCTGCATCTCTCCACCTCATGGTTACCAATCCCACCAAACCTTTTCGGGGGCCACATGCGGTTCATTATCAGACTTTCATTCTTCTTCGCCTTTTATGCATGCATATCATCGTCCTTTGCTCAAAGTCATTGCGGCAGTGGCGGTGGCGCTACAGTTTGTCTTTCTGCGAGCGGGTCAACCAATAGTATTGATCTCACCTGGACTGTTACAGGTACGGTCAGCAGAATCGAGGTGTACAGAGACACAGACAGCAACCCAACAGGAAGAGCAAGAATAGCAACACTAAATAAATCGGCTTTACATTATGTAGATACCTCGGCTGTTGCTGGAACCCAGTATTGGTACTGGATTAAATTTTCAGCCAGTGGTGCATGGCACAACTCTGCTGCAGCTACTGCAACACGTTCGGTCGTTGTGACTTGCCCAACCCCCAGCGTCATACCCTATGTGCAACTGGGGGGGACCTGGAGCCAAACGGGAACTGCCACTGTTGCTTCTGGTGATTCGCTGATTTTAGGGCCTCAGCCCATTGCTGATGGTAAATGGCTGGATGGCACATGGACCTGGAGTGGATGCGGCACAAGTGGCAATTCACGGGAACAGTTTTTTACCCCATCCACGAGTTGCACAGCATCTGCTGTTTTCACCGATACCTGCGGCCAAAAGGCCAGTTACAGTTTTAAAATTACCACTGCGGCCAAGTGGACCAACGTGAAATACGGTGGCGGTGGCTATGTTCCCGGCCTGGTATTTCATCCCACTACGCCGGATCTCCTTTATGCGCGTACCGATATTGGCGGAGCTTATCGCTGGGATGCATCGGCAACTACCTGGGTGCCTTTGACCGACGGTTTCGGTGTGAAGGAGGCCTCCCACCAAGGTGCTGAAAGTATTGCCCTGGACCCAACCGATGACAGACGCGTTTACATGACCACGGGCGTTACCGCGAACAGCCTGTCCAACCTTGGGCGCTTGTATATATCCACTGATCGCGGTGATAACTGGCAGTTTGTCGATCTGCCATTCCCGGTGGGTTCTAACAACAGGGGTCGTGCGATTGGTGAGCGCCTGATGGTAGATCCCAACAATCCATCGATCCTGTTCTATGGTTCGCGTACCGCCGGTTTGTGGAAGAGCACTGACCATGGGCAGAGCTGGCAGCAGGTGCAATCGCTATCCTCGCTACAGATGACCCAACCTCAGATTGATGTTGCTAATAATGATCAAGGCACGCCCATCGGTGTGCAGCAGGTAATCTTTGATACGTCTACCACAGGAAGCGGCAGTGCCACGCAAACCATCTATACAGCTGTTGCGCCTGACTATGCCGCCCTGGCCGGCCTGAGCCACAGTGTGTTCAAGTCAACTAATGGCGGCGCCAGCTGGACGGGTGTGAATACACCGGTGCAGGGGTATCACGTTCCTCACTGGGTGCGAGCTGAAGATGGGATGATGTATGTCGCATTCACCAAAACTACCGGCCCAGGTGCAGATGGTCCGGCGGCTCTTTACAAATTTGATGGCATCAACTGGACCTTGCTCAAGAGTTATGAAAAAACCGAATGGACCAACTATGGCATAGGCGGTGTTTCAGTTTACGGCACGGGTTCATCCACCCGTATTGTCCTGGGCATCACCAACTCTTGGGGCGATTGGGAAGGTAAACCCACCGTACAAATTTCTGATAACGCAGGAGTCACCTGGCGCGAAATAGGCTCGTCTACGCCACGCATACCCTCTACCGAGGCTTTCACCGGTTGGCTGGATGACATTGAGATTAACCCGGGCAACCCTGAGCATATTTTCATAGTGCATGGTGGCGGCGTATGGGAAACCAAAAACGCCTCTGCGACCAAGCCAACCTGGAGTGAAAGAGTTGACGGCATCGAAGAGGTTGCCACTCTGGCACTTATGACACCGCCTCCTGGGGCTTCCTATAGCTTATTAAATAGCTCGGGAGACGTAGGCACGCTGGTTCATACCGATCTGGCGATTAAGCCGACCCGCAATACAGGGACGAGCTTCAAGAATGGCCTGAGTACCGACATGGCATGGGAGACCCCTTCCTACATCGTAACTATAGGCAGTAAGCATTGGGGTGGCGCAAATCCAGGTGCCTTCTATTCAACCGATTCAGGCGTTACCTGGAATACCTTTGCCTCGCTTCATCCGCAAGGGCTGACTAATCAAGAGGATTTTTCCAGCTTGGCGGTGATGAAAGCCAATCATGCGATCTGGGCACCCAACAATTCAGTTCCTGCCTATACCACCAATAACGGTGGTAGTTGGAACTATACCGACCTGCCCATTCTGCCGGAGGGCTGGGGGCGCAGCTATCGTTTGGCAGCAGATCGCAAAAACGCTAACAAGGTATATGCCTATGATTCGGGCGGCGGTTGGTGGGGGCCTGCACCCAAATTCTTCTACTCAACAGACGGTGGCCAAACTTTCACCGTCAGCAGTCAATTCAGCAGCCTCAGTGCGCGCCCTGAGTTTTTTGGTACCGCCTCTATGGCGGTGAACCCGAACGCCGAAGGCCATATTTGGTTGGTTGATGGCCACAGTATTTACCGTTCATTCGACTCGGGTATTACCTGGACCAAACTGAACGCCGCGGCATCCCTCTGGGGTTCCAATTCACAAACGCCTGAGGTCTTTGGCGCAACCTCAATCGCGCTGGGTAAAGCACCGGCCGGCGCGGCTTATTCTGCGTGGGTGTATGTCATTGGTGTGATTGATGGTGTGTGGGGCCTGCACCGTTCCGAGGATGGAGGCAACAGCTGGACGCGTATCAATGACGACAAACACCAGTTTGCCGGCATGGGCACCCTGGCCGCCGATCACAATATTGTTGGCCGGGTGTTTTTTAGCGGTAACGGCCGCGGCATTGTCTTCACCCAGTAATCCAACTGGATGTCGAACTGTAGATGTTGTTAAGGACTTGTAAAGATGCGTAGATCTCGTGGCCAAGCAATATATAGCAGGCTAACCTCTAGTCTTGATCGCAGAGAGCGTATGTAGCAACCCAATAACAACAACATCAGGTCAATATATATATGAGTAATCCATTAGACCGCCGCGCCCTGTTGCGCGGCGCCGTCGCCAGTGCGTTGGGGCTTTCGAGCCTGGCGGCGCTGGGTACGAAAGCGCAGTCAACCACCCCATCCACACAGAACACCGGTCAAGCAGCCCTGAAAGGCAATATTCGCCATTCGGTCGCGCGCTGGACGTTCAATTTCCTCACCCTTGAAGAACTCTCCCTGGTCGTCCGGCGCCTGGGCTTTTCCGCCATTGACCTGGTCGGCCCCAAAGAGTGGCATATCCTCAAACAGCACGGTGTGGACTCCTCCATGTGTAACGGCGCCGAGCTGAATCTGGAGGATGGCTGGGGCGATAGCCGGTTTCATCAACCCCTCATTGAGCGCTATCGCGAACACATCGATCTGGTCGCCGATGCGGGCTACAAAAACCTGATTTGTTTTAGTGGCAACAAGCGCGGTGCAGATCCGGAAGCGGGCCTGAAACAGGCCACCAAAGGTTTGAAAAAAATACTCGCGCAAGCTGAAAAGCGCGGTGTGGTGTTACAGATGGAGCTGTTTAACAGCAAGGTCGACCATCCCGATTATTTTGCCGATAACTCCGCCTGGGGTATTGAACTGTGCAAACGCCTGGACTCGCCCAATTTCAAGCTGCTTTACGACATCTACCACATGCAGATCAGCGAAGGCGACATCATTCGCACTATCCAGAACCATCATCAATATTTTGGTCACTATCACACCGCCGGTGTGCCGGGACGCAACGAGATAGATGACACCCAGGAGCTGTACTACCCGGCCATAGCACGCGCCATTCAGGCCACAGGTTTTACCGGTTATGTCGCGCAGGAATTCATGCCCAACCGCGCTACCACGGCAGAGAAAATTGAATCCTTGCAGGCCGCTATTCGTATTTGCGATGTTTGATCCACTTGAAGAGTATTGCCATGTCTACACAACATTTTGACGCCATCGTCGTTGGCTCCGGTATCAGTGGCGGCTGGGCCGCTAAAGAACTCACCGAAAAAGGGCTGAAAGTCCTGCTGCTCGAACGCGGGCGCAATATTGAGCACATCAAAGACTATGTAAACGCCACCAAAGAACCCTGGGATTATGAACATCGCGGTCGCCCTACCCAGGAAATGAAAGAAAAGCACCCCGTGCTGCAACGCGACTTCGTGCTCAATGAAGAAACCCAGGGCATGTGGGCCAACGAGCAGGAAAACCCCTACGTCGAGAAAAAACGCTTTGACTGGTACCGCGGCTACCATGTGGGTGGCCGCTCATTGTTATGGGGCCGCCAAAGCTACCGTTTAAGTCAGCGGGACTTTGAAGCCAACCTGCGCGAAGGCATCGCTGTTGACTGGCCCATTCGCTACGAAGACATGGCGCCCTGGTACGACTACGTGGAACGCTACGCCGGTATTGCGGGCACGCGCGAAGGCCTGGATCACTTGCCCGACGGCCAATTTCTACCGCCCATTGAACTCAATATCGTGGAAAAAGATGTCGCCGCCCGCATCAAAAAAGCCTATGGCGGCAAGCGGTTAATGATCAACAGCCGCACCGCCAATATCACCGAGCCCAAGCCGGAACAGGGGCGGGTAAACTGCCAGTATCGCAACAAGTGCTGGCTCGGCTGCCCCTTTGGAGCCTACTTCAGCACCCAATCATCTACCCTGCCCGCTGCCATGAAAACCGGCAACCTTACTTTGCGCCCCTTTTCTATTGTCAGTCAGGTGCTTTACGACAAAGACAAAAAGCGTGCACGCGGCGTAGAGGTGATCGATGCCGAAACCAACCAAACCTACGAATTCACGGCAAATGTTATTTTCCTGAATGCATCCAGCTTTAACTCCACCTGGATTTTGATGAATTCCGCCACTGACATCTGGCCCGATGGTTTGGGCAGCAGCAGCGGTGAACTGGGCCACAACGTCATGGATCACCACTTCCGCGTCGGCGCGGGCGGTGTAGTGGAAGGCTTTGACGACAAGTATTACTACGGTCGCCGTCCCGCCGGTTTCTACATACCCCGCTTCCGTAATCTGGGGGATGAAAAGCGCGATTACCTGCGTGGTTTTGGCTATCAGGGTGCCGCGAGCCGCGAAGGTTGGGATCGCAACATCGCCGAATTAGGCATAGGCGCCAACCTGAAAAATGCCCTTGCTGAACCGGGCGCGTGGACCATCGGCATGACGGCCTTCGGTGAAATGCTGCCGCACCACGACAACCGCATCTACCTGGATCGAAGCGTTAAAGACAAATGGGGCCTGCCCGTACTGGCGATGGATGTAGAAATCCGCGCAAACGAACTGGCCATGCGCAAAGACATGCTGCAGGACGCGGTAGACATGCTTGAAGCGGCGGGCGTCAAGAACGTAAGAGGCAGCGACTGGGGCTACGCCCCGGGTATGGGCATTCACGAAATGGGTACCGCACGCATGGGACGCGATCCCAAAACCTCCGTACTCAATGGCTTTAACCAGGTGTGGGACGCACCCAACGTGTTTGTTACCGACGGTGCGGCCATGACCTCCGCATCCTGCGTAAACCCATCACTGACCTATATGGCACTTACCGCACGCGCAGCAGATCACGCCGTGAAAGAACTGAAAAAGGGGAACCTGAAATGAACCGCCGCGAACTCCTCGCCCTGATTACCGCCGCCACGGGCACCGCCATGATCGGCAGCACCGCACTCCTCAGCGGCTGCGCCACCACCGCGCCAGCACCGGCCAACTTTTCCAAAGAAAATATTGCGCTGCTGGACGAAATTGCGGAAACCATCTTGCCGCGCACCGACACCCCGGGCGCCAAAGATGCAAAAGTTGGCGAATTCATGAATGTGTACGTGACCGATTGTTACACGCTCGACGAGCGCGCCATCTTTCACAAAGGTTTGCTCACGCTGGAAGCGGAATGCCGCAAAACCTACGGCCGCAGTTTTATGGCGTTAACACCAGCAGAGCGCACCGCCTATATCAACCAACTTGACCAGGACGCACGCGCGACCGTCCTTAACGGCGGTATTCACTACTTCACCATGATCAAACAACTCACCCTGTTCGGCTTCTTCACCTCCGAGGTCGGCGGTACGCAGGTTTTGCGTCACATACCAATACCCGGCCGCTACGATGGGGCACTTGCTTACAAACCGGGTGATCGGGCTTGGGCAACACGGTAGTAAAAATGAACGGAGAAATTTTTGATTAAATGAAATAGTTTTTTGGAGAACCTGTAATACATCAACTTGTGTATTGCCTTTGATAATAATCAGATTCACCTCTCTCGTCTGCAGTTATAACTATTATGTAGCTGCAGACATTTGATATCAGTAGATTCCATACTGACGCAGCACCCGCCTTATTTTAGTGAACACATTTTTGCGACCATAAAAGCCCATCATCTTTTCATAGCAGTTTCGGACTGCTAATCGCAGGATCGAGCAGTGCCCCGTGTCAGGCACCATGAGATCATTTGCTCGTACCTCAATCTCAATCCAACTATCACTACAACACCGGAGACCACCATGTCCAAATCTGGCCTTGATGCATTGTTGCGTCCAGAAGATAGCATCCTTGTCCTTATCGACCACCAACCTTACCAATTCACTAATCTGAATAGCCATGAACCGACCATGATCGTCAACAATGTTGTTGGTCTCGCCAAGGGTGCAAAAGTATTCAATGTGCCGACCATTCTGACGACAGTGATCGAAGAGCGCGGCGGTTACCTTATTAAAGGGCTGCAGGACGTTTTCCCCGAGCAGAAACCAATTGACCGCACCTTTATCAATACCTGGCAAGATCCAAAGGTGACGGACATCGTGAAAAAGAGCGGGCGTAAACAACTGATCATCGCCGCCCTGTGGACCGAAATCTGTCTGGCCATGCCAGTGATTCAGGCTCTCGGTGAAGGATACGATGTTTTTATTGTCACTGACGCCTCTGGTGGTACCTCACTCGAGGCGCATGAAATGGCTGTGCGTCGCATGGTTCAGGCCGGCGCTGTCCCGATTACCTGGATGGCTGTCGTCTCCGAGTGGCAACGTGACTGGGCTCGTGAAGAGACCGGCGCAGGCCTTGCAGAACTTCTTGCCGAACATGGTGGCGCGAGTGGGGTTGCATTTGCCTGGGAGATGCAGCTTCTCGCCACTCGTGCCAAATCGGGCGTGTAGTAGTGCCCAGTATTACTGCGAGCGTTGTTGTTGACAGAGAGTCTGTTCGTCTTGCTATGACAACGATGCATTCTTAATAACTCTCAAAGGAAAATTGCTATGAGTAATTCGAAATTAGAAGTCCTTACTCCACACAACTGTCAATTGATCATCATTGACCACCAGCCACAAATGGCATTCGGTGTGCAAAGTATTGATAGGCAAACGCTGAAGAACAACGTGGTTGGCTTGGCGAAAGCCGCCAAGATATTCAACATTCCTACAACGATTACAACCGTGGAGACAGAAAGTTTCTCCGGTCATACCTATCCTGAAATCCTGGCGGTGTTTCCTGAAGCGCCACTCCTTGAACGCACCTCCATGAACTCCTGGGACGACCAAAAGGTACGCGACGCCTTAAAATCCAACAGTCGCAATAAGGTCATTGTGGCTGGGCTTTGGACTGAAGTGTGTAACACCACCTTTGCGCTATCAGCGATGTTAGAGGGTGGTTACGAAATTTACATGGTGGCTGATGCGTCCGGCGGTACGAGCTTGGCCGCACACGATTATTCGATGCGGCGAATGATACAAGCAGGTGTTGTACCAGTGACCTGGCAACAGGTGTTATTGGAATGGCAGCGAGATTGGAAAAATCGTGACACCTATAATGCAGTTATGGATTTGGTAAAAGAGCATTCAGGTGCTTACGGGATGGGCGTTGACTACGCTTACACCATGGTTCACAAAGCGGAAGAGCGTGTTAAACACGGTCAGGTTCTACCACCGCAAGCTGCCAATGTTTAAGTGCCGGAGTTTTCAGGCCCTCCCATACGCTGGCAAATATGCCAGCGCACTTTTTATTTTTTCTTCGTTTACACACGCAGCAGATGAACCCGCTTTTAATGCGCTTCGCTGGAATGAAAATTATGGCAGCCTGGCGCAGAACCCAGACCCTGATTCTTATGATAAATTCAAATACGTTCCTCTAAGCGAAATGAATGATGGCGCTTACCTTTCTTTCGGCGGCTCAGCCCGCTCCCGAATCGATTTTTTTGAAAACAAACGTTTTGGGCTACAAAATGAGCATATAGACCATCTTGCCCAGCAACGATTTTATTTTCATGCCGATACGGTATTGAACAGAAACTTCCGAATTTTCACAGAAATTTCTGTCAGTTTTGCGGATGCAAAAAATTCCAATGTCGGGCCTTTTGATCGCGATGAACCAGACCTGTCGCAGGGATTTTTGCAATTTAATTATGACCAGTTTGCAATAAAACTCGGCAGACAAGAGATGTCGCTGGGTTCCAGCAGGCTTGTGAGCCTAAGGAACGGCCCCAATATTCGCTTGTCATTTGATGGTGTGTTAGTTGAAAGATCGGACGCCAGATTTGACCTTAAAACATTCTACTTAAACCCAGTCGAACCGCGCGATGGTTCATTCAACAACCAAGGTTCAGACAGTGAAGCACTTTGGGGGATTTACACCACCACGAAGTTTAATCCCACTAATGTGGATTTCTATTATCTCGGGCTTAAACGCGAGAGCCTGATAAACACCCTTCCCTCAGCCGATGAAAAGCGTCATTCGTTGGGTGCACGATTATTCGGAGTGAGGGACAACGTCGATTGGAATATAGAAGTCGTTTATCAGACAGGGGATATTGCCGAGTACGATATCGAAGCCTGGACTCTTGCTTCGATCATGGGTTACCGGTTTGTTGACCTGCCTGGTTCACCAAGAGTTGCGCTGGGGACCAGTATCGCCAGTGGCGATAGAGATTCAAATGACCGCTCCATTAACACATTCAATCCACTGTTTCCTAACTACGGGTACTTTGAAGAAGCAGGTGTACTTTCCCCGCAAAATTTCTACAACATAGAACCGGAAATTTCATTTAACGTAACACCGCAATTCTCAATTGCTTTTGACTGGAATTTTTTCTGGCGGCTGGAAAAAGCTGACGCAGTTTACGTCGCAGGTTTAAGACCTTTGGCCAACACCGCAACAGTTGATGGCCATCGCGTCACCAATGTTCCATCATTGAGCCTTGATTACCAGGCAAATAGACATTTTCGATTTGATATCAGTTACAGCCATTTTTTCGCCGACGAAGTGATAAAAAATTCGGGTGGAAAAGACATTAATTATTTTAAAGTTCAGATGGATATCACTTTTTGATTGACGCTCCAAACAAATGTTTTTTGGTAGGCATTAAGTAGTGATTAACTTGAATGGCGACATTCTCCGTCTGAAAACGCCGGGCCTGCTCTTCAATTCGCTTATCGCTTTCGGTCACGCGTCCGTGGTGGCGCATGTGTTCGAGCCACGACTCATCCATAAAAAATTCAAGCCAACGCCTGGGGTTTTCGCTGTCCTGCACAAGCCCCCAGGAAAATGATCCATTACGACGACGCGCATCACTCACACTTACCATAGCTTCCTGAAACGCAGCGGCATCTGAAGGATCAATATCGTATATCAGCGTCACCATGACTGAGCCCGGATCTTGCTCTTGATGATTTGTCAGTAACGGCTGCGGCCAATGCAATGACGGTGCAACATCTTCAAGATCGGTAACCGGTAAGCGAAATTTTTTCGTCACCGCAGTATTGATCAGCATTAACGAACCCGCGCAGATCAGTGCGATGGTCAGACTACTGTGGCTAGCAATCAACCCCCACAGTAGTCCGCCTGCTGCCATGCATCCGAAAAACACAAGCGTGTACACCGCAACCGCGCGGGCGCGAACCCAATTGGGTACTGAGGTTTGTGTGGCTACTTGCAGGCTTGAGAGCACAGTAATCCAGGCGGCCCCGCTGAGTAACATGACAGGCAATAGCAGCGTGAAATCGCGCACCAACGCCAACGAAAAAAGCACCAAGGCATATCCAACACTCGCGGTGAACATTAACACTTCTGTCGAAAAGCGTATGCGCAAACGCGGTAGAAACATGGCACCGCCCACTGCACCAATACCGATGCTGCCTAGTAACAATCCAAAGTCCGTAGCGCTGCCCTGTAGCTCACCACGAACAATCAAGGGTAATAGCGCCATGCCAGCACTCGCGCCAATAAAAAATGCCATTGTCCGCACGAGCGTCGCTTGTAACGGTTTGGACGCGCGAGTGTAACGCCATCCCGCTCTGATCGCTCCCAGCAGCCTCTCGGCGGGAAGTACTGGTGTAGCAACTTCCCTTTTCCACGTCAGCAGCACAACCATGACACCCAAAAAAGATAACGCATTAAGCGCAAAGGTAGCCCAAGGGCCCGTTAAACTCACTATAACTCCCGCAATCGCCGGGCCAATCGCCCGCGCCACATTAATGCCCACACTGGAGAGTGCGATCGCTCCCGCTAGATCCTGCTTGTCGACCAACTCCGGCGTGAGCGCCGACCAGGCGGGCATCATCATCGCCGTGCCGATTCCCATTCCCAGGGAAAGGAACAGCAAAAGGGAGGTTGTCATGTGGCCGCTCAACGTGAGCAATGCAAGCACAACGGCGACGGACGCCATCCATAACTGCACCAACAAAAGATACCGTCGTTTATCCACAATATCAGCAAGCGCACCTGCGGGTAGCGCAAGAAAAAACATCGGTGCAGAACCGGCGACTTGCACCAGTGCTACGTGAAGTGGGCTGGCTGACAGAGATGTCATTAGCCAACCCGCGCCGACTTCATGCATCCATGTTCCGATGTTGGACGCGATGCTCGCAAGCCACAACCAGCGGAATGTTTTGTGTCGCAACGGACTCCAGGGAGAAGTGGGCATAGGTTGGCTCTACTGATTAAAATGCAAAACAGGAACAACCGAACGCACCCCAGAAACGGGTCAGGTCGTTTGCTGGAACATTGGCAGTGCGCACGCTATCGTGCCTGTGTGCGTGAACAGCGCAAGGGCCGCTGCACTGGTGAACTTGCTTCAACAGAGGTGATCCCGCCTTCCAATGACCGGGTGTGTGAACCACTGGCGACCAGTCAGGCATTACCGGTATCGATGGCGGCGATAATTTATCGAATTCGTCGCTGGCGTATACAACCTTGCCGCCTACAACAGTGAGCACTGATTCTATGTGCTTGATGTCATTCTCTTCAACGTCAAAATAATCGGCGGACAGTGCGATCAGATCGCCAAGTTGCCCCTCTTTAATTTGCCCCTTTTTATGTTGCTCTGAAGAGAACCAGGCGCTGCCATGAGTAAATAATTGCAACGCAACCGCGCGCGATAGTCCTTCAGGATAAAGTGCCATTCCTCCTACCGTGCGTCCGCTGACCAACCAGTAAAGTGATGTCCAGGGATTGTAACTGGACACCCTCGTGGCGTCGGTGCCGGCACCAACCGGTACACCGTCTTCCAACATTCGTTTGATCGGTGGTGTTTGCTCAGCCGCTTGGGTTCCGTACTGATCAATGAAGTATTCTCCCTGAAATGCCATCCGATCCTGAATGGCAATACCGCCACCCAGTGCGCGCACCCGTTCAATATTTTTGGGTGAAATGGTTTCTGCGTGATCAAAGAACCAGGGCAGCCCGGCAAACGGAATATCGCGATTTACTTTTTCAAAAACATCCAGCATGCGCGTGATGGACTCGTCATAAGTTGCGTGCAGACGAAATGGCCAGCGGTGTTCTACCAAGTGGCGCACAACATGTTCGAGCTCCTGTTCCATCGCATCAGGAAGATTCGGGCGAGGCTCAAGAAAATCTTCAAAGTCAGCAGCAGAAAAAACCAGCATCTCGCCAGCACCGTTGTGACGAAAGAAATCACTTCCGTCACCCGGCTTGACCAATCCAGTCCAGTTTTTGAAATCAGCCAGTTCCTCCTTTGGCTTTTGTGTGAACAGGTTATACGCGATGCGCACAGTCGACTGATTTTTTTCATCCAGCTCACGCACAACCTGGTAATCATCAGGATAATTTTGAAACCCGCCTCCCGCATCAATAGCGCTCGTCACGCCCAATCGATTGAGTTCGCGCATAAATTGGCGGGTTGAGTTCACCTGGTATTCCAGTGGAAGCTTGGGCCCTTTCGCTAGCGTCGAATAGAGAATCATTGCGTTAGGCTTGGCGATTAGCATGCCCGTCGGGTCGCCGTTGGCATCGCGTTGAATTTCGCCACCAGGGGGATTAGGTGTGTCACGGGTGTAGCCAACAACACGTAAGGCCGCCCTGTTAAGCAATGCCCGGTCATAAAGATGAAGAATAAAAACCGGCGTGTCTGGCGCCGCCTTATTAATTTCTGCCAAGGTGGGCATGCGCCGCTCTGCAAACTGGAACTCGTTCCAACCGCCAACCACCCTAACCCACTGCGGAGCCGGGGTCCGGTCAGCTTGAAATTTCAACATGCTCAATGCATCGGCCAGTGAAGGCACACCTTCCCAGCGCAATTCCAGATTGTAATTAAGCCCACCCCGAATCAGGTGAAGATGTGAATCAATCAAGCCAGGGACAACCACGCGACGCCGCAAATCGATAATCTGCGTGTCCGCATCTCGCCAATTCATTGCTTCTTCATCATTTCCAACAAACACAAATTTTCCATCTTTAATCGCAACCGCTGTGGCATCGGGATTCTCACTATCAACCGTATGTATGCGACCATTGTGCAAGATAACCTCTGCTGTATTCATAACTTCTCCGAGGCCGGGCTATGTGCGGCATTGAAAGAAAACATAATGAAGTTTGAGTTACTAAAAGTTTTCGTTAAACAGATTTCAACCAACCTGCAAACAAGCGAGTGACAGCTGGCATAAACAAATAAACAACTAGCAACACGATACTCAAGGTAATGACGACACTGCTTTGCAGGTGACCGCCAAGCCACGGGAAGTGTGCGAATACAGGCTGCCATAAAATAGGAATACCGATGCTTAACGGTAAAATAATGATGAATGTTATTACCGCTTGCTTCCAACGACGTGGAGCCTCATTACCTTCTTCTGGAATGAACCAGAATTCCGGCACGTTGTTAATCTCAAGAACCTCATCACTCGCTAACAAGTCTTCGGCATCGGCAATCAGCCGCTTGCGCTCGTCAGAGCTTATCCATGCTTGCAAGTGTTCGATGCTTGCGAAGCGCAATACGCTAGTAAAAAGTGGCAGGCCGTCGCTGTGGCTACGAAACACATCTACACCCAAATGTCCTTCACGCCCACTGGCAACAGCAATAATGTGTTTCAACCATGCTTCATATTTCTCAACCTCGCCAGCTTTTACGCGGTGGCGTACAACAAACGTGACTATCTCACGCGGTTTTAAAGACTGTGCCGGAGCGGAATTCTGATTTGACGTTGCGTAATTGTTAGATCTGAAAGTGCTCATGGTGCTGATTCCTACTTGGCTCAACAAAAGCTCACTGACGTATCTAGCTTCTTCGTTAAGCGAAAGATCAATACAACAAGGGCGGGGGAAATGCCAGATTTCACTACTTTCCAGAATCAAGGGTCCTGGAGTTTTGTTTGCTAAAGACCGGATGAACGCTCAACACCCTTTCATTTACTTGCCTGAGGCGCAAATGATGTCATGGTGCTTGAAGGAGAACACTGTTTGATCCTGCGATTAGCAGTTCGAATCTGCTAAAAAAATGATGATCAATTTTTGCGGTCATTACGCCATACAGCCGGTGTTACGCCGATATGTTTGCGAAACGTTCGTCCAAAGTGGACGGCATCCGCAAAACCGGTAGCCTCAGCCACCTGATCGAGTGAGGTGGTAGTATTGATCAGGAGTTCCTGAGCCACCCGGATGCGAGAGTCGAGTTGCCAGCGATAGGGTGCGAGTCCGGTTGATGCCTTGAATGCACGGCTAAAATGCGCTTGTGATAAACCCACCATTGCAGCCAAGCAAGCCAGTTCAATTCGCTGGGGGAGGCAAGCCTCCATATAATCGATAACCCGTCGTAACTGCCACGGGGCTAAACCTCCGGGATTTCGATCAGCACCGGGTGGTTTAGCAAAAAGATGGGTCGTAATCGCTTTAGCCAGTTCATCACCACAAGCTTGCATCGGAGCGCTGATCACGACCACGTCGGCAGTCTTCAATTCGGAAGCCAGCTCCTCAGGAAGTGCCTGCGTTGTTGAGTCAGTTTGCGGTGCGAAGGTGGCCCTGCCGCCTGCGTCAATGGCGGACGGCGCGTGATTGAGCTGGCAATACGTAAGCCTTGCCTTGGGATTTACTTCCAACAAGCACCGCACGGCGTCCCTTACCAGAATCTGTAAAACCGATGCGTCGCCGGAAAGGCTGCTGTTTATGACGAGAATATTGTTCATGACTGTCCTTTCCTTGTTAAGGAATCAGCCAGAATGACTGAGTCTTTGGGGAGAAGAAGCGAAACAAGGCCGTCACAACAACCACGGATACGTCTTCTCTTGCCGCTATGAATGATGTTGTTTTTTCAGGAGAGATACCCCGACCGCGACGTCGCAACAAATAATGACACCGCTGTTCATGATGCGGTAGCCTTCCTTTATGCCACACAGTGTCGCGAAATGAGGAACACCAAATGAACATTGAAGAACTGCAGACATTCGTAGAAGTGGCTAATGCCGGGGGAATTTCGCCTGCTGCGCTACGGCTCGGCGTGTCCAAGTCGATCGTCAGCCGGCGACTGTTACGACTTGAAGAGGAACTTGGTGTGCAATTGCTTACACGATCGACCCGCGGAGCTGCTCTTACAGAAGCCGGGATTACGTTTCGCGATTATGCAGCCAGAGTCTGTGCCGAGATTGACGTTGCCCGGGAAACGATATTACCCACCGGCGACCTTCGCGGCCGCTTGCGAGTGGCTATGCCGCTTTCCTTTGGCCCTACTCATTTTGCTCCCATGCTCGCGGAAATGGCTCGACGCCACCCCGAGTTGCATATCCAAACCTGTTACACAGATCGCTTCGTTGATCTGATCGCGGAAGGGTACGATTGTGCGATACGGGTGGGCTATCTTCAGGACTCAAACCTCGTCGCAAGGCGCATTGGCCCGATCTATGGCAGGCTTGTTGCAAGTCCGGGTTATATCAAGACTCATGGCGCGCCCGAGACACCGGAAGAGCTCGTCGTCCACGAAGCCGTCATGCAAGGCAACGAAACCTGGCAGCTCATGGATGGCGAGAAGATCATTACGGTTCGTCCGCAGGGGCGTTTCAAGGCCGACAACGGCTCAGCATTGGTCGCCGCCGCCGTAGCGGGACTCGGGATCGGTTACCTCCCTGATTGCCTCACCCATGAATATATGGCCTCCGGTGCTCTCGTGCCGATCATGGCACGTTATCCACCGCCACCGGCTGGTGCCTATGTCGTCCGCCCGCCAGGTCAGCATCCCACCCGGAAGATACGGGTCCTCACCGACCTACTTATCGAGTGCTTCGCCAAGTCTCCAACCCTATCTGCCGAGCCCCCTGGTAGGTATATAAGTTCTCATCTTGAGGGTCCCCGAACGGATACGGGCAGCAGAGCGATTTCATAAACCATGAGGTGCTCCCTTGGTATGAAATCCAGGTTAAACCTTCGCGCTAATGAGATGAGCCTGTGGCTCGACCGCAATCGCGATTTTCCCCCGGATACCGTTGTTTGGGCTCTCCAGCAGGGCGTGGGCGAGAGCAATGTCAGCCAGCGAGTAAACCGCGCCAACATGTGGCCGCAGTTGACCGCGCTCTACCAATGCACTCAGTTCATCAAGCTTGCCGCGGTTTTGTCTGGTGAAAACGAAGTGATAACTCGCGTTTTTGCCCCATGCCTGAACAAGGTTCTGTGGTTGTGCAATGTCTACAATAGAGACCACGCGACCAAGTTGTGCGAGTGCGTCGGGGCTGCGCGACAGTGTGTTGCCGCCGATGGTGTCGAACACCACATCGACGCCGTTACCACCGGTTTCCCGCAGGATGGCGTCGACGTAATCCTCTTTTTGGTAGTCGATTACCACATCCGCCCCCAGACTGCGTGCGAACTCAAGGTTTGTTTCGCGCACGGTCGTGAACACCCTGGCACCCATGGCTTTTGCCACCTGGATCGCCACATGACCAACGCCTCCCGCACCACCATGAATCAGGATGCTCTCCCCCACTCTGAGCGCCGCGCGTACGACCAGCGCTTCCCACACCGTACCGCCAACCAGGGTCAGGCTGGCCGCCTCGAGATGGCTCAGTGAGGGAGGCTTCTTCCCGATAATACTTTCGGCAGCAACGTGGTACTCAGCATAACTTCCTGGCCCGTCGAATATTTGTGGGGTGTACCAGACTTCGTCGCCTGGTACGAAGGTCGTCACACCCGGCCCGATTTCTTCGACGACACCGGATACGTCGTGTCCGGTAATGGTCGGCAGTGGCACCAGGTCCGGGTAATCGCCACGTCGGACCTGATAATCCAATGGATTAACGGAGGTTGCGTGTACGCGGACCAAGACTTGCCCCGCTTGCGGTACTGGCTTGGGCACCTCACGGAGTTCGAACGATTCCGGGCCGCCAAATGATTTGAGTATTGCTGCTTTCATTGAATATTCCCGTGTCGTTAAAAGAAAATTATTCTGGAAGCGGGATGAACTCAAGCTCATCACCAGGAACTCTTTCGAAGAGCCCGGCTTTCCATTTCTGTTTTGCAAATTCTATTTTCTCTTTTTGGCTGGATACAAAATTCCAGTCTATATAGCGGGGCGTTATTTTCTCTCCGCCAATAACCGCAATGCGCGTTTCCTGCACCGCGCTAATTACGATTTCTTGCTCCGCACTAAGCACTAACATCGTGTATTCAGGCACAACAGCATCGCCAACCTTCAGTTCTCCGCTAACAATATAAATGGCTCGCTCTTCTGCGTTTGGAAGGTGAAGCTGTTGCCCCTGCTTTAAGGTGGCTTCAAGGTAAAGCGTGTCGGCAAACGTCTTTACCGGGGAAGTCGCACCGTACGCTGCACCTATCAGTAAGCGGACAGCAACACCATCAACATTGACTGACGGAATATCTGTTTCAGCGTAATGATAAAAAGCCGGGTCAATGTCTTCCATGCTTTCAGGGAGCGCGAGCCACATCTGTAGTCCGTGCAATTTGTTAGCAGATTTATTTGCTTCCGGGTTTTTACGTTCCGAATGGACAATACCCCGCCCCGCCACCATCAAATTAATTTCTCCTGGCCGAACGCTCAGCGCATTTCCCAAAGAATCCCGGTGTAGAACTTCTCCTTCGAATAAATAAGTGACGGTTGCAAGCCCAATATGCGGGTGTGGACGAACATCAACACCTTTTCCTTCTGGAAAGGTCACTGGCCCCATGTGATCCAGAAACACCCATGGCCCCACTTTTTTCTGGTGGATGGTAGGCAGTACACGACGCACAGAAAAGCCACCCAGATCTTTTGTCTTGGGCTTAAGGATTCGGAGGATGGCACCGTGACTTTCCTGTACTTCACACGCGTGCTCGATTTGCTTTGTTAAATTGCTCATCTTTTTCTTACCTGTATTCGTAACGTAATTTTGTTAAAAAACCTGAGCATTAGCGAACCAGGAGCCGCCATTTACTTCGGTATCGGTACCGGATTTAGCGGTTCAGGAACGGGATGAAAGTGCAGCCGGTCGCGACCGGACATCGCATTTCCTTGTACTTGTTCGGACAAGCGATCGGCATCCCGGTGGCGGATATCCTCAATCGCTTCTTCGACATCAATATCGGCAAAGCCAACCGCTCTCAAGCCCTCGGCCCCCATCAAATAGGCGGACTCCACGGTTTCGCGGATCTGATAGTCAACGCCCGCACGAATCAAATCGACTGCATGCCCACGGTCATAACTTCGTGCAAGAATTTTTGCCTGGGGAAATTCGTGTTGCACCAGTTCTACAATTTGCATAACGGCTTTGGGATCGTCGATGCAAATCATAATCGCGCGGGCTGCACCTGCACCGGAGTGGTAGAGTGTGTCGAGACGCGTACCATCGCCAAAAAAAACCTTGAATCCAAAACGCCCCGCGTCACGGATTCGGTCGGGATCACTGTCAATCACGGAAATTTCCACGCGCTTGGATAACAGTAACTGGGAAGCGATTTGACCAAAGCGGCCAAAGCCAATAACGAGTACTTGCCCCCTCAGGTTGTGGGCGATATCAACACCCTCCATCGAGGCGTCGGTTCGCAACAGACGGTCAGCTGCGATCATCAACAGCGGCGTCAGCGCCATCGAAAAAATAACCACGGTAGTGAAGAGCGCATTTTCTCGCGCATCAATCACACCACCCGACGTTGCCGCCGCGTAGAGTACAAAGGCGAATTCCCCACCCTGTAAGAACATGGATGTCCGGTGCAATGCCTTGTGATTTGAGCCACCAAAAAGACGAGCGATTGAATAAACCGCCGCGCCCTTCGCAAGCGTGAATACCGCAAGCATGAACAGCAAAAGTTGCCATTCTGCTGTGACGATAGAAAGATCGAGTGACATACCGACGGCCAGGAAGAAAAGCCCCATCAGCAAACCGCGAAACGGCTCAATGTCACTTTCGATCTGGTGACGGTAACTGGAATTCGACAACATAACGCCGGCAAAGAATGTACCCATTGCCATGGAGAGGCCCGCCACATCCATGAGTAGTGCAGCACCAAGCACCACCAGCAGCGCACCCGCCGTCATCACTTCGCGTGCTCGCGCTCGCGCCAGGAGTGCGAAGAATGGATTAAGTCCCCAATGTGATACGCCCAGGAGTACCAACAGCGCAGCAATCGCTACCAGAATGTCGGTCCATTCCAGGTCTCCCTGGGACAATGGCGATAGGAATGCGACCACCGCCAAAAGCGGGATGATCATCAGGTCTTCGAATAAAAGAATGGCGATTGACTTCTGCCCTTCGGCGGTTGAGACCTCGCCTCGATCCTGTAGCACCGACATAATTACAGCCGTCGAGGAAAGCACGAAGCCCGCCCCGGCAATAAACGCAACCGGACCAGAAAAGTCGAATACCAACATGCCTGCCAAGGTTAAGGCTGTAGTCGCTGCGGTGACTTGTGCGAGGCCCAGCCCGAAAATCTGACTGCGCATCGCCCACAACTTGGGCGGGCGCAATTCCAACCCAATCACGAACAGGAACATCACCACCCCAAGCTCTGAAAAATGCAGGATGGATTGGGCATCAATAACAAAACTGAACACCGATGGCCCAACCAAAACACCAGCGGTGAAATAACCTAAAACCGATCCAAGGCCCAGCCGCCGGAACAACGGCACGGCAACAACGGCCGCGCCTAACAGGACAATAGCAGGTCCAATCGTCTGCGCTAAACTCGCTTCAGCCATCAGTTACGCTTCCAATATCACAGAGGTTAAATAGATATTTCTATGGCTGGGAGAGACTCATGCGCGAACCAAAACCACCCGTTATTCTGCTTAAGACGCCTGCCGCTTACGCCATGCTCTGTTGAGCCTGATGTACGCGCTCCTCAGGATCAAACATCGAAATACCGCCAAGAGTCGCCGTCACTGGCACTTCGTTTTGTAGCACATCCCAATGCTCCGCCAGCTTACCATCTTCAATCCGGAAGAGATCAATCACGACTTGCGGTACGTCTGCCCAACCGCGAATGCGGCCGTGTATCGCAACGAAATCACCCTCAGCAATGATCAACCCTGGCTCATAGTAAACATCCTGCGATAGATCATTGACGATCATCTGCAATGAATCGCGCCCTTGGGGAATATTGGGGTTGTGCTGAATGTAATTGGGCGTATAGAGGCGCTCTACTGCCGAGGCATCATGACGTTGGAAGAGCGAGGTCATCGCTTCAAGCACTAACGCTTTATTGCGCAAGGGACGATCATCAAAGACGCGATCAGCGGGCCGGATAACGGCGATTGTCCCGGTCATTTGCAGAAACTCACCGGTAGGCAATGTAACGTGGGAATGGATCAGGCCGCGATCATAATCTTGAACATTGGTGACCGTCGCACCATCGGTTTCCTGCCAGCTTACGGCGAAAAGGCTGTTGCCAAGTGGAACAACATGCGTATCAACGACCTCGGCTCGAGCAAAAGGCCCTTCCTTAATTACAAACTTCAATTGGGTAACTGAAAGCAGCGTAAGGCTGACTTGGAAACTCGGGTAGGAAATATCTATTTCAATTCCAACGGGAAACTTGTTTATCAACATTTTATAACCATTTTTTACTGTGAAGGTTGTCATGGGGACGATGGTTGTAGTCGTAGCAACGTACTGATGATTAATCAACACAGAAAATTATTTTGAGCGTGCAACACTACACCCAAGCAAACGGGTGCAAATAACCTCTGTATTCGGTAGCGAGAAATTCACATGCTGACGGCATTCAGAAAGCGACGATAACGTGGTGGGGCCATTGGGTAAGCCATTGCATCACCGCAGAATCAAATTTTTGCAATTTGGGTGAGCGCTCAAAACCGCTTCATTTAATTGTCTGGGGGGAATGATGTCATGACGTTTAAAGGAGAGCACTGTTCGATCCTGCGATTAACAGTTCGAATCTGCTATGAAATGATCATTGGTTTTTATTGTTACAACGCCAGGAGGCGGCAGGAATTTGCCGCCTAAACGGCCAGATTTCACCTTCCGCTGACATATATTTCCTCAGTATCTCATCTAAATCCCACCAAATTAACGATGGCATACTCTCTGCATTTCCTTATGGACACATGACGGAGGTGTATATGTCCGGGATTACCAACATAGCTAACACAGCTGGTGCTACGTTACTGTTTAAGCCCACCCCGAATGAGCGCATGTCCAGCTCTACGAATCAGGCAGTCACCCACACTGCTATGAGCATCACTCAGCCCCATGGCTGGGACCATTTCATTCCACACATTGAAGCTAACTCGGCATTCGCCAAAAGTATGGCAAAAAATGCCGCATTTATTCCAGATAAACTCATGGTAAATCTGAACGATGCGCCACCACTCAATGATGCAAAGGCGTGGCGAGCCTGGACGAGTCAATCAGCTGAACTTGATAGCGTCGCCGCAGAAGTAACAGAGCGGAGAATCGAAATTTATAGCGATATGAAATTTCAGGGCTCTACAGATGCAGAAATATTCAAAGCCATAATGGAATTTAACCACTCGTTACCCATGGATTACCAGATCAAATCTGGTTTGATAAAGTTAGATACTTATGCGTAGCTTATAAAAATGGCCGCAACCTCGCCGTTAAACTGATCGTTCAAGAGCCAAGTTTTTGTAAGATACATGACGCGGCCAATCATCGGCACTGTTACCTGATGATGTCAACACTGGCGGTAGTCTATAGATGTACATACCAGGACAGCAGCTACACGATGCTTATTCAAGGCACAATTTGTATCAACCAAATCATCGCTCTACGCATAGCAGGACACCGTTTTGATTAAAAACCTTCAAACAGCCCTACCCGTTCACCTTTACACACAGAAGGCAGGCCTACCTGTAACATCAAAGACGGCCGAATCCGATGAAACCTCAGCAACCATCAACAGCGCCAAAGCGGATTATGTCTATCTGTCTCAGGAGGCAAGAGACGCGCTGAAAGCAGAGCAAGCTATGACCGCGACAGCCGATTTCGTAAGATCGAAGGGACAGCAGCTATTTGAACAAGTATTTAAAAACACTGCTGAGTTTCCGGATAATTTAGCTTCCAAACTGGAAGATGATTCGCTCTCTCCAGAAGAAAGGGGCGCCATTCAAAATGCCATCACCGAACGTGAGTTCGCTGCATTTACTAAATATGCAAAACAATCCCCTCCCGACTTAAAAATGTACTATTTAAAGTACGTTGAATATCTAGATTCACTTTCGCCCGAAGAACGACAATCAAATCGTTATGCAGGCCAGCGCGAATCAGCTGTTACAGCGTACGAAAATGCCGCCAGAAGCCAGCGTGAAAAGCCAGAAGACCTAAGCCTACGGCGGCATCCAAACTCGCTTTTATTGGAATTAATTTTTGAAAAAGAATTGGAAGTAGAGGGACTAGCGGATATTCGTGAAAAATTCACTCAGCAAATGGATAGGTTAGTTGAGGAAAACAGTAGCCTGAATGAGCAGTATGATCTAATGCTTACCTATTATGATGCCATTACATCCGTCATAAATGCCAGCAAAGAGCCAAATGAAGAAGCATTAAATCAGCTCAATAAACTGGCAAATGATCCTACATACATTGATGACGTTCTGCGCTACAGCAACGAGCTTTCGCAATAGCTTTTAAGCTGTCACGAAAGCTCCTTGATGATATCTAGAGGACCTCTGAAAAATTATCTCTTTTTAAAACATCACACTCCGCAAAAGAGTATTGTCAAAATTTAGCAAGCAAACCCACTGTTTTTCATTTTTTTCG
>CAMLOU010000063.1 GCA_946481735.1 uncultured Cellvibrio sp.
GCGGCCCGGGCGATGGCGAGGAAATGCAGCACGGCATTGGTGGAGCCGCCCACCGCCATGATCAGGGCTACTGCGTTTTCAATGGCGTTCCGGGTGATGATGTCGCGCGGTTTGATATCCCGCTTGATGGCCTCCAGCAACACCCGCCCGGATTCTGCCGCGCTGGTCACTTTCTCTTCGTCGGTATTGGCCATGGTGGATGAACCGAGCAATGACAAACCCAGGGCTTCAAAGGCTGCACTCATGGTATTGGCCGTGTACATGCCGCCACAGGAACCGCTGGACGGGCAGGCGTGGCGCTCAATCGCCTCAAATTCCACGGCGTCGATACGCTGGGCGGTGTAAGCACCCACCGCTTCAAACACCGACACAATATTCAGATCCTGCCCCTGCCAATGCCCCGGTTTGATGGTGCCGCCATACACATAAATGCTTGGCACATTGGTGCGGGCCATGGCGATCATGCCGCCGGGCATGTTTTTGTCACAGCCACCGATCACCAACACGCCATCCATCCACTGCCCCTGTACACAGGTTTCGATGCAATCTGCAATGACCTCGCGGGAGATGAGCGAATACTTCATGCCTTCCGTGCCCATGGACATGCCATCGGAGATAGTGGGCGTGCCGAACACCTGTGGATTGCCGCCCGCTTCAGCGATAGCGGCGATGGCAGCGTCAGCCAGCTTCTGCAAACCGGAATTGCACGGCGTAATTGTTGAGTGGCCATTGGCGACCCCGACCATCGGCTTTTCAAAATCCGCCTTTTCGTAGCCCATGGCGTAATACATGGCGCGATTGGGCGCCCGGGCTACGCCTTGGGTAATGTGCTGTGAACGTTTGTTGTGAGGCATGGGTTCTCCTTGATCTGGCTGGGCGGCTGACGGGCAAGCGGTACGCTTAAGGCTGTGACCACAGCTTGTTTCGTTTTCGCTGAGGAGGATCGGGCAGAAACGCATTTGGCGGATAAATCTTTAATTAGACGGTGATCTATCGATAAGCGTGGCGCGTAAATCAATGTGTCTTTCCCGCGCTCCATCGTTCACCCACACCATTACCCGTCAACTAGAGGCATCTCATGGCTGGTTCCTACAATTGGCTCCTGGTTTTTGCATCCTACTGCGTAGCTGTTATTGCGGCCTACACAGCTATTTATTTTGGTACCCGCTTATTTGATCTTTCGGGTAACGCACGCAAGTTCTGGCTTGCCGCCGGGGCCTTGTGCCTCGGCACGGGTATCTGGTCCATGCACTTTGTCGGCATGAGCGCCTACACCATGCCGGGCCACGCCCATATGTCATTCAGCGCCTGGTTGACCCTGGCATCCTGGATTCCGGCGGTGCTGGCGTCCGCCCTGGCTTTGTATGTCATTACCCTGCCGACGGTGGCCTGGCGCAGCATCGCCGCCAGTGCATTCATCATGGGGACGGGTATCTTCGCCATGCATTACGGCGGTATGTACGCGATGCAGATGCATCCCGCTATTCAATACGATACGGCCTTGGTGATTCTTTCCGGTGTCATTGCGGTGGTAGCCTCGGGCGCCGCACTGGTGATCTGCCGCAAGGTGCGCGATGTTCCGCCGAATTATGCGCTGGCGGTGAAACTGGCTGCTGCCCTGGTGATGGGCGCCGCCATTTGCGGAATGCATTACACCGGCATGGCGGCGGCCAACTACCCCAGTGGTGCGGTCACAGCAGACACCAATACGCTGCGCGGCGACTGGATGGGGATTCCGACCGCTATTGCTGCCAGTATCTTTCTGCTGCTGGCGCTTTACATGGCTTACCGCGATTTGCGTGAAGCGGAGCGCGTTCGCGCGGCAATGCGAGAGCGTCAACAGGCCGCCCATCAGGCCGCGTTTTATGATCGCGTTACCGGTCTCGCCAACCGCAACCTCCTGGAAGCGCGGGTACTGGAGAAATTAACGGTGCGGGATACCGGCAACACGCCGTCGCCGTTCAGCCTCTGGTACCTTGAACTGACGGATTATCGGGAATTGATCCAGCGTCACACGGATGACACTGGGCAGGCTTTGGTGCGACAGATTGCAGCGACCTTGCAACAGGCGTTGCCGCACACGGAATTACTGGTCCGCTACAGCAATAACAGTTTTATGTTTATCGGCCAGCCTTTGGCGGCAGGCGCGCGTGCAGAGGTTGTACGCCAGCTAACGAGGGCGCTGGAACAAAGCCAGGTGATCAACGGCAAGCAGATTAGCTATCAATGGGGGTGGGGATTCAGCGAATATCCGGCGTCCGGCACAAACAGCCGTAACCTCATCCGTGCCGCCCAAAGACTGCGCAACCCGGCGAAAACGGCTGAGCAGAAGCTGCAAATGGCGTGACTGATATTGAGTGGGGTGTGACGGCAGGCATTTTTTCGAGTGCCTGCCGCCAATTGACGAGGTTGCAACGCAAGAATCAGCTGAACAACGCTCGGCGCAAAAAAAGTACGGCAAAAAATTACGCTAACGCTTTCAGGGCCGCCTCGTAGTTTGGCTCATGGGCGACTTCGCTGACTAACTCGGTATGCAGCACTTTTCCATCGGTATCCATAACCACCACAGCCCGCGCGGTTAAACCGGCCAGGGGACCATCAACCAGTTTTACGCCGTAATCGCTGGCAAAGTTGGAACGAAATGCCGACGCGGGGATAACCTTATCCAGACCTTCTGCGCCGCAGAAGCGAGCCAAGGCAAACGGTAAATCTTGCGAGGCGCACACCACAACGGTGTTGTCCAATTTGCTTGCTTCAGCATTGAAGGTACGCACAGAAGTTGCGCAGGTGGGAGTATCGACGCTGGGGAAAATATTCAATACAACACGTTTGCCTTTCAAATCCTCCAGAGAAACCTCAGACAAATCAGTCTTCACCAATTTGAACGCGGGGGCCTGGCTACCACTGGCGGGCAAATTGCCATTGGTGTTAAAGGGATTTCCTTTGAGGGTCACTGTTGCCATAGGGTCTAACTCCTGTTGTAGGGAAAAATTTGATGGCTGGGATTTTCAGCGCAAGCCTAGATGAATGCGGCCAAAAAAGGAAATAACAAGTTGAGCAACCGCTTGATTCGCGCAAATATGGCGGATATTTGCCGGTTTCCGCGCTCTTGTTGATTTTTTAATAGATCACCGCTCGCACAACGCTTATTCCGAAAGCGCCTTGCAATGGCCCGACAAACTGCGGATAATGCGCGCCTCTTGCAGTCTGGCCCTCAGCCAAACGCAAGCTGCAATGGTGGCCTTTCCGGTCCCCTCGCAATAATGATCTGTAAACCCCGCCAGGCCCGGAAGGGAGCAACGGTAGCAGTAAGTTATGTGCCGGGGTGTGGCTGGTCAGGTCACCACCCATTTATCCCTTGCCTTTTACAACCCCACCCACAAACTGTTTCCCTTTTCCCTTTTCCCTTTTCCCTTTTCCCTTTTCCCTTTTCCCTTTT
Source organism: uncultured Cellvibrio sp. (assembly GCA_946481735.1). Next base: position 3,440 of record CAMLOU010000063.1, read on the forward strand.
CCCTTTTCCCTTTTCCCTTTTCCCCGCGTTGACCGCTATAATCCCCGGCACGTTTTTCCCCGGAGAGTAGCCACCGCATGAGTTATCAAGTCCTGGCCCGTAAATGGCGTCCTCGCATCTTCCGTGAGATGGTGGGGCAGGAGCATGTGTTGCAGGCATTGATCAATGCGCTGGACCACAATCGTCTACATCATGCGTATTTGTTTACCGGTACCCGTGGGGTAGGTAAGACCACCATCGCCCGAATCCTCGCAAAATGCCTGAATTGTGAAACGGGCGTGAGTTCTGAACCTTGCGGTCAATGTTCGGCCTGTCGCGAAATCGCCGAAGGTCGCTTTGTAGACCTGATCGAGGTGGACGCAGCCTCGCGCACCAAGGTCGAAGACACCCGCGAGCTGCTGGAAAATGTTCAGTACGCACCGACGCGCGGGCGCTACAAGGTCTATCTGATCGACGAAGTCCATATGCTCTCCAACAGCAGCTTTAACGCGCTGCTGAAGACCCTCGAAGAACCGCCACCCCACGTCAAATTCCTGCTGGCCACCACCGATCCGCAAAAATTGCCGATGACAATCCTGTCGCGCTGTTTGCAGTTCAACCTCAAGAATATGAACCCGGAACGGATCGTCCAGCACTTGAAGTTTGTGCTGGAAAAAGAGCTGGTACCTTTTGAGGAGTCGGCGTTGTGGCAGTTAGGCCGCTCTGCCGATGGCAGTATGCGTGATGCCATGAGCCTGACAGACCAGGCAATCGCTTATGGTTCCGGCAAGATCACCGAGGCGGAAGTGCGGGCGATGCTCGGCACCATTGACCAGGGCGCCGTGTATGAAATTGTGGATGCGCTGGCCGCGCTGGATGGTCCGGCGGTGTTAGCCGCAGTGGCGCGGATGTCCGAACACGCGCCGGATTATGCCAGTGCGCTGGCCGAGATGCTGTCGGTGCTGCATCGCGTAGCCATAGCCCAAGCCTTACCGGAAGCGGTGGACAACAGTTATGGCGATCGCGAGCGCATCATGGGCCTTGCGCAAAAGCTGCCACCGGAAGACATCCAATTGTTTTATCAAACGGCATTATTGGGCCGGCGGGATTTGCCCCTTGCGCCGGACCCGCGCGCCGGGTTTGAGATGGTCCTGTTGCGCATGCTGGCATTTAAACCCCAGGGTGTCCTCGACGTCCCGACCCAGACCTTGCCATCTGCCAGCCGTGCGTCGACCGCACCCACGGATTCCGCGCCGTCTAGCGCAGCTTCGGTTGCGCCAGTTAATACACCCGCGCAACCGGTAAGCCAGCCTGTGGCTGTTGGCCAGCCGGCAGCTGAAAAAACACCGTTGATTGAAGATAAACCGGTGCCGCAGGCGGCGCCAGCCCAACGGCCGGCTGAGCCAGCGCCGGTTCCGTCTGCACCCATCCATAACGAGCCGCCACCCTTCGATGGTCCCTATGACAATGGGGCGGATTACGCTGAGTACTTGCAAGCACCCGCTGAATACACCGATGACCGAGATTCACCGCCAAAAAAGCCTGAAGCGGCAGTAACGCCGCCCGTCAGTGCGCCGAGCCCGGCGGTTGAAGCAGCGGCGAGCATCGCCCCGACCAGTGCGCCTGAACCAGTGGTTGCGGCCCCGCCGAAAGCACCGGACAGGCTACCGAATCAGGTGTCCGGGCCGGCAGCTGGCTCCGTACCAAAGCAAGTGCCGAAACAAATAGCAAAAGTGCCTCTGGAGCAGGCGGGTCCGGAAACCTGGCCCCAGATCTATCTGGGTTTAGGTGTGACGGGCATCCTGCAAAGTACGGCTGCCAACTGCCAGTTGGTGGACCGCCAGGGTAATCAGTTTCATTTTGTCCTGGATGACACCAACAGCACACTCTACGATGAAGGGCATCAGCAACGTCTGGCGGACCTGTTGAGTGACTACTTTATCGAGCGGGTAAAGGTGGTGATCCGGCCCGGCCAGGTGACCGCCGAAACACCGGCGGCGATTGCCATCCGCCTTCGTCAGGAGCGTCAGGCGGAGGCGGTTGCATCTATCAAGAGCGACCCCATTGTTCAACAGTTGATCGAACACTTTGGCGCAACCCTGCGCGAAGACTCCATTACGCCGGTGGGCCAGGGCTGATCGGTAACGCACTATTTTTAATGAAAACAGAGGTGGTGTATGAAAGGTTTGGGTGACTTGATGAAGCAAGCCCAAGAGATGCAAGGCAAGATGCAGCGGATGCAGGAAGAGCTGGCCAATGCCGAAGTGAAAGGCGAGGCCGGCGCAGGCCTGGTGACTGTGGTGATGACCGGTCGCCACGACGTGAAGCGGGTTTCCATTGACGACAGCCTGCTCAGCGAAGACAAGGAAATGCTGGAAGACCTGCTGGCCGCTGCCGTGAATGATGCCGTACGCAAGGTTGAGGCCCACAGCCGTGAGCATATGCAAAAGATGACTGCCGGCATGGGTATTCCGCCGGATTTCAAGATGCCATTCTGATGCGTTGCGCCCGTTTTTAACTCCTGAGACTGCTCCATGTTCAGCCCCTTAATTGATGAATTGATGTCCTCGCTGCGCTGCTTGCCTGGGGTTGGCCCCAAATCCGCACAACGGATGGCACTGCACTTGCTGGAACGGGATCGCGAAGGTGCAGAGCGTCTGGCCCACAGCCTGCACAAAGCGATGGAAGGTGTAGGTCGCTGCCAGCGGTGCCGTACCCTGACCGAACAAACCCTGTGTGGCATTTGCAGCAACAGCCGTCGCGAAGACAGCCTGTTATGTGTAGTGGAAACACCGGCAGATGTATTGGCCATCGAGCAGGCCGGCAGTTACCAGGGCAAGTACTTTGTACTGTTGGGCCACCTGTCGCCTATTGATGGTATCGGTCCGGAAGATATCGGTGTGGACCAGTTGATTCAGTTGCTGCAAAGTGAGCCCATCAAGGAAGTTATCCTTGCCACCAACCCCACCGTAGAGGGTGAGGCCACAGCGTTTTATATCAGCGAACGCGCCAAGAAACTGGGGGTGGTGGTATCGCGCATCGCTCACGGTGTTCCCTTGGGCGGTGAGCTGGAGTTTATTGATGGCGGCACGCTCGCCCATGCTTTTTCAAGTCGAAGACACGTTTAATGTTGATTCCCACCGAACCCATCTGGATCGATCAGGATACTGAGTTAGCCGATTTGTGCGCCCGCTGGCGCCAGCAGGCCGCGATTGCGATTGATACCGAATTTATGCGCAGTAGTACCTTTTACCCTATTGCCGGTTTGATTCAGATCGGTGATGGCAAAGGCTGCTATCTGATTGATCCTTTGGCCATTAATGATTTTGCGCCCTTATGCGAGCTGTTGCTCGACGAGGCTGTCACCAAGGTACTGCATTCCTGTTCCGAGGATCTGGAGGTATTTCGCCGCCTGCTTGGTATAGTTCCTTCGCCTCTGTTTGATACCCAGATTGCTGCCGCCTTTGCAGGTTACGGGTTTTCCATTGGTTATGCGGGCTTGGTAAAAGCGGTGCTCGATACCGAGGTCCCCAAGGAAGAAACCCGGTCCGACTGGTTGCAGCGGCCCCTGAGTACAGCCCAGCTTAAATACGCCGCCCTGGATGTGGCGCATATGCTGATTGTCTACGGCAAACTCCTGCAGGACCTGAAGAGCAGCCAACGTTTGCAATGGGTCAAAGACGACTGTGCGGAATTGGTGATTGCAGCGCGGGCCGCAGAAGATTTCAATGAGGCTTACCAGAAGGTAGGTTTTGCCTGGAAGCTGCGCCCACAGGAACTTGCTGTGCTGAAAGCCTTGAGTATCTGGCGTGAGACCGAGGCCCGTGTGCGGGATATCCCGCGCAACCGCCTGATCAAGGAGCCGGCCCTGTGGGAGATGGCACGCAAGCAACCCCAGGACATGGCGGCGCTTCAGCGTATTCCCGATATTCCCCACCGCACCTTGCAGCATGACGGTGAAACCCTGTTGCAACTGATTCGCCAGACATTACATCTGCCGTCTGAAGCCTGGCCGGCGCGGCTCGACCCGCCGTTGGCGCAGAAAGAAGGGCCGTTGTTGAAGCGCCTGAAAAACCACGTGCGCGAACAGGCCGAACAATTGAATTTACCGCCCGAAGTATTAGTGCGCAAAAAAGAGTACGAAGCCATCGTGCGCTCCGGCATGAAGGGCGGCACCTACACCTTGCCGACCCGTTTACTCGGCTGGCGCCACGGTGTCATCGGCGAAAGTCTGTTACGGCTCGCCCAAGAGCCCGTTGTACCCACCAGCGAGCCTAGCCACGAAGAGCCAAGCCATGAAAGTGATCAGTGAAATTTATCGCAGCCCCAAAGAAGAGGGGATGTACCTGTACGTCAACAAAAGCGAAGGGTTGAGCCGCGTGCCGGAAGCCTTGTTGCAGCGTTTTGGCAAACCCCAACAGGCGATGGTGTTGGTGCTGACACCAGAGAAAAAGCTGGCCCGTGCTTCCGTCGAAAAAGTCATCGAAAGCCTGCAAACCCAGGGATATTATTTGCAATTGCCGCCGCTCTCGGAGGTAACCGATGAGATGCGCCTGGTACGGTCCTACAATAGCAAGTTGTCAGGTTAAGGTTATGGCAGCACAGGTTTTCTGGCGGGCAAAAACCTTGCAGGAAATGACTCCGGATGAATGGGAGTCGTTATGCGATGGTTGCGGCAAATGCTGTCTGCACAAGCTGGAAGACGAAGACACCGGCGATGTGTTTTACACCCGAGTGGCGTGCGAGTATCTGGACCATGATCGGTGCCAGTGCAAGAACTACACACATCGCCAGATGCTTGTGCCGGGGTGTGTGGTGCTCACACCGGATTCGGTGAAGGAGACCTACTGGCTGCCGGACACCTGCGCCTACCGGTTGATTGCAGAGGGCCTGCCGCTGTTCGATTGGCACCCGCTGGTTTCCGGCGATCCGCAGAGCGTGCACAACGCCGGGATGTCTGTGGCAGGCAGGGTGGTGGCGGAATCTGCCGTCGCCGAAGAAGATCTTGAGGATTATGTTATTCGCTGGGTTTAACCCGCAGAGGAGTCAATTGTGGATGGTTATGGGTTAGCGTGGATGATTTACGGTGTGGGTGCAGTGGGTTGCGCCGTGGCCGCTTTCTTGTTGTTCCGCCGGTTCGGGCGTGAATGGGCGATTTTCTTCTTTGTGTCGGTGCTGGCCCTGTTGCTGACGCCTTATGCAGTGGATGCCGAACAGATGCTGATGGCGCCGGCGATTTTCTTCATCGTATTGGAAGGCTTCGCGGAAGGGCTTGAAGCGGTGATGCCGATCATCATGGTAGTGTCCGGTGTATGGCTGGCAGGCTTGGTGATATCCCTGCTGGTGCAACTGGCAGCGCGACGTTTTTCACGGGGGGCGACCGGGTATACCGCGCCTGCATCCCACCAGCGGGAAACCAGTAAGCGGGAAACCGTCTATCGGGAAACGCGACAGGAAGAAGACCATGCCGATGAGGATGACCTGCCGGATCATACTATTCCCCTGCGCGCCGAGCGCTGACCTGACGGGGCCAGTGAGTGCGCAATGCATCACTGGCCTATCCCACTGAATGCCTTGAATTTATCCTCCTTTTGCCAGCAAAGATTGCGAATCATGTGATGGCTGCTATAACTAAGCTGATATCCCCGATTCATCCAGGATTCAGGGCATTAGCCGCCTCGGGGCCCCATGCTTCAGGTTAATGACTGAAGCCAGCTACGATAAAAACAGGCCCAACATGCGCTTTTTTTCCCGTGTCGTCCTTCTCTTGTTGATCGCCGGCCTCCATTCTGTGGCTCACTCTGCCGATGTGAACCAGCCCCTGCCTGCCGATGTGCGGGTGCTGATTGATATATCCGGCAGTATGAAAAAAACCGACCCGCATAACCTGCGTAAACCGGCGATGGAGTTGTTGGTGCAACTTATGCCGGACGGCAGCCAGGCAGGTATCTGGACCTTTGGCCAAGCCGTGAACCTGCTGGTGCCCCATCGCCCGGTAGACGACAACTGGATTACTACCGCTGCCAGCAAGACGGCCGGTATTACCTCTGTAGCGCTGTATACCAACATCGGTGAGGCGCTTGAACAAAGCACCTACGACCGTGAAAAACTGTCCGGGAATTACCGCCACAACATTATCCTGTTGACCGACGGTGTGGTGGACATCAGCCCCGACAGTAATATCAACCAGAGCGAACGGTCGCGTATTCTTGATGAGCTTTTGCCAGCATTAAAAGCAGCGGGTTATATCATTCATACCATCGCGTTATCCGATGCCGCAGACCAGGAATTGATGCAAACGCTCTCATTGAGTACCGATGGCGTATTTGCTGTGGCAGATACCGCAGAAGAATTGATGAGCACTTTTCTGCGGATTTTTGATCAGGCGGTACCGGCGGAACGCCTTCCCCTGGAAGGCAACAGGTTTCTGGTGGATGACAGTGTGAAGGAGTTCACCGCATTGGTATTCCGCAAAACCGGCGCAGCACCGACAGTCCTGACGTCACCGGCGGGTGTTGCCTACACCGCAAGCAATACCAAAGACCAGGTCAACTGGTTCAGCACAGACAATTATGATCTGGTGACCGTACAACAACCGGCCGCTGGCGAATGGCTGCTGAAAGCTGACATTGATCCCGATAATCGGGTCACCGTGGTTAGCGATCTGCAATTGCAGGTTGCGCCCTTGATGAACAATGTATTGGTGGGACAACCACTCGAATTGCAATTTTTCTTTCAGGAAGAAAAGCAGCGTGTAACCAGTGCTGAGTTCCTGGGGTTGTTGACGATGCAAGCGCATATCAAACGGCATCACGATGAACAACAGTGGCAAATTCCCCTGGGCAAACGGCATCCTCCTATCGATGGTGTGTACCAGCATGCCCTGACAACCTTTGATGAGGCCGGTGATTATGTTGTGCGTGTGGTCATCGATGGAAAAACATTTCAGCGCGAGTTCAAACACCATGTATCGGTGATTTCACCTTTTACGGTAACCCTTGATAAGGTCATTGAAGATCAGCAGCTTTATTATCGGGTCGATGTATCGCCCGATAAGCAGTTTGTTGATGTTGCCAACACACGCATTGACGCGGCGATAAAAAATTCCGCCGGGCTCCATGAGGTCCAACCCTTATCCATAACCGACCAACAACACTGGCAAGTACGTGTAACGCCAACGACGGAAGCCAATTACAGTATTGAACTGACGGTATCCGGCAAGCGCAACAGCGGCGCAGCCTTCACTGAAGTATTACCGGCGCAATATTTTTCCTATCCGCAGGCCGGTGATCCGGTTAATCCGGTGGATGTTGTTGAAGAGCAGCCAGCAGCACCCGAGCCGGTAGCAGAAGTGCCGGAGGAGCCCAAAGCTGAACCGCAAACAGAACCGGTTGCGGAGCCGGTACCTTCAGGTGGTATCAGTAAATGGATGCTCTATTCAGGTATCGCCCTGGCAAATTTGCTGGTGTTTGGTCTGGCATATTTTGCCTATCGCATGATTGTCAGCGGCAAAGCAAGCGAAGAGCTGGATGAAACAGAAGGCGCAAAAGTATCGGATAATCCCTCCGCCTCTGCTGAAAAATTAGCGATGAAAGAAGTGGGGCAAACGCCAAAGGCAATAGACGTTTCCGCCGATGACCCGGCTGCGCATATCGCTATAGACGCTAATGAGAAAGGGGATGCGGATTTATTTCTGGATCTTGGTGATCTGGAAGATAACCCCGGTGATACGGATAAAGATAAATAAGTCTGCGATTGTGTTTGCCTCATGAATCAGATTGGCTACTCCTCACCTGCGTCGGCATTGTATCGATTGGAAAAACCCTTACCCGTGCAATATCCGCTTGTTAACCGTTTTTATAAACAGTGTGGTTATCGAGTAAATTGTGGGCGCCTGGAACAGGTGTACAGTTTGCGCGACATGCATTCAGTGGAGCTGCATGCCGCTGTGAGATTTTTATCGCAAGAGAATTATTGGCTGTTGCGTAACCTGTGTGTTGTAACGCACCGTCGGGGACAGGGCTTAGCGCGTTTACTTTTGGGGCAAATCCTGCAGCTGACATGGCAACCTGAAACTGCGGTGGGGTGTTATTGTTTCTCGTTGGGGCACCTGCAAACATTTTATGAGTCGCTGGGTTTTCAAACGATGCTACCGGAACAAACACCGGCAGCTATTGCCGAAAGCTATCAACGGTATAGTCAACATCAACCGCATTTGGTCCTGATGGGGCTGGTCGGGCGGTTGAATTTTTCCTGACGAGCCCCATAGATTAAAAACAGCGCCATTTTCTTCACTATTGTTAAACAACCAAAGTTATATTCAACACGATTCACAAAGGAGTCTGCCATGAAGATTGATATTGGTATCAAGAAAAGTGACCGGGAAGATATTGCCGAGGGTCTGTCCAGATTATTAGCTGACACCTACACCCTTTATTTAAAAACCCACAATTTCCACTGGAATGTGACTGGCCCCATGTTCCAAACCCTGCACCTGATGTTCGAAACCCAATACACTGAATTGGCGCTGGCCGTTGATGCTATCGCAGAAAGAATTCGCTCTATCGGTTTTCCTGCACCGGGTACTTACAAGCAATACGTTGAACTCAGCTCTATTAAAGAAGATGAGGGTATTCCCAAGGCAGAAGACATGATCCGCCTGCTGGTGGAAGGCCAGGAAGCGGTAGTGCGGACGGCACGCTCGCTGTATCCCGTCGTAGAAAAAGCCAACGATGAGGCAACGGCAGACCTGCTGACCCAACGCATTCAGTTACACGAAAAGACCGCCTGGATGTTGCGCAGCCTGCTTGAATAACATCGCGCTGCGCCAATAATCCCCATGAAGCCCGGCCAATTGGCCGGGCTTCTTTATTTGGTATCATAGCGGCCATTCGAATGAGGTCGGTTTGTTATGGCAGTTGAGTGGTCAGCATTAAAGCAATACCTGGATGGCGTGATGACGCGCGATAACCATCGCCTGGCACGCCGTTTACAGGATATTGAAAAACTCGCGCGCAATGAAAAAGACTACTTGCCCCAATTACAAAAATGGGAACAGCAGGTATTGGCGTCGCACACATTGGTGAAGCAGCGCGGGGAATCTGCCGCTGCACCAATACACTTTCCTGATCTGCCGGTGTGTGAAAAACGTGACGATATTGCTGCGCTGATCGCTGCACATCAGGTTGTGGTATTAGCCGGTGAAACAGGCTCCGGTAAAACCACACAGATCCCCAAAATTTGTCTGGCTCTGGGGCGCGGCATCAAAGGCATGATCGGCCATACCCAGCCGCGCCGGATTGCGGCCCATACGGTTGCCTCGCGTATTGCAGAAGAGCTGCAATCCCGGCTGGGTGAAAAGGTCGGTTATCAAGTCAGGTTCAGCGACCAGTCCAATGACCAGACGCTTATCAAGGTCATGACAGACGGGATCTTGCTGGCCGAGATTCAGCATGATCGTTTTCTCTCCCGCTATGACACCCTGATTATTGATGAGGCGCATGAGCGCAGCCTCAACATCGATTTCCTGCTCGGTTATCTCAAACAGTTGTTGCCGCGTCGCCCGGATTTAAAAGTCATCATTACCTCGGCCACCATTGATGTGCAGCGTTTTGCCAAACATTTCAACGATGCACCGGTGATTGAAGTCTCCGGTCGCACCTACCCGGTGGATGTCTGGTATCGCCCTCCGTTCAATTCAACAAGTGAGGAGGGTGAGGGTAGCGAGCGGGATGATGATCAATACCAGCAGATCATCGACAGCATTCATGAGATTGAACAGCATGAAAAACACCAGGGCAAACGCGGTGGCGACATCTTGGTATTTATGAGTGGCGAGCGCGATATCCGCGAAGCAGCCAATGCGATTCGCAAAGCCCAGTTTAACCACTTGGAAGTGATTCCGTTTTACGCACGCCTGAGTCTTGCCGAGCAACAAAAAGTATTTGCGCCGCACACCGGGCGGCGCATTGTGCTGGCCACCAATGTTGCGGAAACCTCTATCACGGTACCCGGCATTCGCTACGTGATTGATCCGGGTTTTGCGCGAATCAGTCGTTACAGTTATCGCACCAAGGTGCAGCGTTTGCCGATTGAACCTATCTCCCGGGCCAGCGCGAATCAGCGTAAAGGGCGTTGCGGGCGCGTCAGCGAAGGTATTTGTATTCGTTTATACAGCGAAGAGGATTTTTTATCGCGGCCTGAATTTACTGACGCCGAGATCCTGCGCACCAACCTCGCTGCGGTTATCTTGCAGATGCTGCAATTGCGCATGGGGGATATTCATAAGTTCCCGTTTATCGACAGTCCGGACCACCGCCTGATCAGTGATGGCTTTAAATTGCTGGAAGAACTGCAAGCGGTCGATAGCAAAAACCAGTTAACAACCATAGGCCAGCAGCTAACACAGCTTCCTGTCGATCCGCGTTTCGGGCGGATGCTGATAGCAGCCCAGACCTTCGGCTGTGTGCGGGAAGTGCTGATTATTATCAGTGCGCTCTCGGTGCAGGACCCGCGCGAACGCCCGGCAGAAAAACAACAGGCTGCTGATCAATCCCATCGTCGTTTTTGGGTGGAAAATTCCGACTTTCTTGCTTACGTTAATTTGTGGGATTATTTCGAAAACCTGCGCCAAACCCTGTCGCAGAATCAATTGCGCAAACAAACTAAAAAGGAATTTTTGTCCTATCTGCGGTTGCGCGAGTGGCGAGATATTCACCATCAATTGCGTTTGACCCTGAAGCCGCTCAACCTGAAAGAAAATACCGAACCGGCCAATTACGAAGCGGTGCACCGCGCCTTGCTGACGGGGTTGTTGGGAAATCTTGGCTATAACGCCGAGGAGCGCGAATACGCCGGAGCGCGTAATCGAAAATTTGCGATCTTCCCCGGCTCGTCACTCGCGCGCAAAACGCCCAAATGGATAATGGCCGCCGAGTTGCTGGAAACATCGCGCTTGTATGCCCACACAGTCGCCAAAGTCGAACCGGAATGGGCATTGGGTGCAGCCGAACATTTGGTCAAGCGGCATTATTTCGAGCCTCATTACGACAGCCGCAGTGGCCAGGTCATGGCCTATGAAAAAGTCAGTCTGTATGGTTTGGTGTTGATCGAGAAACGTAGCGTGAGTTACAGCCGTATCGATGCGGCCCAATGTCGTGAGGTATTTATTCGTGCGGCCTTGGTGGAAGGGCAATACAACGATCATCCCAAGCGCCGGCAACAGCAACGCCACAAACCGCTGGATGATTTCTTTACGCACCAACAAGCCTTGTTGAAAGAATTGGATGAACTGGAATCCAAAGCGCGGCGTCGGGATATTCTGGCCGATGAGCAAGTGTTATTTGATTTTTACGACGAACGCCTGCCCCGACACGTTATTAATGTTGCCGGCTTCGAATCCTGGCGAAAAAAAGCAGAGCAGGACAACCCGCGTTTGCTTTACATCGACCGTGAACGCTTGATGCGGCATAGCGCGGGCGATGTGACCGAAGCGCAGTTTCCCAATGAACTGGAATGGCGTGGTATGGTTTTTCCGGTGACCTACCATTTTGAACCGGGCCATCCGGACGACGGTGTCAGTGTGCATGTGCCGGTGAGCCTGCTGCATCAGGTTCCGGAACATCGGCTGGAATGGTTGGTGCCGGGTATGTTGCGCGATAAATGCATCAATCTGGTGAAGGGTCTACCTAAACCCTTACGCAAACATTTTGTGCCGGTACCGGATGTGGTGGACAAAGCGCTGGCAGCGATGGCGCCGGACAATAAGCCATTAAGCGAGGCACTTGCGCTGCAATTGAAACGCCAAACGGCGGTAGATATTCCGGCAGATGCCTGGCAGCCGGAGCAGTTGGATAATTTTTATCGCTTTAATATCAAGGTGATGGACGATCGTGGCAAGTGCATTGCGAGTGGTCGTCAGCTTACAGCCTTGCGCGAGCGTTATCGCGAACAGGTGCAACAAAATATTCAATCTGCCGCGACTGATATTGAACGTGACAACATCCTGACCTGGGACTTTGATACCTTGCCCCAGAGCGTACAACTGCAGCGCGCCGGCATCAGTATTCGCGCCTATCCGGCGTTAGTCGACAAACACCAGTCTGTAGCTCTGCAAGTACTGGACAATCCACAGCAAGCATTGCATCTGAGCCAGCGCGGCATATCGCGTTTATATGTGCTGGAAGCGGTGCAGACGGTTAAATATCTACAAAAGGAATTACTGAAAGGGCAGGAATTAGCCTTGTCGGTGGCGGGCATTGGTAACCGCGAGCAGGTGGTTGATGACATCCTGATGGCCAGCTTTTGTCAGTTATGCGTGCCGGATCAGCACGACTTGCCGCGCGATCGCAAAGCCTTTGATGGTCGCCTGAACACAGTTCGCGAACAACTTGTCAGTCATGCACAGGAAAATGCGGCAACCCTGGTGGCCAGTTTAAAGCTCCTGGTCGATGTGCGAAAGCAATTGAAACAACATAAAAATGCTCTGGCTTTAGCCTTTACCCTGAGTGATATCCAGCAACAATTGCAACAACTGTTTTATCCCGGGCTGATGTACAACACCCCGCGCGAATGGCTGGAACAGTATCCGCGTTACCTGCGCGCAATTCTCGCGCGTCTGGAAAAAGCGCTCTTGAATCCACAGAAGGATAGCTTGGCTATCACAGAGATTCAGGCCGCCTGGCAGCGGTTGAATGACTTTCTTGCCAAAGAAGGTGCCTTTCAGTTGGCGCAAAAACCTCCCCTGCAGACCTATCGGTGGTGGATTGAAGAACTGCGGGTGTCACTCTTCGCCCAGACGCTCAAAACCCAGGTGCCCATCTCAAGCAAACGACTGGACAAACAGTGGCAACTGGTCCTTGAACAGCATTAACAAAATTTAATGTAACGAAGCGCAAAGTCGCGCATCTATAGCCCATCAAGAACGTATAGTTATTTGTGTGACGAATGATCTTGATTTTACCGTCAGGCAACTGGTGCCGCGTGGTTTGCTGTGCTAGGTTTGGCTGGCTATTTCATCCCATAACGTTAAAACGGAGTCTTTGATATGAATAAGAAAACTGTGTCCCCGCTGGCTGCTGCTCTGGGTGTAGCTTTCATGGCTTCTGCAACACTCGCGCCTATGGCTTCTGCGGTAGAAAATCCATTTGCTGCTGAAACCTTGACCGCTGGCTACAACCTGGCAGAGAAAGATGCTGAAGGCAAATGTGGTGAAGGAAAGTGTGGCGAAGGTAAGTGCGGTGACGAGAAAGCTGAAGGCGAAGGCAAATGTGGTGAAGGCAAGTGCGGTACTGACAAGGATAAAAAAGCCGAAGGTGAAGGCAAGTGTGGCGAAGGTAAGTGCGGTAGCCACTAATCCTTATCTGGTGCAGTGATGACCATCACACCGGTACACGGCGCAGGCTTGGGCTTGCGCCGTAACTTGCTAAACAGCTTACGGGATACCACCACGGCCGACATTCAGTTTATGGAGGTTGCTCCGGAAAACTGGATTAACGTGGGTGGGCGTTTTGGTAAGCAATTCCGCGCTTACACCGAGCGCTTTCCATTTGTTTGCCATGGCTTGTCCCTGTCTATCGGTTCCCCGGCGCCCCTTAACGTAGAACTGCTCTATGCAGTCAAAGACTTCCTGCGTGAGCACAACATTCGCTACTACAGCGAGCACCTCAGTTACTGTAGCGACGATGGCCAGCTTTATGATTTATTGCCGATCCCGTTTACCGAAGAGGCGGTGCATTATGTTGCCGGTCGGATTCGCCAGGCCCAGGATATTCTTGAACAACGTATCGCCATTGAAAATGCCTCCTATTATTGCGCGCCGCAACAGGAGATGAGCGAAAGCGAGTTTATCAACGCGGTAATCAATGAGGCGGATTGCGATTTACTGCTGGACGTTAACAACGTCTATGTCAACAGCATCAACCATCGTTACGATCCACTGGAATTTCTTAAAGCCTTGCCCGGTGAGCGCACGGCCTACATGCATATCGCGGGACACTTTCACGAGGCGGAAGACCTGCGGGTCGATACGCACGGTGCACCGGTAATTCCCTCTGTTTGGGCGTTACTGGAAAGTGCTTACCAGCTTTATGGTGTTAAACCCACCTTGCTGGAACGGGATTTTAATATTCCTCCCCTGGCAGAGTTGTTGGATGAGGTTAAGCAGATTCAACGGCTGCAAGCGCAATGTGATACTGCTTATACCACCCGGCCCAAAGCAATCGGTGGTTGACCCCATGGATTCGTTCCAGCGCACCCAATACCAGTTCACTCGACACCTGCGCGACCCGCAACGTCATCCCGCGCCGACGGCCATTGAAGACCGGCGGATGGGGATTTATCGCGACCTGATCTACAACAACATTGAAGGATTTATCAGCGGCGCCTTTCCGATCCTGCGCAGCCTGATGGCGGATGATGCCTGGCACACCATGGTGCGGGAGTTTGTGGCGACTCACCAATGCCAGACACCTTATTTCCTGGAAATCAGCCAGGAGTTTTTGCATTACCTGATGCATGAACGCGGCACGCGCGCCGATGATTTGCCTTTCATATCGGAGCTAGCCCATTACGAATGGGTTGAACTGGCCCTGGATGTGGCAACGGAGACGCTGCCAGCATTTGAAGATCATGGGCTGTCGGTGCTGGACGGCAACCTCCGGATTTCACCGCTGGTGTGGTGTCTGTCCTACCGTTTTCCTGTGCATCGCATCGGCCCGAATTATCAACCCGCCGAGCCGCCGGCTGAGCCCAGTTTCCTGGTGGTATATCGCAATCGCGCGGATGCCGTGAAATTTCTTGAAGCCAACGCCGTTACCATCCGTTTGCTGCAACTGTTGCAGGAAGAAACCGGATTAACGGGCAGGGCAGCACTGCAACGCATTGCTGCCGAATTGCAGCACCCTGATCCAGCAGCACTGGAGCAGGGTGGCAAGCAATTACTTGAAAATCTGGTAGTTCAGGAGGTCATCGCAGTGGTGTTGCCACCGGTCGAGATGACACATCAAATTTAATTGCTGTTTTTTGGTGGTGAGATATTGGTTTTGAGCCAGTATTGGCTGATTTGCTGGAGCAGGTCAGAGAACGCCGCAAAGTCGACGGGCTTTTGCAGATAACTATTTACCCCCCGGTTATACCCTTCCAGAATATCTGACGTCTCATCGGAAGTGGTGAGGATCACCACCGGTGTGTGTTCATAGCAGGGGTGCTCGCGCAGGCGCTGTAATACCGTGAGTCCATTGATACCGGGTAATTTGATATCCAGTAGAATGAGATCCGGATTGCGTGAGGGACAACGACCTTCGTGTTTGCCGGTCGCGAATAAAAACTCCAACGCATCTTCTCCCGAATGTACGACCTGAATGTCATAGCTGCGGTCATTCTTGGCAAACCCCATTAGAGCCAGCTCGGCTTCGTCAGGATTGTCCTCCACTAACAATATTGTTTCCGTGCCCACTTTCTTTGTTCCTTGACCATAAGGTGAAATAAAACGTTGCGCCTTCTCCCGGTGTTGATTGTGCCCATATGCGGCCACCGTGGCGAGCAATAATCCGTTGGACCGTCGCAAGACCTATGCCCACACCATCAAACTCTTCGGCTTTGTGTAAGCGATTGAAGGGACTGAACAAGCGGTCAGCGTAAGCCATATCGAAGCCTACACCATTATCAGAAATATAATAGACGGTTTCTTCATTAAGTAATGTTATCCCGAATACAATTTTTGCATTTTTCTGGTGGCGGGAATATTTCCATGCGTTGTCTAATAAATTATTGATTAATACATCAAAAAAACGTTTATCGACATCAGCATAAATACCTGGCTCCAAAATCAACATAATTTGTCGTTGCGGCTCGCGTTCCTGAATGCGGTTAAAGATCTCTGCCACTTGCTCAGAAATATTTACACGCTGCACCACCATTTCACCTTGAGTGGCGCGTGATAAACGTAAAAAGCTGTCGATCATCTCCGCCATTTCACGGGTGCCGACTTCAATGCGCGATAAATAATGGCGGCCTTTTTCCTCAAGGCGCTCTTCATATTCTTCGCATAAAATTCGGCGGAAACCTTCAATGCGGCGAAGCGGGGCGCGCAAATCATGTGAAACTGAATAGCAGAATGTACCTAATTCCTTGTTAGCCGCTTCGAGTTCGGCCGTGCGTTGCCGCACACGTTGTTCCAGCACAGCATTTAAACGATTGACTTCCTCTTCAGCTTTGCGCCGCGCAATATTATCTTCCGCCAGGCGTTTATTTGTGTCGCGTAAATTTTCATAGGCCTGATGCAAGTCTTGTGACAGATGGTTGAATGCTTTAACCACTAAATCCAGTTCGTCTTCTCGGGAGGAAGGTTTGCGGTGCAATGCCAACTTTTGCGGCTCTTTTTTCACATCAAAATTGCGCAGGAAATTAGCGATAGTGGTCAGGTGATGAGTCACCAGATAGTAAAAAATATACAGGGTAAATAAAGATACCAGAAAGGTTTTGATACCCTGACTCAGCAGGATCACAATCGCCTTGTCCCACAGGCGTTGATACACCTCGTTCAAGGACACCTGGATTGTCAGCATGCCGATCTCGCGTGTCTCGCCCGAGACATTGTGAAGAATAGGGTAGTTGCGCACGATAATATTGCGTGTACTTTTTTCGCCGCGAATCAGGTGCAGGGGTTTGGAAAATTCTTCGTTGCGTTCACGGATTTCTACCGCCTTGATATCGGGCAAATGTTTTATCCCGTCCAGTTGAAGTTCCAGTTGCTTGATATCCAGATTCCACAAGCTTGCACTGATACTGCCGATATAGCCGCCCTCGATCTCATTCAGGCGGCTGTTGATAATATCCAGGTCGCGCTGGTAATCGGTATAGAGCTGCAGACTGGTGGCGAGTAAGGTAACGCAAGAACTGAAGATAATAATGTAAAGGAGCAAATGCCGGGCAATGCCATAATTTTTTACCGCATAGAAAATATCGCGCAATGAATGTCCGGCAGAAGGTGCTGTCGCGGCAGCGTCGGGTGAATTTGGTTTGATCGTTTCGTTGGCGTTCATCAGGGCCTGGCAATATTTAGAAGTAATAACGGGATTGAATTTGTTTAACCACGCCCTCGGCCTTCATCGCCGCAATGGCTGCGTTGACTTGCGGCATGATGTCCAGGTTAGGTGAGTTTTTAGAACATTGAAATAGCAGCGGTATCTCGGTTAACGGGAAAGGCTCGCCCAATTGGTCGGCCACGCCCTCCTGCTCGGCCAGGTAGAGCAGCGTTGGGATGGCTCCCACAATACCATCCAGTCGACCCCGCGCGATCTTGCGCAAGCCGATCAAATAATCCGTGTCATATTCTTTATAGATCTTGGTGTCTTCATCGAAGCGCGGCGTCATGGTCGCGCCGCGTATTACCGACAACCTGAGTGCCTGGATATCCTCATAAACGGTTATTTTATTCCCCTTGCGCGGGATCACGCCCATCGGATGATAGGATATAACATCTCCCTTCACCACCAGCGTATCGGGCCGTGGAACCAGAATGGTGCAATCGTGAGAGCCAGTTTCAAGTTCACGATCCACCCGGGCAAAAGGCGTAATCGTGATGTCGATCTTACGGTTGATGCGTTGCGCAATTTCGTTGACCAATTCTATGAATGCACCCTCCATCTCTCCCGCCTCGTTAACAGAGGCCCAGGGTGCGACATCTATGGTAATAAAAGACAGCTTGTTCGCAGGCGCCGCTGTACTGGTCAGTGCCATGAGCGCTAGCAAGAGTCCGACGAGATGTTGATGGAATTTTTTTATGAGCCTTGGCATTGCAGTACCTTCACAATGAGTTCGATTAACCAAGCATAGTCCCGGAAACGGTGCTTTGCCTTCTCTCCAAGTGTTTTGATTGACAGCATCCTGCCATGTGAGGACGGACATTATCGGAGCGTCCTGATTTACGTCTGGCACATAAACCCCTTCTTGTTTTTTTGCTGTTTATTTTTCCGCTTTGCCAAATGTTCCTAGTCTTCACCCATACAAGTCAGTATAAATCTAATGAGTGCCCTTGTGCGAATCTTGATCAGCTTGATGCACGCAAAAGGCACTCAGGACAAATTTTCAGGATGAAAATTAACGCAGTAATCATACAAACGATCAGGTGATCGTAAATTTTCTAATTAACTCTATTGAGGTGTTTTATGCACAATCGAATCTTACTTGTTGTTGGTGACAAATTTGCAAATTATGTAAAAGGCAAAGACGCGGTAACCTTATCGCAATTGCGGGGCTTGCTGAGTTTGTCCATACCTTTACCGAATCAGGGTGTAACACTTTTGGTTCCAGGGCAAGGGCTGGGTGATGACAGTGTTGCCGAGTTACTGAAAGAGGCTGCTGCATCGCCGAATCTTGCCTTCTTTGATTTCAGCTTATGGCATAACCTGCCGAAGCGTGCCGGACGTTCACTCAGTCACAAACATCATTCAGCCAATACCCTGATTTCTGAGCCGCGCCAGTTATCGGCAGATCTTTTCGAGATGCACATGATGATCGATGAGAATTGTGAGTTAATGAACGATCATCAAAGTGGCCAGCACGTACAAGGAATGATCCTGATCGAGGCTGCGCGGCAAGCGATCGTTGCGGTAACTGAGGCTTACCTGCTGCCGAAAAACGGTATCGAGTATGCCTTTGTGTTAAATAATCTTTCTGTGAGTTACAGCCATTACACCTTTCCGGTCGGTGCGGTATTGCGCTGCAACATCATAGAAAAGTCCGTCGACAATCCAAAGCGTTTGAGCTTCGAAGCGGAAATTCTGGTGGAGCAATGTGGGCAGGCGGTATCCAAATTCATGTTATCAATCGGTGCAATGGAAAAGGTACGCATCAGCAAAGGCGAAAACATGCAGGCGTTAAAGACGCAGTCAAATTATCTCGCTTATGTGGCTGCCAACATGCAAGAGTTTGACGAGCCGGTTAAACATGTTGAAAACCTGTGATGACGCTTATCATTCCACTCAAACGGAGATTTCTCTATGAATGCTGCACTGAAAAACAAGCCTGATGGTGTCGGTTATGCTTTTTTCGATGTCGACGATACATTGATTTCGGTTAAAAGCATGTTGAGTTTTCAGGACTTTTGGTACGAGCGATTTAATGAGCATCAAGCAAGAGAGCTTTACTACAAGGATCTGCGTCAACACATGCATGAGAGTGCATCCTGGGAAGTATTGAACCGGCTGTATTATCAGCATTTTGCCGGTCGCCGGGTGGCGGACGTTGAACAATGCGGTGAAGCCTGGTTTGCACACATGGAAGAGAAGCATCCTGATTTGTTCCATAAGGTTCCCTTGGCGGAATTGAAACGTCATCAGGATGAAGGTCGAGAGGTGGTATTTGTGTCAGGCTCCTTCCCGGCGATCCTTAAACCGGTAGCCCGGGTGACGAAGGTCAGGCACATTCTCTCTACCTTAATGGAAGTAGAAAACGAATGTTACACGGGGCGTATTCTCACTCCCCAGACGATTGGCGCGGGCAAGGCGGAAGCAATAAGAATATTCCTGGCGTCGGTGAATGGTGTGGCGGAACATTGCTATGCTTACGGCGATGATATTTCAGATTTACCTATGTTACAGAGCGTCGGAAAACCAACTGTCGTGAGAGGCGGAAGAGGTTTGGAACAGCGGGCGCAGGAACTTGGATGGCGAATCATATCGCCAGTATAACGGTCAACAGAATTCTATAAATTATCTAATGGGCTGCATCTCCATTGCTAAAACTCCTGCTCCGGCAGGAGTTTTTTAATGCAGAGGCGTTTCGCTCGGCGCTTCCCAGGGCTTATTGATTTTTTCACGCAAATCCTTAAAAGGGCCGGGATAACTGAAAAAATACCCCTGTGCGTGGTCACACCCTTGTTTTTGCAGCAACTGCCGTTGTTGGTCGTTCTCAATACCTTCCGCAACAATCTCCATATCGAGGCCGTGTGCCATGGTAATTATTGTATCCACCAGCCGGTAGGTATTGGGATCTTCACAAATCTGGCTGACGAAACCCCGGTCGATCTTCAGTGTTTTGAAAGGGAATTTCTGTAGATAGGCCAGTGATGAATAACCTGTGCCGAAGTCATCGATCGACAGCCTCACGCCCAGGTCACAAAGCGCAGTGATATTAATCTGGGTTTGGGGATCATTTTGCATAATGACCCGTTCGGTGACTTCCAGCTCCAGTTGTGTGGGCGACAGATTATTGATGAACAACTGATGGGCAACAAAATTGGCATAGTCCGGGATTTGCAGCTGCTTGGGCGACACGTTCAGGGACAAACGCAGCGGGCGCTTTGACTCGTGCGCCAGTTTGGCCGCGTCGACACAGGCAGTGGCCATTACCCACTTATCAATCTCCTGGATAATACCGATGTCCTCCGCCATGGGGATAAAGTTCACCGGCATCA
>CAMLOU010000064.1 GCA_946481735.1 uncultured Cellvibrio sp.
TGGGCGGAAGTGTCCAATATCCAGGCCAGCGAACTGGCCAAACGCTTTGAACAGGATGGCGTAAGCAGCATTGTCTACACCGACATCGCCCGCGACGGCATGATGCAAGGCGTGAATGTCCAAGCCACCGTGGCTATGGCCCAGGCATCAAGCATTCCGGTAATCGCTTCCGGTGGCATTACCGACATGAATGACATCAAAGCGCTTAAAGCTGAGGCTCACAAGGGAATTTGCGGTGCAATTACCGGGCGTGCTATTTACGAAGGCACGCTCAAGATGGCCGAAGCACAAGCCTGGTGTGATGCGAATTAATTGAATATTTTTGACAGGTAAACCATGCCACTCGCCAAACGCATTATTCCCTGCCTCGATGTCGACAATGGTCGCGTCGTTAAAGGCGTGCAGTTTCTCGATATCCGCGATGCCGGCGACCCGGTAGAAATTGCCAAGCGCTACAACCAGGAAGGTGCCGACGAAATTACCTTCCTCGACATTACTGCCAGTCATCAGGAGCGGGATACCACGGTTCACACGGTGGAAAAAATTGCCGGTGAAGTGTTTATTCCGCTCACTGTCGGCGGTGGTATTCGCACCGTGGACGATATCCGCCGCATGCTCAATGCCGGTGCTGACAAAGTCAGTATCAACTCTGCCGCAGTGTTCAACCCGGATTTTGTGAAAGCCGCATCGGATCGCTTCGGTGCACAATGCATTGTCGTCGCCATTGATGCCAAGCGTGTAAGCGCTGAGGGTGAAACGCCGCGCTGGGAAATCTTCACGCACGGCGGGCGCAAGCCAACGGGGATTGATGCGGTGGAATGGGCGGCGCGCATGGCAGGTTACGGGGCGGGTGAAATCCTGTTAACCAGTATGGATCGCGATGGAACCAAAAATGGTTTTGATCTTGGTGTGACGCGCGCGATCAGCGATGCGGTACCGGTACCGGTCATCGCTTCCGGCGGTGTCGGCAATCTGCAACATTTAGTGGATGGTGTTACGCAGGGGCGAGCAGACGCCGTGCTCGCGGCCAGTATTTTCCATTTCCGCGAATACACTGTTCCCCAAGCTAAAGCCTACATGCATGAACGGGGTATTGAAGTTCGCCTTTAAAAAAGATGAACATAAAAAAGGGCGCTTTGAGAAGCGCCCTTTTTATGAGGATTTGTAGTCTGTTGTTTTGTGTGGATTACGCTGCGCGGTACTGTTTAAGTGCCGCCAAGACCTGTGGTTCGGATGCACAAATGAAATCAATGAATTCACCCACGCCCACTTCTGCATCCTCACGGCTGTCGAATGGGCCAATATCCACACCCTCGCGCGTGCTGTAGTACCAATAACCTTCTTTCTTCAAGAAGCGGCCACTACGGGCGGGGACTTTGCCGTTTTCGCCTGCTCGATTGTTCATAGTCTGGGTTCCTGTAGTTACTATTGGCTTAATACGACTGAATACACAGCCAGTTGTGGTAGCCATCCAAGGCCGTCCTTGATAATTAAGTAAGGTCTTTTAGCTAAAAATCACCACTAAAAGATTATAAACCTGCGTCCCTGAAAATGGATATATCGAGTTGGTATGTCATCTCTTACTACTGATAACCAAATTCCACGACACCTTCGAGCAGGCTGTGGATGGTTACAGGTTCTGGTTGGGTGGATGGCTGCACCCACAATTTTGGAGGTGGGGCCAGGCAGGAGGTTCCGGTTTTTGCCCCAAGCTGTGATGGCCTTGGCATTAAATCAGACGCAAAAACCAGTTCGACGCCATGGTTCGCCAGCAGTGCGGGTGCCTGCTCCAATACGCTTAGCGTCTGCGGATAAGGATGACCGATAGCGACCGCGCTGCCGCGTCGCTTGGCCAGTTGTATAGCCTTTATCAGTTGCTCGCGGATATGTTCCGGGGTGCGGATGTTGTCAAGAAATACATCCCGCTTTAGCGAAGGAACGCCATAGGCTTCGGCGACAGCCATAGCCTGACTGGCGGCGCTGGTTCGGCTATCCACAAAATACAGGCCGCGGCGGACCAGTTCATCCATCACCCAGCCCATCGGACCGGGCTCCTGGGTAAGTTGGCTGCCCATATGGTTGTTAACGCCCGCGAGATGAGGAATTTCAGCCAGATCAGCGCGCAGGGTAACCATAAACTCTTCGTAATCCATACCACTTTCCAGCCCACCCTTACCCAAGGGCATGTGCCGGGTATTGCTCATGGGTGCGTGCAGGATAATTTCCTTGCCCTGCGCGTGAGCGCGCTGGGCAAGTTCGCGGGTATGGGGTGTGAAGGGCAGGACGGCGAGGGTAAAGGCGCCGTCCAGATCGGCGGCGCGTCTGCCGAGGGGGCCGTTATAGCCAATGTCATCGATGATGATGGCGAGTCGGGCGGCAAAGACAGGCTGGGCGAGGCACCAGAGCGCGACAAGGATACCCAACCGCCAGTTCACGCGGGCGTCATTCCTGAGGG
The DNA here is from genome assembly GCA_946481735.1 of uncultured Cellvibrio sp. The sequence goes on from CAMLOU010000064.1 coordinate 2,456, forward strand.
TCGGGATTCAATGTCGGGGTGTCTGCGTTGGACTCTGCCGTTTCGTCAGCTTCAGCGTCCAGCGCGGCGTGAAGCATGATGGATTGCTGTTGACGGAAGATATGCAAGCCCTTGAGCAGGTTCAGTGCCTCATGGAGTTGATTATCTTTGGTCAGTAATTCCTGGGTGGCGAGGCGGTCCTTCTCACGTTTCTGGCTGGTGCTTTCGTCGCCGCCACGGGTGTTGCTCAGGTGGCCCGCCAGATCTGCCTCGGTGGTTCCGCCCGCCGGTTTAAGCGCCGTGACCTGGGCGCGTTCAACGATAACATCGGGCTCGATACCCTGGGCCTGGATGGAGCGACCGCTGGGGGTGTAATAAAGGGCGGTGGTGAGTTTTACTGCACGTTCCTCGTTGATGGTGATGATGGATTGCACAGAGCCCTTGCCGAAGCTGCGTGTGCCCAGCAGCACTGCCCGCTTGTGGTCCTGCAAGGCCCCGGCAACGATCTCGGAGGCCGACGCAGAACCATCATTAATCAACACCACCATGGGCAGACCTTTGGCAATATCGCCAGGCGTCGCATGGTAGTTAACATCGCTGTTTTCCAGCCGGCCTTCGGTATACACCACCAGGCCGCTGTCGAGGAAAGCATCGGCAACCTCAACGGAGGATTGCAGCACGCCACCGGGATTATTGCGCAGGTCCAGCACAATGCCGCGTAGCTCCGGATTCTTTTCCTGGTGTTCGAGAATCTTGCGCGTCATGTCCTTGCCGCTGTTGAGCTGGAACTGGGCGATACGCACATAGAGGTAATCGTTTTCCAGCAGGCGGGTGCGCACGCTCTGGGTGCGGATGATGTCGCGTACTATCTCTACATCGAAAGGCTGTTCCACACCCTTGCGCACGATGGTCATCTTCAGCTTGCTGCCCTTGGGGCCGCGCATCATCTGGATGGCATCGTTCTGGTTCATGCCTTTTACCGGCTTGTCGTCCAGGCGAATAATCAGGTCGCCGGCTTCGATGCCCGCCTTTTGCGCAGGTGTATCGTCAATCGGGGCGATGACTTTGATAAAACCATTTTCCATACCCACTTCCACACCGACGCCGCCGAACTCGCCAGTGGTATTTTCCTGCAAGTCTTCAAAGGCCTTTTTATCGAGGTAGCTTGAATGCGGGTCCAGTTCGGCAATCATGCCTTTGATGGCATATTCCAGTAACTTGGCATCGCTGACCTCTTCCACATAACCGCTGCGGATATGATCGTACACGCGGGTAAAGGTGCGAAGCTCTTCCAGAGGCAGCAAGCCTTCATCCTGCTGCGACGTTTTGGCATCCTGGGCCCGGATCGGCAGAGCCAGGCTGAGTAACGCCAGCAGAATCAATGAAGGTTTGCGGTGTGCGTAAAGCATCGGAATCTCCTGCGGTATTCAGCTCCGCATTCTTATGTATCGGGTGAAAAGACGGTCAATCTAAAACAAGTTGCTGCCGCTGGCCAGCAGCAGGTGCACAGTTTGCGTTATATATCGGTTCGATCAGCAAAAAATCGGTGTAATCAGCAATCGACGCTGCTGAATCTGTCACGCCCGCGCCAGCCACGTGGCCGGATCAGTAGGTTTGCCGTTTTGACGAATCTCGAAATACAACGCTGTTTCCGCCTGGCCGCCGCTGTTGCCCACGCTGGCGATGGCATCACCCGCGCGCACCCAATCACCCGTCGTTTTAAACAGGCTTTGGTTGTGCGCATACAGGCTTAGAAAACCTTCGCCGTGATCCACAATCAGCAGTAAACCGTGCCCGCGAAAATAATCGGCAAAGACCACGCGCCCGTGATGCACGGCAATCACCGGTTTGCCTTCGGCGGCGCGAATCATCATGCCGCTCCATTGCATCTGGCCGCTCACGCGTGGGCTACCGAACCGGTGGATGACCTTGCCATCGGTGGGCCAGGGCAACCGCCCTTTGCGGCTGCTGAATTTTTCATTGCCGTCAGGCAAGGGAACCGAGCCGACGGTATGGGTTACCTGTTGCAACAGCGCTTGCAAGCGTTTGCGGTCTTCCTCCATCTGGCGCAGTTCCTGATCTTTATCTTTCAGGGTGCTGTTGATCCTGGCCAGGGCCTGTTGACGATCCTGTTGGCGCTGCTTCAATTCCTGATGGCGGGCTTGCAGCGCTTTTTGACTCTTATCCAACTCCAGGGTTTTGGCGGCGATACGGGGTTCCAGCTCATCCAGTTGTTCCAGCGTGGCCTGATACGCGGCCAGTTTTTCAGCGCGTGCGGCGAGAAAATATTGATGGTATTTAAGCAGGCGACTCACCCGCTCCGGTGACTCCTGGTTGAGCAATAACTTGATCTGGCTTTGCTGGCCAAGTTGGTACGCCGAGGCAACTTGCGCAGCGACCTCTGACTGTTGTGAGCGTTTGGCCCCTTGCAGGGTTTCGCGCTCCTGTTGCAGCTCCTTGAGCTGGTTGTTCTGTTGTTTCAGGTCGCGATTAATCTGCTCGATTTTTTTTAACAGCTCACCGACTTCTGTCTCGGACTTTTGCAGATTTTTTTGCAGCTCGCTGCGCTCACCTTGAATGGATTTCAATTCCTTCTGCAATTGCTGGATATTTTCCTGCAAGGCTTTCATATCTTCCTGTTGGTCAGCGAGGCTGGCAGAAGCCAGAAAGCACATCAGAGCGACGGCGTAAACGCGGAAGTTGAAGAGGATAGAAATTGATGAATACCTGCTCATGGAACCAGTTCCTGCGGAGAGAAGCCCGGGCCGCAATGCGGCCCGGATGGCATAGCAGTTGTTTTTATTAACAGTCTTTCGCGCACCGCATCACTTTACAGTAATGAGGTTGCGCCCGGTCATCTCGGCGGGTTGTGGCAGCCCCATCAAATGCAACATGGTGGGCGCCACATCAGCCAGGGAGCCGCCATCGGCGATGGTCACCTGACGCTTACCGCAGTAGACAAAGGGCACCGGCAAGGTTGAATGCTGTGTACTGACCTGGCCTGATTCAGCGTCGAACATCTCTTCCACGTTGCCGTGGTCGGCAGTCACCAGGGCTTCCCCGCCGACCCTTTCCAGCGCGCCCAGTACGCGGCCCAGGCAAACATCCAGCGCTTCTACCGCTTTGACGGCAGCTTCAAAGATACCGGAGTGGCCCACCATATCGCCGTTGGCGTAGTTGCAGATGATGGCGTCGTACTTGCCAGACTCAATCGCGGCAACCAGTTTGTCGGTAACTTCCGGTGCGCTCATTTCGGGCTGCAGGTCATAGGTGGCTACTTTGGGGGAGGGCACCAGGATGCGATCTTCACCGGGATACACGGTTTCTGTACCGCTGTTGAAGAAGAAGGTCACGTGTGCGTATTTTTCGGTTTCAGCGATCCGCAGCTGGGTTTTGCCCTGGTTGGACAGGTATTCACCGAAGGAGTTGGTAAGGTCTTCCGGCGGAAAAGCAACGGGTGCCTTGATGTCCGAAGCGTATTCGGTGGTTTGGACAAAATGGGCAATCTTCGGCGCTAACTCGCGCTCAAAGCCATCGAACTCCGGTTCGATCAATGCGCGGGTAATCTCGCGGGCGCGGTCGGGGCGGAAGTTCATAAAGATCACTGAGTCGCCATCCTGGATGGTGCCGGCTTCTTCGCCTTCACCGCAGATAACGGTGGCCTTCACAAATTCATCATTCTCATCACGCGCATAAGCGGCCTTGAGCCCTTCGACGGCCGTGAGCGCATCAAATTCGGCGGCGCCGGTGACCATTACATCGTAGGCCGCTTTTACTCGGTCCCAGCGGTTGTCGCGATCCAATGCAAAGTAACGGCCGATGATGGAAGCCACCTTGCCCACACCCAGTTCGCGGAACAGGTCTTCGGCTTTTTGCAGCGAGGCTTCCGCACTGCGCGGCGCTGTGTCGCGGCCATCGAGGAACGCGTGCAGGTAAATCTGCTTGGCGCCGCGCTGGGCTGCCATTCGGATCATGGCGTAGATGTGGTCCTGGTGAGCATGAACACCGCCATCCGACAGCAGGCCGAGAATATGTACGGCTTTGTCATTGGCGACAGCAGCGTCGATGGCTTCGACGTACACCGGATTGGTGAAGAAATCACCGTCGCTGATGGCTTTGTTGATGCGGGTGAGGCTTTGGTAAACGACGCGCCCGGCGCCGAGGGTCATATGGCCGACTTCGCTGTTACCCATCTGGCCTTCCGGCAGGCCGACATCCAGACCGGAGGTGGCAATGAGGCTTTTGGGATTATTGGCCCAGAGCTTGTCCCACACCGGGGTATTTGCCGCATAAATCGCGTTGTGTTCGGTCTTTTCCGAATGGCCAAAGCCGTCGAGGATAATCAATACGAGGGGTTTTTTGGTCGCGGTCATACTCAGTCGTCGCTTCTACAATCCAGAGGTGGGGGAAATATTCAGGAATTTGCCGACATCAGGCTGCTATTTCATCGTCTGCTGCCCATCGGCGAGTGCGGCATATTCTAACCGGTTAAGCCAGTGAACACTATGACAATGACTGAGAAATACCCGGTGCATGGTGTATACTGCCGCCCTTCTTTGCACCCTGTAACGGATATTCGGGTCATCGTATTAGGTGCGGTCCATGTTACCGGGATTGGTTGTCCGGGTCCGTTTGAAAAAATTTATCTGCAACAAATAGCGCGTCTATCGCTTGATATCCATCGACCTGCCTCCACATCCAGCGCAGGCTTATCGCTGTCAACGATGATGACAAGGTGATGCGACCTGTTGCGGCTCTTTTGTTAAAGGAATCTGTAACCTGTGAATTTCTTTGTATTTATCAGTCAGGAATGGCTGCTGGTCAGTACGCTGGTGGTGTTGATTTATATCTACGCCTGGCGTGAACGCATCAAGAGTGGTCGCCCCATCTCCGTGCACGAAGTTACGCAATTGCTCAATAAGGATTCTGCCGTGCTGCTGGATGTGCGCGACAGTGCAGAATTTAAAGCGGGCCATATTGTGGGTGCTATCAATATTCCGTTCAGCAAGGTTGCCGCTGAGCTGGATAAGTTGGAGAGCTACAAAAGCAAGATCATCATCGTGGCCGACAAGCTGGGTCAGCACGCCGGTAGTGTTGGACGGACGCTGGAAAAGCAGGGCTTTGTTGTGCGTCGCCTGTCCGGTGGTATTGCGGAGTGGCAAGCGCAGAATTTGCCGCTGGTAAAAAAGTAGTCGGCACGAGAGGTCACTATGGCGCGGGTCTTGATGTACACCACAGCAGTATGTCCTTATTGCAATAACGCCAAAAAATTATTGGCGCAAAAAGGCGTAACCGCAGAAGAAATTCGCGTCGATCGCGAGCCTCATCTGTGGCAGGAAATGATGGAAAAAAGTAAACAGCGCACGGTGCCGCAAATCTGGATTGGCGATGTGCATGTCGGCGGGTTTACCGATTTGTGGGCGCTGGACAAAAACGGCAAGCTGGATGAGTTGCTGGCGAAATAATGTTTGCCGCTGTGGTCGCATCCGCTTTTAATCTTTCAGTAACAGCAATCAATAGAGTGCATTATGTCCGAAGAAAATAATTCACAAGAACTTAATAATCACGAGCAGGCCGGCGGCCCGAATTTTGCCATTCAACGCATCTTCCTCAAGGATATTTCCTTTGAAACCCCGATGGGTGTTGAAGCCTTTACCAAGCAATTCAAGCCGAATATCCAGCAGGATTTAAACGTGCAGGTCAATCAGTTGGATGAAGGCACCCACGAAGTGGTATTGCTGCTGACCATCACCGCCAAGATTGAAGGTCGCACCGTGTTCCTCGTGGAAGTAAAGCAAGCCGGTATCTTTGCGATCTCCGGCTTTGAAGGTATCCAGTTGAGCCAGGTGATCAATACCGCTTGCCCGCAAATACTGTTTCCTTACGCGCGCGAAGCCATCGACAGTATTTTGAATCGCGGTACTTTCCCGCCATTAATGCTGGCGCCAATTAATTTTGACGCCGTGTTTGCCCAAGCCGTGGTTATGGCCAAGCAACAAGCTGAAGCCGGCAAAGAAGCGCCCGCCACAGCCAATTGATTTTTTGTTATCGCAGGCAGTGGTTTGCTGCCTGCGTGCTACACTTTTTGGCAATCTTGAAACGATAAACAAGTGAAACGATGAACAAGACCCTTTGTTGATCGAAAAACCTGCCGCTGTCATTCAACACTCTGCGTGAATGCCCTCCGTTGAGGGTGGGCGGTACATGATTTACCACTGCAATCCGGTGTCGATGTCATGTTCAATCTCTCCCGTAAAGAAACCGCTCACGCCAGTCATATCGCCGCTATCGATCTCGGATCCAACAGTTTTCATATGATCATCGCCCGCTGGGACAATGACCAGTTGATCCTGCTGGATCGTCTGCGTGAGCCGGTGCGCCTCGGCTGGGGTTTGCAGGCCGATGGCAGTTTGAGCGACGAAGCGCGCGAAAAAGCCATGGCCTGTCTAGAACGCTTCGGTGAGTGTTTGCGCGAATATCCCTCGCGCAGCGTGCGCATCGTCGGCACCAAAACCCTGCGCAGCATTACCGATTCACGTCAATTTTTACAGGAAGCCCAGGCGCGCATGGGACATCCGGTGGAGATTATTTCCGGCGATGAAGAAGCGCGGCTGGTGTATTTGGGCGTAGCCCATTGCATTGCGCCCGGCGAAGGGAAACGTATGGTGATTGATATCGGCGGTGGCAGTACCGAAATCATTCTGGGCCAGGGCATGGCGCCCTTGTTGAAAGAGAGTTTGAGCATGGGTTGTGTTGCCATCGCCAAACAATTTTTCTTTGACGGCAAAGTGACCGACAAAGCGATCAAAAAAGCGCGCATTGCCTGCTTGCAGGAACTGGAGCCGGTGAACGACCTGTTTGTTGAGCAGGGCTGGCAGGAAGTGCTCGGCGCCTCCGGCACTATCAAGGCGGTAGCTAAAGTGTGCCAGAGCATGGGCTGGAGTGATGGCACCATCAAGAAGCAAAGTCTCGACATCATCGTGCAGATGTACCGCCAGCACGGCAACACGGACTTAAAGATCTCCGGTTTATCTGATGATCGCCAGGCGGTTTTCCTCGGCGGTGTCATTGTATTGAGCGCACTCTTTGAAAGCCTGCAGCTGGATCAGATGACCGCTGCCGATTGGGCATTGCGCGAAGGCCTGCTCTATGACTTGAAAGGGCGACTCGAAGATCACGATATTCGCCAGGCCAGTGTCGATGCCCTGGCCAAACGGTTTCATGTGAATCTGGAGAAAGCAGAGCGCGTGGAAAAAACCGCGCTCATGTTACTGGAACAAGTGAGCGATAGTTGGGGATTGAATGTTGATGAAGCGGGTAAGCTGCTGCGCTGGTCTGCACGTTTGTATCCGGTAGGACTGGATATCGCTCACAGCGACTACCACAAACACAGTGCATATATTGTTGAGCACGTTGATATGGCCGGTTGCTCACGCGCGGAGCAAAAGCAATTGGCGGCGCTGGTATTGGCGCATCGCAAACGTTTTCCGGTCAAACAATTTCCGTTGGAAAACACGGCGCTGTTACAGGTGGCAATCCTCTTGCGCCTGGCGATTATCTTTCACCGCGGGCGCAAGAAAGAGGGGCGCTTGCCGATTAAACTCCGCGCCAGTAACCACAAATTGAAACTCATCCTGTCGACAGCCTGGCTTGAAGCCAATACCTTGACCCACGCCGACCTTGAAAGTGAAGCCCAGCACCTTGAAGAGATCGGTTATCTTCTGGATGTCATCGCGAACGGCGATTAGCCCGCCTTCTTTTTGATGCCTCGCTATTTGATAACGGGTGTGGTCCAGCGATCCAGCAGTATCGCCTGCACATCAATCAGCTCCTCGCCTTCTTGCGGTTCGGTGATCACGTAATTGCCGTTTTCCTGCAAAATCCAGGCGTGGGTGTTATCGGCCAGGTATAGCGTCAAATCTTCCATGATACGGTCGCGAATTTTTTTGCTCTTGATGGGAAAGCAGGTTTCCACACGATGGAACATATTGCGACTCATCCAGTCCGCACTGGAACAGAGTAATTCCGGATTGCCATTATTCTCAAAGTAGAAAACCCGGCTGTGTTCCAGAAAGCGACCGATGATGGAACGTACGCGGATATTTTCCGACAAGCCTTCAACGCCGGGACGCAACTGGCAGATGCCGCGCACAATCAAATCAATCTGCACACCGGCTTGCGATGCGGCGTAAAGTTCATTGACCAGTTCTTCATCGTAGAGCGAATTCATCTTGGCAATAATACGCCCCGGCTTTCCTTGTTCGGCATGCTCGCGCTCAGTACGAATCCGCCTGACGAGTCCTTTGTGCAAGGTAAAGGGTGCGTACATCAAGGCGTCCATCTTTGACGCTTTGCCCATGCTGCTTAACTGCAAGAAGATGCGATACACATCATCACCGATCTCTTTGTCGCTGGTCATCAAACCGTAGTCGGTGTAAATCATGCTGGTCTTGGGATGGTAATTGCCGGTGCCCATATGCACGTAGTAACGCACCTTGCTGTTTTGCTCCCGCCGCGCCACTAACAACATCTTGGCGTGGGTTTTATAACCCACTACGCCGTAAATCACGTGAATACCGTAACGCTGTAAGCGCTCCGCCAGTGCCACGTTTTGTTCTTCATCGAAGCGCGCACGCAGCTCAATAATGGCAGTGACTTCTTTGCCGTTTTTAGCAGCGGCCACCAGCGCGTCGACTACCGGCGAATTGGAGCCGGTGCGATACAAGGTCTGCTTGATCGCCAGTACATGGGGATCGGTGGCCGCTTCGCGCAAAAAATCCACCACGCCCTGGAACGAATCAAAGGGATGGTGCAGCAGAATGTCCTGCTTTTGCAGTGCTTCAAAATAACTGTTGGACCGCTTGGGAAATTTCGGCATCGCCTGTACAAACGGTGTAAAGAAAAAGCGGCTTTCTTTTACCAGATCGAACAGGTCGCTGAAACGGTTCAGGTTCACCGGGCCATTGATGCGATAAAGATCGCGCTCTTTGATTTCACAGCGGTGCAATAAAAATTGTTCCAACTCGGTAGGACAGGTATCTGTCAATTCAAGGCGCACCTCATCGCCGTATTGGCGGTAAGCAAGTTCACCCTGAACCGCGCGTAGCAAATCTTCGGTTTCTTCTTCATCGAGAAAAATATCGGAGTTGCGCGTGAGACGGAATTGGTAACTGTCAATCACCGTCATGCCGACAAAGATTTCCGCCATAAAGTAATGGATGATCGACGACAGGAACACAAATTCGCGCCCTTCGCCGACCAGCTCTGGCGGCAGTTCAATGATGTGGGACAGCGACCGTGGTACCTGCACTATTGCGCGGCCGGAGTTGCGTCCGAAGGCATCTTTACCGTCGAGCTTGACGATAAAGTTCAGGCTTTTGTTGAGGATGCGCGGAAATGGGTGAGCCGGGTCCAGCCCGATGGGGCTGAGCACGGGCAGCACATCCGTTTCAAAATAACTTTTCAGGTATTTCACCTGTTGGCTGTTCCATTCATCCCGCCGCAGTACGCGGATGCCGTTTTCGCGCATCGCCGGAAGAAGTGCCTGGTTGAGGATGCGGTATTGCTCTTCCACCAGTTTATGGGCTCGCTCGGAAATTTCGGTCAAGGTCTGGGTTTGGCTCAGCCCATCGGGGCCGGGTGGCGTCTGGGCATTGAGTTCAATCATCTCCACCAGCCCGCCCACGCGCACTTCAAAGAACTCATCAAGGTTGGTGGAAAAGATGCACAGGAAGCGCAAGCGCTCCAGTAAAGGCAGGGATTGGTTGTAGGCTTGATACAACACGCGTTTGTTGAACTCCAGCAAGCTCAGTTCGCGATTAAAGAAAGCGTCGGACACCATGTACCCCTATGACAAGTAGCTTTATGCGCCTCAGATTATGACGGGAATGTGACAGTTTTAAGACAGTGGAGGTATTTTAAAGATAGCAGAGCCACGCGGCGTTAGCGTTTGAGCATGTGCTGCGTTGAGAGATGGAGGCCGTCCCTGGCCAGGCTGCTTTAACGATCCTGCATTAATAAAGTTGCCAGAGCTGATTGCCGCCGCCGAAGTAATCCCACTGCTGGATATTGGCGCCGTCGGCCGTGGAGTTGCCAGCCACGTCCAGCGACTTGCCGCTCAACACCGACAGGATGCGATACACATCGCCCACCGGCTCAATGCGCCAGCGCTGGTTGGCACCGCCACCATAAGTCCACAGGTGGATATTCGCCCCGTTGGCGGTGGAGACATTGGCTACATCCAGGGCGCGTCCGCTGTGCACAGCCTCTATGCGATATTCGTTGTTACCCAGTGCCGTTACCTGCCAGCGCTGGTTGTCGGCGCCGGTGCGGGCCCAGAGTTGCACATTGGCGCCGTTGCTGGTGGAGACGTCCTGCACATCCAGGCTCTTACCGCTGCCCACATTGATGATCTCGTAAATCCCGTTGGTAATGGCGCCATCGCCAGGGCCGCCGGGGTTGGTGGTGCCGTTATGTTTTACCGCGTCGTAAAACCCCTGGTGCCACTGGAGGCCAGCACTGCCGTTGGCGATGTTGTTGCGCGCAAAATCCAGCATGCCCTGATAGGCGCCGGCTGGTGGCGTACCGCCGTTGTTGATGAAGTTCTTGACCTGGTTGTAGAGGTTATTGGGCTGAATGGTCCACAGGGTGCGGTCGTGGGACATCTTCTTAAACGACCAGGGGAAATGCCCGGCGATATTGTTGATTGACCAGTCGGTCGCGGTGCGAATGATCTCGTTGGTGTCCTCGCCGTACTCGCCGAGGATCAGCGGAATATTCAAGCGGTTGGTGATGTCATCCCGCGTGTACATATCTGCCAGGGCGCCGGCATTGCCAAACACATAATGGTGGGTTTCATAGACGAGGTTGTTGTCCCAGCGCGTCGTCACGCCAGTGGCCGCCTGGGTCGCAGGATCAGTCCAGTCGAGTACCTGCAATTGCGACGCCCACCAGCCGCCTTCCGCCACGATGATGTGGTTGTTATCTACCTCGCGAATCGCATTGCGCAGTTGGATCAATGACGGCAGCAATTCATATTCGCGGCCCGGCGGCAGTACCGGTTCATTGATCAGGTCGTAACCCCAGATCATGGGTTCGTTCTTGTAACGGTTGGCGATGTGACGCCATACCTGACGGGCGATCTGGATGTTGTTGCCGTCCCAGAACTTCACGGAATCCCGCGGTTGGCTGGCATTGGAATTCAGATTGTCGCTATGATCGCCGGGGTTTTGATAACCGGGCGCGGCGTGCATATCCAGCAGGATATACACACCGTGGGTGCGGCAATATTCAATCAGACGGTCGAAATACTGGAAACCGTGATCGCTGAGCTGGCCGTTTTGCCAGAACATATTGTAGTGGAAGGGCACGCGCACCGAGTTAAAACCCAGCCCGGCCAGCTCGGCGATGGCCCGTTCATTCACATAATGTAAGCGCCACTGGTGTTCAAATTCCCGCGCATTATCCATGCCGCCCAAGGCGGTGCCGAGGCTGTTGAGGAACTGGGTATGGGTTCGGTAATTGAAGTCGCCCATCATCAGATAGCCTTCCCACAGCAACCAGTTGCCGAGGTTCATGCCGGTGAAATAGATTTCGTTGCCATTGCCGTCCAGGATGCGCGTGCCCTGGGTATGCACAAATTGGCTGTGGGCGCTGCTGGCAAGCAGCATCAGCGTTAACAGGATGGCGCCGTAAAGACGGCGGTGCAAAGTGAAAAGAAGAGGGTGTAATCGAGACATAAGGTGTTGCTCCAGTTAGACGTTATTGTGGGAGTGATGCGCACACCGGATGGTGGCCAGGGAAAGTCTATGGAGTTGGAAGAAGGGCGTCGTTCGGGTGGGGGTTGTAGAACCTTGAAAGATCGCTGGTGGGCGTTCGGGGGTTGGGGGGTTAGTCGAACCTTGGCGGGCAAATAGATTAATGGGCGGATGAGTATTACTTGGCGATTACTACTTGGTGAGTTTTACTTGGTGAGTGCTACTTGATGGGGCTTTGTCGGATTACGCCGCTGCGCGGCTAATTCGACCTACAGGTGTTGTGCAGACCCGTCCCTGGGTGCAAGGCATTATTTACATTTGTAGACGGCGAAGGTTTGGCTGCCGTTTTCAACAGAAGACGTGGGCACCACGGTGTCGCCGCCGAAGCTGGCTGCTTCATTGCGCGCCAGGTTGGCCAGTTCTGTGGCTACCTTGTCGGCGTTGCGGTCAATCGGGCCGACGCTGGCTTTCACTTTGACGTTCACATTGCGCAGTTTTTCACAGTTGCGCACATTGGCCATATTGGCCACTGCCACGCCGGTGCCGTTATCGCTCACCTTTACCCAGGTGCAGGCGCTGCTCAGGGTGGCGATAGCCACGACAAATAATAATGACTTCATGCAAAACCTCCTCGTTATAGATTGTGTAATTGCCGGATTGAAACCCCGTGCCAAAACGCTGCACACGATAGCGCTTGCCGAAAAAAATACCAAGGGCTTAAAGGGACTTGCCACATCCGTTGTAGGCTCTGCCGTCCAACAGAATGCGCACCTCCTGCGTGAACTGCATACCGCTCATGCTGTCCTGGCAGGGCTTAGTTTCGATGGTCAGCAACAGGTCATGGCTTTCGGTAACGGCGTGATAGCTGCTGCGCTGCGCTGAATCCAGGTCCGGTACCGGCACGGGGGTAATCACCCGATAGTTGCCATAGTCGCCGACAAATTCAATTTGCAGATCGGCATCCAGCTCCAGCAGCCAACCCGGCTCATTGCCGGTTGCACGGAAATCGATGCCGCGCGCCTTGGCCTCAGCCCAGGGCAACTGTTCCGGCTTGTTGCGGCAGTTGCTGAAGGTTTCGCCATCCACGGTGATAGAGGCTTCATCGCCTTTACTCCAGAACTCCGCCCGTTCGCTGGTATAGCGCGCGCCCGAAGCCGCCGGTGACTGCTGCAATTGCAGATCGGCACCGTTGATATGGATCACTGCTGTGTTGGCATTGACTACCACCAGTGCCAGTGCCTGATCGCATTCATAGGCGAGGCGTTGGGCATTATCGCTGGACTGGCTGGTAACACTCGTCTGATCGGCGCGCGCCATCTGTAACGAGACGCGATCCTTCGGGCTGTCCTGCGTCAGCACGCCGTAATGCTCAACCGTCGCCCACAGCAGTTGATTGTCCGCCGAGCGAATCTGGGCGCGCAGCGCATAGCGATGGTTGTTGTTGATATCAGAGGTTTTGTAAGACAGGGAAAAGGGGATTGGCACCTGCGTCTCGGGGGTGAACTCGATCTTGCTGATGGTCGTGGCTGGCGTATCGGCCCGGCTCACATCCTCAAGCGCCACGCTGACCCGCGCATCCGGCGGCAGAGCAATACGCTCGCGGTAATAAATATCGCCAGTGATGGTATTGGTACAGCCCGCCAGCACGGTAGTGATCAGCAGAAAGGTGGCGAGCAGCTGCCCCTTGATCCTTGAATTATTCATGAGGTTACCTTCTTGAAGCTTCTTGAAACGAAGTGCGTAGGTCCGGAATGGTTTTTGGACTGGGTGTACTTTACTTTGTTTCACTTAAATAAAGTATGCGAATAACAAACGCAAGCAGTCGTCTTATTTCAAGTTGCCGAAGAGCGAAAGGTTATGCGATATTGAGCTTGCATGTGACCAGCCCCGTTATGGGCAACTATTGCATTTCCTGATCTGATACTCTTTGCCAAACAGAATAGTAACCAATGGCTCTCATATAAGTGGAGACCTCGTAATTCAGATCAGGCAGCATCTCTGTATTGTCGGTACTGCCTAGAACTTCAACTGCATTTTCTTCGTCGTTATTCACTAATTCCGCTACGTGCCATACGAATAGGCTAAAAGTTTCGGCATCGCTTTCGTTTGTGACATTATTTTTCATCAAACTAATAATGTCATTGCGGTTTTCTTGTTCTGCATAATGCCTTAAAAGGTCTTGGATATGAGGATAACGAGCAAATTCCATCATATACAATTTCCTCCATTCCTTATTACAGACATGCGATAGGAAACAATCTCCAGTTTTCTGGCCAACTCTTCAATACTCATGCCTTCTGTTTTTGTTACTGCTAAAAAATAATGTCCACTATTTTTCTCATCTTCCACAAACTCAAGGCCATTTGGTATGTCTGCTTCCGAAAGAATCCAAAATACATCTATAGGCTTCTTCTTTGCTCTTTTTGCTTGCATGCCGAGAACAAACTTGAAGTTTGCCAGGAAGAAAAAAATGACAATCCCATTTGACGGTCTGGCAAAATCCACGTTTCATCAATATTAAATTTATAATCGCATTTGCGGATGCCCATTACCGTCCGATATTTTCCATCTGCTCTATCTTCATAGAGTGCTGGGTGCTTTCCCCTGATGATGGGTCGACCACGTAGTTTCTTTATTTCAGAAAACTATTTTCTCCAAATCAGTCAAGCACTTATACTGTTTTAATTCTCCCACTATTTTTATCTCCTTATGTTTCTAGCTTCGTATATATGTGGGCGAAGTATCAATACCAAAACGACCAATACAATCGGATGACATCTGCATCGAAGTTATACAACGGTTCCTGGCCGAATAATACGCCTTCTTCGCGCGGTACAACTCGACGGAAATCTTCGTAATCAAACTGGATGCGATCCCAGTACAAATTCACGGTGCTCTTATCAAACCAGGGAACAAATCCTGCGGGTAATTGGTAGGTAACGCCCAATCCAAAGGTGGTGGTGGTGAGAGGACTTAATTCCTTGTCGCGGCCCATAAAGTTTTGATAGTTGGCATAGGGAAAAAGGTCGCTGTAGAAGTCGGCTTCGGTTTGTTCGTAGGCGCGGTATTTTAATTCGAAGAGCCACTCCTTGTAGGGATGGGTGTAACGCACTTCATAGTTGCTGGCTTCGATACCCCAGCTGTCGGAGAATTCGCGGTAATCGGCACGGATAGCGGCGCGGTAGGGCAGATAATAAATGGCACGCACACCGACTGCATCGCTGTTGTGGGTGTTGGGGTATTTCTCTTCTGCTTCAGTACGCGAATTGCATACTGGATTTATACCGTCACCGTCGTTGCAAAAGCGCATAACGCGATAAGGATTTTGCAGATAACCCTCATCCACCGCACTTTCCACGCTCAGAGCGGCAATCAAATTCTTCGTCAGGATTTGTGAAATATTAATGCTATAGCGACGACGCTCTGCATCGCGTTCGCCGAACTCCGGCCGATCATTACGGCTGATAATGTCATCACCAAAACTGGTGTTGAGGCTGACGGTGGTCAGATCGCCAAAGAATGTCTGGCTGACGCTGAAACTGTAGGTGGTGGAGTCGAAATCATTTTCTTTGCTGGTTGAGTAGCCCAGGTTAAACGTCGTGCGATCGTGCAGGTAAACCAGACCTAAATCTTTTTGTTTACGCTCTTCGGCATAGGGGCTCGCGCCGGATTCCACGTCTGCACCGCGCGCGGCGACCACATCAATGGAAGCGCCGCTGATGCTGTCTACATAATATTGGCCGGAAATTGACACCGAATTGCCGAGATTTTTGCGCACCAGAATGGCAGGGCCATCGATCTGGGTGCCGCCGCCTTCGTAGCTGTGGTACATGATGTCGATGCGTTCATCAGGCAACACCTCCGCCTGCGCGTGCGCGAAAAAAAACAGCAGGGCAAGGCTTAATAACGCCAGACCAATACGCAGGGGATTAGTTACAACCACAGCCGCCTCCCGCACCGCCATCGCCACCCCGTGCCGCTTCGCGCGCATCGTACACGTGATGCAAGTAGCCACTGGAAATCGGATCGCGATCAAAACTCATCAGCGGATCAGCAATGTTTTGCCGCTCATAAGGTTTGACCCAGGGTTCAATGCGCCCGCAGGCGCACAGGCTGAACACACCGATCAACAGCAGCGCGCGAAGGGCTTTAGGTGCTGAGGGAATCATTCGCGGATCAGCTCCCGAATCTGGTCGCGGTATTTGTTTTCATCGCCGGCTTTGTAACCGCGATTCACAAAACGCACTTCGCCTTTTTTATCGATCACCACGGTGGTGGGCATAGCATCCACTTTGTAGAGCTTGCTCACTTTGCTGTCAGGATCGTAAAGCACCGGCAGGGACACACCCAAATCTTCAATTAATTTTTTGGCGGCAGCGGTGTCCTGCTCAACGTTCACACCATAGAGTTCAAAACCGGCTTTGTTGTAACGTTTGTACATGTCATCCAGCAAGGGCATTTCGGTGCGGCAGGGGCCACACCAGGAGGCCCAGAAATTCAGCATCACCACCTTGCCGCGCTGTTCGGCCAGGCGCACGTTCTCGCCGCTTTCACTTTTTAAGGTGAAGTCCGGGGCGGGGGCGGCGTGGGTGAACGCGGCAAATGCCAGCAGAAAAACAACACTTAAACCGGGCAGAGATAATTTCATAAAACAACTCCTGCGAATTTAGAAAAAGAGTGACAGGCCGATGCGGCCTTCGAGGTTGTGGGTTTCTTTGCTCTCGCCGAACAACTCGTGGGTAAACACATGATCGCGCATGCTCAAATCGAACGATACCCAATCAGTGGCGAAGAACCGCAGCCCGGCACCAAAGTTATAGGTGAAATAATCCTTGGAGGCGAACTGCGTGTTGCCGGCGCCGGCGATTAAATAAATGCGCGTATTGAACGCCCATTTATCGCTGATCTGGATCTGGCCGGGAAACAGGTTATAGCCCAGCGACAGGTTGTAATAGGTCAGGTCCCGCTCTTCGTCGGTGAGCAGTTGTACCCCACCGCTGAGCAATTCGTAGCTGGTTTCTTGTAGCCGGCTCATGCCGTAAGTCGCTTCGGCAAAAAAATCTTCGGTGATGTGGTAAGCCATGGTGACCCCGACCACATCATTGGTGCCGAAGTCTTCGATGCCCAGCAAACCGTAGAACGCGCCGAACTCAAAGTTCTCGCTGTCGATCATCTCTTCCTTGATGGTGCGGCGTTCGATATCCGGCGAGATGATCTGACCCAGCTCATCCTCGTCGTCTGCGTCCTGCGCCAGGCTCAGCGGTGCGCCGGCCCACAGGAGGCATCCCACACAGAGTGCTGCTGTGCGCATCAGAAAAAGATGTTGAAACCGACTTTCCATTCATTGACCTCTTCATTGTCGTTGCGGCTGGTCAGGATCATGTGGTTGGTGTATTCAACGCGCATGAAAAAGCGGCCGGTCAAGTGGATATAACTGCCGAGGCTGGCCTGGATCAGCGTGTCGTTGCGATCCTCCGGCTCCACCAGAGTGGCGCTGGGCAAGGTTTTGATCTCGCCGGTGCCGAGGCTGAAAAACGGTGAAATTCGCCATTCGGGAAACGGTTGGTGCAAGAGCGCGACGGCGAGGATCTGGCTATCCGAAAACTGGCCGGTGTTTTGTGCAACCCGCAGTTCGGCGGTGAGGTTTTCGGTAAAGCGGTAACCCAGGGTGCCGGTCAGTGAGTCGGCGCCGTTGAAATCACCGAGGGCCACGCCCAGTTCAAACCGGTCGGTGAGGTAATCTTCCTGCTTGGGATCATCCAGTTCCGGTGGCTGGCCATCGGGGCCGAGGGTGAACTGGAGATCGCGACGGCGCACCCAGCCGGTCTTGCCGCGATAGGTTTTGATCTTGATCCAATCGGTGCGGCTTTTCAGCAGCGTAATGACCTCGCCGCGCTCCACCACATGGAAAATCGGATAGCCGCGGCCGGGCCCATTGTGGACATTGATGTAGGCATCGTTGACCGTCACTTGCGGATCATCATCGGCCCAGGCGCCGGGGCTGAGCCATAACGCGGCGCACAGAAACAACAAACCGCCGATGCCCTGAAGGCAGCGGCGGTGCAGTACAAAGCAGACATCCCCAAGGGGTAGCGATACAGCGTTTATCATCGTTTTATTCTTGAATTGGGTCTGCCGAGTCAAAGGGGTTTTGGTAATAGCGGGCGCCGAGGTCGATCCACTCCCGTAGCAGTTTTAACTCACTATTGTTTAAAAAGCCAGAATGGCTGCCATTCTCTCTGAAACGACTGAAGAAACGCTCGCTGCCGAGAGCGTTGCCGCGCGCGATGCTGGGCGGCGTTTCATCGTATTCCGGGTTGGGGACGGGGTTACCTTCTTCGTCCAGTACTGGCAGACCTTCGGCATCCAGCAAAAACTCCGGCACAGTGACCACATTGCCGGCTTCATCCACTTCCCGTTCGGCGCGCGCGTTGAGTAGCTCAAAATACGAGGTCATCTCGGTATTCTGGCGCGGCGTGCGGGTCAGGTTAAGCTGGATGGCGCCGGTCAAATTGGGATTGGTGACATCGGCGATGGTGGTGCTGCCCGCGTGGCAGCCGATGCAATTGAAAGGGCGGAGTTCACCGAGCTCATCCACCACATTCGCAGAGGTTCTTTCTATTTCCCACAAATACTGGATGTGGTTTTCGTAGTTGATCACGATGCGGCAAGTGCTGTTCCAGTCGTCCATACAGCCTTTGTTTTTGAGTGGCGCTTTGAGGGTGGATTGCTCTGAAGCGCCGGGAACCAGGTCCAGGTAACGATAAGCAAATGCCTCGTCGCGCGGGCGGCCGGGTGCCAGGGCGGGATCGGTCCATTCGTCGATAAAGATCAGGTCTACGGTCGGTTCGCGTAAGCCGGCATTCAGGTAGATATCGGGATCACCCGGTTGAGCGCCGGGCGCGGCGAAGTAAGTGCGCGCTGCAAATTCGGCCATGGTTTCACCCGCTTGCGGTAGCTCAGGGGTACCAAATTGATCAAACCGCTGCGTGCCCGGAAATGCTACACCAGAGGCGCCAGGGTTGATGGAGTCCGGCACGATATCGGCGCGACTCACCGGTTGGGTGGGGCTGGTGTTGAGGCAGCCATTGCATTCGAGCCTTTCTCCCGGACGGACCTGCATCCAGTAAGTGGCGTTGTTGCTGATACGGCGGCCTTCCCCATCCAGGACTTCAACCGTAAAGGCGATATCGGCGGGTATCTGGACCAATACCGAGCCGTCCGGCTCCACCGGTGTATAGCCGATGATTTCGCGCAGGCCGGTATTCTGGTTAAAACGGTTGCCATACACCGTGTCTTCCTGCTCATCGAGCACATCGTTGTCCGCAATGGACACGGCCTTGACAATGCGCAGGAAGCGCGCGGGCCGGTCATCGGCCGAGGTCTGTGCAGGGTTGGC
The DNA here is from genome assembly GCA_946481735.1 of uncultured Cellvibrio sp. Next base: position 21,590 of record CAMLOU010000064.1, read on the forward strand.
CAGGACACTGAGGTTCAGGTTGTCGGCATCAACGTCGGCGAGATTGCCGTCGTAAACGCTGCGAATATGCAAGGTACCGAGGTCGGCATTGGTGGTCGTCGGGGCGATATAACTGGGCGGCGCTTGCGGCTCCAGGATCACCGCTTCAGTAAACATGCGCCCTTCTTTGCCGAGCACAACGGGTTGCTGGGTGTCGTCGGTCATGTTGTAAATCCAGATCCCGAACAGCGGCGGTGCGATCTCCGCTGCGTCGTTTTCCCACCACTCGCCGGTGCAAGGTACCAGGCGACCGGTGTCGATCACCCGCATCCGGCATTGGCTCCAGCTGACCAGCAGGCGGTTGGTGCCGTCGAACAGCGGATGGAGCGAACTGAATACCCCATTACGTGAACGCTCGTCATCGGTGACGATATCGAGGTGATAGATGCGCTCCTGCGCCTCGCCACCGCCGCCGTTGATGGGTACATCGTTCTCCACAAAATTTTCCGTGTCGATCACCAACATATCGCCCCCCAGGAATTCGCTGCGGCGTTTGAAGATCGCCGCTATGCGCCGGTCGGACAGTGACTGCGGGCGGAACAAGGTCAAGGATTCATCGCGCGGGGTGGTGTTGAGGCTGTTGAAACCATAGTGGTATTGCAGGTCGGTACCGTCGGGATTCACGGTATACAAACTCAGGTTGTTGCGCCCATTGGCCTGGTCCCAGCGAAGAAACAGCACACGTCCGTTACCCAGCACCGTGGGTTGCAGGTCGTGGCTCTGGTTGTAGGTGATCTGCTGGATGTTGGTGCCGTCGTTATCCATCACATGCAGGACAAAGGCGGGCCCATCGTTACCCTCTTCCTGGGCGGTGTACTGGGGTTTGTTGTCATCCAGCAACATCCCGCGGCTGCGGGTCTGGCGGGTGGAGCTGAAGATGATGCGGTCGTCCGGCAGATAGCGCGGGCTGACATCGTGACCGGCTTCGGCAACGATGTTGGACGTGATGACGCGCCGCAGGACTTTATCGATCAGGTGGTATTCCCAGATATCCCACTTGGGTTGTTCGTCATCATCGGCATTGGGGATTTCCGGCGCGCGCATGGCAAACAACAGGCGGTCGCCATCGGGATGGATGCTCAGGTCTTTAACATCGTAATTGGGGGCTTCCGGGTCGAAATTATCATCGGCAATAAATGCATCCTGGGTAATGTTCTCCGCCGCTGCCAATGCTGTGGCCCGGGGTTTCACATAAATAGCGGCACCGGGATTAAACGCCGCCGGGTCAAGGATATCCAGGGGCAAAAGGGTTTCCGGATCGTCTTCATCTGTTGGCAAGGGGCGGTCAATAAACGCCACCGGTAAATCCACCGTTACCGGGTCCGGACTTTGGCCACCGCCTTCGCTGCCGCCACCTCCACCACCGCAGGCGGTAACCAACAAACAGCCAAGCCACAGGGGCAGGCTGCGCACGAGTGATGAACGGACGTGGTGGATCATGGCGTTTTGCCCTGCACAAGAAAACGGGTTGGGATGATAGCTCAATCATGGCAGTCAATTGCCGCGAGTCGTTATTGCCGGCCGATATCCGGTGGGCGCTGGCGCCTGAATGGGATGCCGCCGCGCGGGAACCACATTCTCAGGGAAGGCCTGACGCCAATCTCTCGATCTGGTCACGCTTTCTTGCCCATCGGCAAATCCTTTCGCGCCAACTGTTGAAAACAACTGGCTTCTAAAAATAGCTGAATTCTATGCATCTGGCTGTTTCATCGCTGGTCGGGCTGGGTCGGGAGTGGCGCGTTTTAACGAATCTGTGATGAGGTCCACAATGTGGATGCAAGCGAGCCGCAGGTTTATACCGTTCGGCGACATATAATCAGTGGCGAACAATTAGCCTGCTAGACTGATTTTTCAGTCGAGGCAGAACAAAAATCTGGAGCAGCCGTGACCACACAAGCCTTTATATCCCCCGGCAGATCAGCCGGGTGGCGTCCTACTGTGCATCGCCGAATGGTGTCCGGTGCGCTATTGCTGGTTTCCCTGTTTGCGTCCATCGCCATGGCCGGCTTCCGGGAGCAGGCATTGCAAATTCATAACCGTGTGGCGGGTGTGCCGCCATCGGAAGCGGTGCTTCTGCAGATGGCCTCGCTGATTGAGGGCGGTAATGTGGCGGGTGCCGTGGAAGTGGCGATGGATAACGAAGCCTTCTACAGCGTCACCCTCAAGAATATGGCCACGCCCTGGACCAA
>CAMLOU010000065.1 GCA_946481735.1 uncultured Cellvibrio sp.
CACCAGGTGTGTGGCAATTTGGGGCCGAGCAGGACCAGGTCCAGGTCATCGTAGTTGGCAATGTTGTCGCCAATGTAACGTTGTCCACGGCTGTTGAGCGTCAGGCAGATTTCATATTCGGGGTGGTAGTGCCAGTTAAAGGGGATGTCGTCGAGCGCGTATAACCAGTAGCGCCAGGAGGAATTTTCTGTCGGTAACACCTTCTCGTACATAGGTTTCATGGTGAGCCTCGGCGAAGCGCGCGGTTGTTGTTAGCGTTTTGGAACCACCTTTTTATACCTGAATACAACGATGTCATCTTATCCCAGCGGTTCTTTTGGCCGCTGGCGGCGGCGCACAAAATGCAAGGAAAGTATTATTTTTTGCGCGAAAAGTATGAGTCCACGGCTGATTGGGTCAGGCCGAATATTGATCAATATCAGGGAGAAGGGCCTCATTCGGATGCCAGCAGATGAAATCTATTCCCAAATAGCTATATAATGCCGGCCCGTCAAACGGCACAAAATGCCGGCCTTCTGTTTAGTCAACCGATTTTACCCACAAAACGGAGTCCCACTGTGAAAGCACCCGTAAGAGTTACCGTCACTGGCGCTGCTGGCCAAATCAGCTATTCCCTCCTGTTCCGTATCGCTGCTGGCGATATGCTGGGCAAGGATCAACCTGTGATTCTGCAATTGCTGGAAATCACCCCGGCGCTGAAAGCCCTGCAGGGCGTAGCCATGGAACTGGACGACTGTGCCTTCCCATTGCTGACCGATATTATCTGTACCGATGACCCTAACGTAGCGTTCAAAGATACCGACTACGCGCTGCTGGTTGGTGCTCGCCCACGCGGCCCGGGCATGGAGCGTAAAGACTTGCTGTCTGCTAACGCTGCTATCTTCTCGGTACAAGGCAAAGCCATCAACGACCACGCCTCGCGTAACATCAAAGTATTGGTCGTAGGTAACCCTGCTAACACCAACGCCTTGATCGCCCAGCGCAATGCGCCGGATATCAACCCGCGTCAATTCACCGCCATGACTCGTCTGGATCACAACCGTGGTCTGAGCCAATTGGCCGCCAAGACGGGTAAGAGCATCAACGACATCACCAAGTTGACCATCTGGGGCAACCACTCTTCCACACAGTATCCTGATCTTCACCAGGCTAAAGTGGCTGGCAAAGATGCCATGAGCCTGATTGACCAAGCCTGGTACGAAGCGGATTACATTCCTACCGTACAACAACGTGGTGCAGCGATCATCGCCGCACGTGGTGCATCTTCTGCGGCCTCTGCGGCCAACGCAGCGATCTTCCACATGCGCGACTGGGCGTTGGGTACACCGGACGGTGACTGGGTTAGCATGGGCGTGTATAGCGATGGTAGCTACGGCATCGAGAAAGGCCTGATCTACTCTTTCCCCTGTGTGTGCAAAAACGGTGATTGGGAAATCGTTCAAGGTGTTGCGATCAATGATTTCTCACGCGCGAAGATGCAAGCGACTGAGAAAGAATTGCAGGAAGAGCGCGACGCGGTTAAGGAATTATTGCCTGCGTAATTACTGCAATTCGGTACAAAAAAGCCACCCATGAGGTGGCTTTTTTGTTTGCCGAATGCGTATCGTAGGTTGGATTAGGCGCGCAACGCGCGACGTAATCCAACAATTATTTGGTTTGGGGCATTTCCTTGATTTCCAGCCAAGCGGTTTTGGTTTGGCCGGGTTGTAGTTGCCATTTTTCACCCAGTACGGCGCCACGTTCCACGCAAATATAATGCTGCTCCTGACCTGCGCCGATATCGGCGATCTTTGCTGCATTTTCTGTCCCCGGATTCCAGGTAATAACGCTCGGACAATTATCATGGGTGATCTGAATCCTGGGCGAGCCGTCAATCGTCAGTCCATTATTTACATCGGGAAATACCCGATCTACTTCACCGACGAACCGCAGATTACCCTGCTGATATTTCACCGCGTGAGACTCAAGATTATCGAGATAGTTACGTTCTGCTAAACCGAGTACCTGTACATCGCTCAGCGAGCGGACCGGGTGATAGGAATGCAATGCCCAGCTGCAATCAAACGCGTTCTGGTCGTCGTTCTTTACCCGTAGCTCCAGTTTGGCAGAAGCGCCCAATGTCATGCGCAATTGCGCGGAAAAATCAAACGCAAACAATGTATTTGCCGCGCTACGGAACGCAAACACCAACTCATAACTACCATCGGGGTTGTGCAGCGCCTGGGTTAACGCCCAATCCTGGTTGCGTGCAAAACCGTGTTTCGGTTTTTTGGGGTCCTGATCGTTAGGACCAAACCAGGGCAAGCACAGGGGAATGCCGCCACGCAAGGCCGTGCCTGCGGTGAAATTGCAATTCGGGCTTAACCATAACAGCGGTGAACCATCCGTGGTTTTAAAGTGGAGCAATTGGGCGCCCTGGAGCGCAATAACGGCTTCGCAGATGTCTGTCTTCAGATGAATTAACGGTAAACCCTCTCCCACCGCGCCAGGATAGTAAACGTGGCTCGAAATATAGCGCAGGGCGGGGTGCTGATTGAGTAAAGTCTGTAGTTCGGGGCCAGGTGTCAGCATGGTACATCCTTAATCGAGGTCAGGGATTAAACAGCGGATGGCGGCATTCTAGCGAAACTTGCTGTAGAGCACACGACTTTGGTTTATCGGCGCGAAACCAGTATCATGCGCGCCTTTGTAAATAAATCGCAGAGTTAAGAGGCGCGTGTGAGTAAAGTGCAATATGTAATCGGGCAACGTTGGATCAGCGAATCAGAAGCTGAATTGGGTTTGGGTATTGTGCTGGATATTGCCAACCGGCGTTTGACCCTGAGCTTTCCCGCTGCCGGTGAACGTCGTACCTACGCCATGGATAATGCGCCAGTCAGTCGTGTGGTTTATCAGGTGGGTGAAAAAGTCCGTCGCCATGATGGTGTTAGTATCCACATCACCCGTGTCGTTGAGCAGCAAGGGTGTTTGTTGTATTACGGATTAACCGCCGACAAAACCGAGTTGGCTATTCCCGAATTCGAGCTCGACAGTTTTGTGCAGTTCAGTACACCGCGCGACCGTTTGTTTGCCGGACAAATTGATAAACACACGCACTTTTCCCTGCGTTATCACACATTGAATTTTTTACACAAACATCAACAATCGCCGGTGTATGGATTGGCAGGGCCGCGTGTGCAGTTATTGCCGCATCAGTTGTATATCGCCGGCGAAGTTGCCGCACGCCACGCACCGCGTGTGTTGCTCGCGGATGAAGTGGGTCTCGGCAAAACCATCGAAGCCGGTTTGGTGTTACATCAACAACTGATTAGCGGTCGCGTGCAACGTGCGCTGATTGTGGTGCCCACCAGTTTGCAACATCAATGGCTGGTGGAAATGCTGCGCCGGTTTAACCTGGCGTTTACATTGCTGGATGAAGCACGCTGCCAGGCGCTGACCGGTTTGGACAGCGATGAAATTTCTGTGGATTATGTCGATGACTTCCGCGATGAAGATGACGATTCTTCAGCGAACAACGCCGACAATCCCTTTGAGACCGCGCAATTCATTCTCTGCTCGCTTGATTTCCTGACACAACATCCACAGCGCTATGAGCAGGCGTTAGCTTGCCAATGGGATCTATTGTTGGTGGATGAAGCGCATCACTTGTTGTGGAGCGAAGCGAATCCCAGTCAGGAATATCGCTGTATAGAAGGCTTGGCGCGCGTGGCCAAGGGTTTATTACTGCTGACAGCGACACCGGAACAATTGGGTTTGGAAAGCCACTTTGCGCGTTTGCGGCTGCTTGATCCGGATCGTTACTACGATCTGGAAAAATTCAAGGCAGAACAACAGGCGTACCAGCCGTTAAATCATCTCGTACAAGCCTTGTTAAGTGCCAAACAAAACGGCACGGATGTTCCGGATGATGCGCTGCATGAGCTTGAATCCTTTTTACCACCGGAAAAAATAATGATCTTGCGTCAGGGTGCAACAGAGAATCGCGCCCTTGCTATCGACCATACCATCAACGATTTACTGGATCGCCACGGCACCGGGCGGGTGCTATTCCGCAATACGCGGGCATCGGTCAGCGGATTTCCCGAGCGTAAATTGCATGAGCATCCGCTGCCGTTACCCGAACATCTGCACAACCTGTTTGAACAACTACCCTTGGCGCAACAAGTTCGTGCGGAGCAGTTCTGGCAACAAGAGGCAACGCAGGATTGGTGGCTGCAAGATCCGCGCGTGGAATGGTTGAGTGATTGGTTAAAACAAAACCGTCGCCAGAAAGTGCTGGTGATTTGTGCGGATGCCGATACAGCGCAAACAGTGGAGGAATTCCTGCGTCTGCGCAAAGGCGTTTTGTCCGCCGTTTTCCATGAAGGATTGAGTCTGATTGAGCGAGATCGTGCGGCGGCTTATTTTGCCGATCTGGAAGAGGGTGCCCAAGTGTTGATTTGCTCGGAGATTGGAAGTGAAGGGCGCAACTTTCAATTCGCACACCATCTGGTGATGTTTGATTTGCCCTTAAACCCGGATTTATTAGAGCAGCGCATCGGCCGTCTGGATCGGATTGGCCAGACCCAAGATGTGAATATCCATGTGCCTTACTATGAACGTACTGCACAGCAACGGTTGTTGCAGTGGTATCACCAGGGCTTGAATGCGTTTGAGAAAACCTGTGCCATTGGTCAGGCGGTTATGCAGCGTTTTGGTGAGGCTTTATTACCAGCCCTGGTGCAACACGACGCAACGCCTTTTGAACAATTGTTAAAAGAGGTCAATCAATTTGCGGAGAGCCTTCGCTTGCAACTGCAACAGGGGCGTGACCGTTTGCTGGAACTCAATTCCTGTAAGCCAGCACAGGCTTTAGCGCTGGTGCAGCATTTGGCCGAGCGGGATGATGATCCGCAGTTGATGGATTATCTGGAGGATATCTTTGAGGCCTTTGGCGTGGATTCCGAGCGGCACGGCGAACACAGCCTGGTGCTGCGTCCCAGCGATCACATGCGTGTACCGCATTTTCCCGGGCTGCCGGAAGATGGCGTGACAGTCACCTTTCAGCGTCAGCAGGCACTGTCCCGAGAGGATATGCAATTTTTAACCTGGGAACATCCACTAGTGCGTGGGGCCCAGGAACTGGTTGCCCTTAGCGAATTCGGCAATACCGCATTTTGCACCTTAAAGCTGCCGCCGCTGAAACCGGGTACTGTGATGCTCGAAGCCCTGTTCGTCTTACATTGTCCGGCACCTGCCGAATTGCAGTTATTTCGCTATATGCCACACTCATTAATACGTGTGCTGCTCGACAGTAATGGCAAGGATCTCAGCGCTGTGCTGGGTATTGATCAAATGGGCAAGCTCCTGCAAAAAGTACCGCGCAATAACGCGCAGGAAGTGGTACGCCAGGCGCGCCCTATGCTAGCCACCATGTTGCAGCAAGCGGAAGAAAAAACACGGCCGAAGCAAGCAGAGCTCATCGCTGCCGCACAAGCGCAAGTGAGTGAACAGCTGAACAACGAACTGGAACGGATGAAGGCTTTGATGCAAGTTAATCCGAATGTGCGTCAATCAGAGATCGACTATGTGCAACAACGCCTGGCCGCCAGCCAGCATTACTTGGCGCAAGCCAAGCTGCGCCTGGATGCACTGCGCGTGATCATGATTGTTTAGCAGCTGCGGCCACCGTAGGTCGGATTAGCCTAAGCGTAATCCGACACTGAATTAAAATATTTGTCGGATTACGCTTAGGCTAATCCGACCTACAGGGGGACTTGAGTATGTATATCTTTTCGGTAAATGCCACCGCCAAAAAAGCCCGCGAACATCTGAAGGAAGGTCAACGGGTACCCTTCATTGTGTATATCAATTTTATTGACCTGTTCGGCGCGGAGCAGTTGTGCAAAGTCTATTTGATGCGCGCTGGTTTTACGGACATTGAAATCGAAAAACGTAAGCTGGTACCGAGTCACCTCGTCAAAGATGAACGTGTGGTCGCTGCCGATAAAGCCATGGGCGAGGCGGTTAAATCCGGTTACATGATTCAGATGTTTGATGAGTAGCGTTTTTTAACCCGCCCTCGAACTAGTTCCGGGGTGGGCGGTCTATCCCTGCTATTGATGATGCTGAAAGGCAGGGGTATGGCAGGGATCTATTATGGGGAGGATGTGGCGGCCTTGCTGGCTGAGCGGCGCACGCGCTTATCGTCACCCCGCCTGGTTTTTATTGCGTTGTTCCTGTCGTTGGTTTTCCATTTTGTTGCATTAGCGTGGTATGCAACTGCACCGACGAATCCTGTTCAGCTGTCCGTACCGAAAAGCTCGCCGTTGCGCATTAGTCTTATTGCTGCAACAAAACCTGTCGAACCGACTGATCCGGTCATCCCTGACACGCCGTCTATAACGCAACCACCAGAGCCGGAACAGAAAACCCTTGAGTCGATAACGCCAGTCGCTCATGTTCCCGATAACATATCACCACCAGAAAATCTGCAAACCGTTATTCAGCGTTCATCCACAATGCCTGATCGTTATCGATTAACCGAGGATGATATAGCGCCTCCTGTAAGCCATTCCCAGGCGGATAACGTGGTCGATCCGCGCTTACGCGAAAGGCTTAATGCCGCGCGCAATCAGCGAACGGGTAGGGTGTTTACCTCAAATGATACTACGACGATTCACGGTGAAACCGTGGTGATGTTGGATGAAGAGCGTTGTTTATCGAGCAATGCAGATCATGACAATGTGACACGCGCGAGTGATTGGTACTTCACCCGTTGTACAAGTGGTAAAACAGAAGGGGAATTGATGATGGAGCGGGTTAATCAAGGCATCAGAGCCAAGCGTTGATGGATTGAACTTCCGCTTGATTTACCCAACGTAGGTCGGATTAGGCGCAACGCGCCTAATCCGACACAGAAAATCAATTAATCCGATTTCTTTCCACGGTAACCTTTATTTTTCTGATCCCGATCGCGCACCTTGGGTTTGGCGCCCAGGCTGAGCTTGCCGCGTGGTGCATCGCTATCACGCTTCGGGCGATCAGAAAAACTACGCTTCTCGCCTGAGTCGCGCTTGCCTTGACCGCCATGGTCAACGCTGATCTCCAGAGGGCGATTGCGCACCCGGACTTTCTTCAGTTGATTTAGCACATCCTGCGCTAAACCTTTCGGAAGATCGACGGTGGAGAATTCATCGAACAACTTAATGTGGCCGATATTGCTGCTGGAAATGCCGGCTTCATTGGCAATCGCGCCGACGATATCGCCGGGGCGTGCTTCGTGGTTACGACCTACTTCAATGCGATACCGCTGCATATTTTCATCATTGCCGTGTTCACGACGTTCACGGCCACCGCGTTCGCTTCTCTCGCCGCGCTCACTACGATCACCACGCGGAGCGCGCTCGCGATCTTCACGCGGGCTGCGGTCGGCCTTCACATCGGTAAATTTCACTTGCAGCGGGCGTTCTTTTTGCAACAGGAACGCCAGGGCAGAAGCAATTTCTTCCGGTGATACATCGTGCTTGTGGCTGTATTCAGCCAGCAAATCATTAAAGAAAGACAGATCCGTTTGTTCAGTCAGGGTGGTCGTAATTTGTTGGGTGAACTGATCAATACGGTGACGGGTAACCGTCGCGCCGCTGGGCAATTCCATCAGCGTGATGGGTTTGCGGGTTGCTTTTTCAATGGTGTAGAGCAAGCGTTTTTCACGCGGGGCCACAAACAGGATAGCTTTACCGGTACGGCCAGCGCGACCGGTACGACCGATACGGTGTACATAGGCTTCACTGTCATAGGGAATATCGTAGTTCACTACGTGGCTTACGCGCTCTACGTCAATACCGCGCGCAGCGACATCCGTTGCAATAACAATGTCCAGCTTGCCGGACTTCAAACGCTCAATGGTGCGCTCACGTAATTGCTGATTCATGTCGCCGTTAAGCGCAGATGCAGAATAGCCGCGCGCTTCCAGTTTTTCGGCCAGTTCGACGGTGGCGGTTTTGGTGCGCACAAAAATAATCATGCCGTCGAAAGGTTCAACTTCGAGAATACGTGTCAAGGCATCCAGTTTATTGGTGCCGCTGACCATCCAATACACTTGCTCAATGTTATCGCCAGTTGAAGTATTGCTTTGAATGCTGATTTCCTGGGCTTCGTTCAGGTAGCTGTTGGCTACGCGACGAATTTCACGGGGCATGGTGGCTGAGAAGAGGGCAGTCTGACGGCTTTTGGGTGTGTGCTCCAGAATCCACTCAACATCATCAATGAAGCCCATGCGCAGCATTTCGTCCGCTTCATCGAGCACCAGGCTTTTCAGGTTATTTAAATTCAGGCTGCCGCGACGCAGGTGATCCATAACGCGACCGGGCGTGCCCACAACAACGTGTGCACCGCGCTTGAGCTGGCGCAATTGGCTGCTCATGTCCTGGCCGCCATAAATGGGCAGTACGTGGAATCCGGGAATTTCGCTGGCGTATTTCTGGAAGGCTTCTGCTACCTGAATGGCCAGTTCGCGTGTCGGGGCCAACACGAGAATTTGTGGGTCGGCCTGTTTAATATCGATGCGTGACAAGAGCGGCAGCGCGAAGGCTGCAGTTTTACCGGTACCTGTCTGTGCCATACCAATAATATCGCCACCAGCCAGGAGAATGGGAATGGCGGCTAACTGGATAGGTGAAGGCTGTTCGTAGCCCACTTTTTGAATAGCTTTTTGAACGTTTTCAGAGAGGTCGAGATCGGCAAATAAAATGTTTGATGACATGCGTAAACCTTGCAATAGGAGCAATATAAAAATTCAACAACACAAAACCTGGCGATAAACCATGAGTCGCATTGTTATTATTTTTTGATAAATGTGTGTGCGCCGGTAAACAAAACCGATGCGTTCAGGCGGGAGCGATGATTTGGTCGCTGGTGGTTGTGTCGGCATGTAGCCCGAACAAATAAAACCGGCGCGATGCGCAGTGACGGCGATTTGAATCAACGATTCCCTGGTGCACTGATCAAAACTATGAAATCAGCAATTGCACCTCACAACCATTGAGCAATCCGGTTCGCTCGTTATTGGTTGTAGCACTTTTGGCAGGCTGGGACACCGCGACAGTCATGTCGGCGATGGAATGTATCTGCGATAGATCATGGGCAGCCCTCAGACATCCTGTCTGTTCAGCATCACCCCGTAACGACATCTTCGCAATAAGGAGGCTTTACTGAAAGTGCGCGAAGTATAGGGGCTTCGACTGTTTTAAGCCAGCAGAATGCGAACCTTGTAACAAAAAATTACCGGGCCGCCGCCAAAAACCGATCCAGTGCATTGGCGAATGCCTGCTTATCCTGTTGGCTGTAAGGCGCCGGTCCACCGGACTGGATACCGCTGCTGCGCAGGGTTTCCATAAAGTCGCGCATGTTCAGACGCTGGCGTACATTGTCCAGTGTGTAACGTTCGCCGCGCGGGTTGATGACGGCGACACCCTTGGCAACCGCTTCTGCTGCCAAGGGAATATCGGCGGTAATTACCAGGTCGCCCACCTGTGCTGATTGCACAATATGATTGTCCGCCACATCAAAACCGCTGCTGACTTGCACGGCGCGAATAAGCGGGGAGGGCGGGACGGAGAGGTATTGGTTTGCCACCAGAATAACGGGCACTTGCGCGCGCACAGCCGCACGAAACAGAATTTCCTTGACGGGTTTGGGGCAGGCATCTGCATCGACCCAGATATGCATGGTGTCACTCCACAGAAAAGGCCGGCATTATACACAGCCGCCCGGCGCTGGGTTAGACTGGTTGCCGCTTCCGCCTACATCAGCCATAGAGCCATATAACCGTAGGGCGATATAAACAGGAACTTACACCATGGCAGCCCGCACAGAAAAACATATCTCGACTACAGCACTGGCGCGGTTGCTGGGAAAAGAGAGCAAGGAATTGTTTATCCTGCTGACTGGCGGTGGCTGGATTGTCAAAGTTGACGACCACTGGCAGCTCACCGAAAAAGGAAAATTCGAAGGCGGCATCTACGTCAACCATCCCAAATATGGCGAGTACATCGCCTGGCCGGAATCCATTCACCAGCATCCGCTGTTTATGTTGCTGCCGGAAGCACCGCTCACCGCCACCAACCTCGGCAGTAAATTAAAACTGCCGGCACGGCTGATCAATTTGCTGTTGGCCGAGCGCGGTTGGATTACCAAACACATTCGTGGCTGGCTGCTGACGCCAATGGGCAAACAACTGGGGGGCCAGCAGCAGGAGAGCGAGCAATCCGGCATTCCGTTTGTTACCTGGCCGGAAACGCTGCTGGACAATCCGGCGTTGCTCACTGCCGTTGCGCAATTGCACGGCGAGGTTGCCGATACACTGCCGACGCTCGACGGACGCCAGGTGAACCATCGGGCTGAACGGATGATCAATAATTGGTTATATGTAGCTGGTATCGTGCACGCACACCATTACCCGCTGCAGTTGGGCAATGAGTCGCTGGAAAGTCATTTTTATCTTCCCGGGATCAGATTGTGTATCGATTATTGGCCGACGAATGCCCAGGCTTCCGAATTGGCTACACAACTGGATAAGCAAGCGCTCTACAAGAAATACAAGGTGCCATTTATTGAGTTAAAGGATGACGACTTGCCTCAACTGGATGAGGTACTGGCGCGCGCACTGTTGCGCTATGGCATCGCCGTCTATTGATAAAGGAGAAATGTAATGGCAAGTATCTTTACCCGAATTATTCAAGGTGAATTACCAGGGCACTTTGTCTGGCGCGATGATCATTGCGTGGCCATCATGACCATTCAGCCGATCCGTGCCGGTCATGTGTTGGTGATCCCGAAGGCGGAAATTGATCAATGGACCGATCTGCCGGTGGAGTTGGCTCATCACCTGATGCAGGTCAGCCACCGTATCGGCAATGCGCTAAAACGGGTTTACACCGCGCAGCGCATCGGATTGATGATTGCAGGACTGGAAGTCCCACACACGCACATCCACCTGGTACCGATGGATTCCATGAACGATCTGAATTTTGCTTTTGCCAAAAACGCCGATGCGGAAAGCCTTGCCCAGGCGGCGGAAAAAATCCGCATAGCCCTGGAAAAATCATAAAGGGAAATATTGGATGGCAGACACTGGTGCTCATCATTGTCTGCCATCTGTGTCAGTCTTTCAAAAGCCCTCCGTCAGGCTTTGATGAGGGTGATCACCGCCAGCGCAACAAACAACACAAACGCGCCTTTGCGCGCGTAGTCCAGAGGCAAGCGTTCCAGCAGCCAGCGTCCTGCAAAAATCACGGGCACATTGGCCAGCAGCATTCCCAATGTTGTACCTGCAATGACGGCCACCGTCATCCACAAGGTTTCGCTGTATTTCGCGGCCAGTATCACCGTCGCAATCTGGGTTTTATCACCAATTTCTGCCAGGAAAAACAACACGCAGGTGGCCATAAAAGGGCCATATTTTGCGAAGCGACCCATGTCATCCTCTTCTTTGTCCGGTACCAGTAACCAGAGTGCGACCAGGATAAAACTGCCGCTGATTAACCAGGGTATCCAACTCTCGGGAATCACATCTGCCAGCCAGGCACCCAGCCAGGCGGAGAGCGCATGGTTCAGCACAGTCGCTATGAGTACGCCCAGGCTGATGATATAGGGGCGGCCATAACGGGAGACGAGGAACAGGGCCAGGAGTTGTGTCTTATCGCCAATTTCGGCGATGGCAACGGCAAGGGTAGAACTGAGGAAGGCTTCCATGAAAAATTCCAGCGGGATACTAAAACCAGAGGCACTGCCGCTGTCCCGCATGGTCAGCAGCAATACCTCAGGTCTCATCAATCCAGCGCGTTGAGCGAGGACGCTGTTGCCATGCACGCAGTGCAAGTCTGTTGACAACAGCGCTGATCCGGGCCGTTCAGGCCGCTGCCAGCAGATTACTCCCCTGAGAGAGTGGGCGCATTATAGGGAGCTGGTTCCGGTGTGGCAACCACCCGGGTTATTGATGCAATTTGCGCATGGTGCCGCCGCCGTAGGGGTATTGGGGCAAGTGGTCGGCCATCAACGCAATGGCATCTTCGTAGACTTTCCTGACATCGGGCTTCAAACCTTTTTCCATGCGACGAGACAACATGGTGATAGGAAACAGGCACTCCCGGGTACCTTTTACGCAAAGTGCCCGGCTGCGGCCGAGGGAGTCCTCATAGACCTTCCATTCCAATGCCGGGATATCGGCAATCATGACATTACCGAGCACGGCACCCATTGCTTGCAGATCCTGGGTAGCGTTCCGGGGAATTAACCCGCGATCCACAATCGCTTGCAATAGATCGAGATCGCTCAGGTTCTGCCGGATCTGTGTGCCTAATTTTGTGCGGGCAATTTCATCAATGGTGGCCACCTGTTTCTCCAGATAGTTGCGGTCGGACCAGCCCAGGTTTTCGATACTTACCCCCTTGCTTTGCGCATCGGTGAAGGAGTTGGCCATCGTCACCGACGAGCACATCAGCAGGGACAGGATGAAGAACACATAATGGGGTTTAATCATTGGGGCTTACCTCAATGGCGGAAGAGTAGCGGTTGGAATTAACAGGGTGGCTGGCGTCGTCATCTCCGAGAATGACTATCGGTTCAGGATAGAGTTCACTCAAGGGCGCTGAGATGCCATTAGACATGACGATATGCACGTGATCGCGGCGCAACTGGCGCGGTTCGTTTACCCCGCAAGCGTGAGCAATCAGGCCCACCCCGTAGGTGAGGTTTTTGTGGTAGAAGGCTACGCGTTGGGCTTTATCCGTCAGGTCCAGACCCTTCTGTAATGTGGGGTTGTGGGTCGTAATACCGGTAGGGCAGGTATTCTTGTGGCACTGCATCGCCTGGATGCAGCCCAGGGCAAACATAAAACCCCGCGCGCTGTTGATAAAATCTGCGCCGGTGGCCAGAGCCCAGGCCACCATTGAGGGCGTAATCAGCTTGCCCGCCACGACCAGTTTGATGCGTTCCTTCAGGCCCGCCTCGTATAGCAGGTCTGCTACCCAGGGCAGGCTTTCCTTCAAGGGTAAACCGACATAGTCCATTAGCGGTTGCGGTGCCGCACCGCTGCCGCCATCCGCGCTGTCGAGGGTAATAAAATCCGGTGCCTGCTCAATGCCGCGCACGCGGATGGCTTTCACCAGATCAATCAGCCAGGTCTTTTCACCGATCACCGCTTTAAAACCCACTGGCTTGCCGGTAACGGCGCGAATATGGCCGATCATGTCCAGCAGGTCGTCCACCGAGCGAATATCGGGATGGCCATTGGGGCTAATGGACGGATGGCCTTCCGGAATCCCGCGAATCGCCGCGATCTCTGCAGAAACCTTTTCCCCTGGCAGTATGCCGCCTTTGCCGGGCTTGGCTCCCTGGCTCAATTTAATTTCGAACATGCGAACCTGTTCGATAGCAGCCAACTCCTGCAAACGCTGATCACTCAGGTTGCCTTCCAGATCGCGGACGCCGTACTTGGCCGTGCCTATCTGAAAGACCAGGTCGCAACCGCCCTCCAGATGATAGGGCGATAAGCCGCCTTCGCCGGTATTGAGCCAGCATCCGGCTTTAGCCGCACCGCGTGAAAGCGCGAGGACGGCGGGGCGCGAAATGGCCCCATAACTCATGCCGGAAATATTAAACAGCGAACTCGTGGTGTAGGGGGTTCGGCAGAAAGGGCCGATAGTGACAGGTGATGGCAGGGAGGCATCTTTTTCCAGTACCGGAAAGGCCGCATTAAGGAACATAACCGTACCCGTTGGGGTCAATTCGCGGGTTGAGCCAAAGCCTGAATTCAAGTCGACATTTTTAGCCGCACGATAAACCCAGGCACGTTCGGCGCGATTAAACGGCATTTCTTCGCGGTCCATGGCAAAAAAATATTGCCGGAAGAATTCCCCCAGGTGTTCGAACAAATAGCGAAAGCGACCGATCACAGGGTAATTGCGGCGCAAGGTGTGCGTGTGCTGGGTGACATCAATGATGTACATCACCAGGATGGCCAGAACCACAAAACCTATGAGAGTGATAAAGCCAAGTGCAAGGATATTGAGTATTTTTAACGCAAAAGCATCGGTAAACATCGCGTGAAAAGCTCCGGGGCACTATCGTTTCGCTGGCTATGATATGCTTTTTGCCTTTTATTGCCTATGACGCATTATCTTTCCTCGCTTTATCGTTGCACAACGATGCCACCTGAACCACCACAAGGGACAGCTCTATGAAAGCCATAAAAATTATCATCGGTATTGTGATTGCCTTGGTCGCCGTACTTGCCATCGCCATCTTTATCGGCCTCAAAAATCTGGATTCGCTGGTTGAAATGGCCATAGAAAGCGTGGGTACCGATGTCACTAAAACACCGGTCACGGTTGAGGGGGTCACGATTGAACTGACGGATGGGCGCGGCAAGATCCAGGGCATCAGCGTGAAAAATCCGGCGGGCTACACGACAGAAAATGCCATCCACCTCGGCCAGATTTTGCTGGAGATAGAACCTGCCTCCATTGCCGATGATGTGATTGTGATCAAGCAGCTTACCGTTGACGGCGCAGCATTGACTGCCGAGCATAAGGGGCTGGCTGATATCAACTTACAGCAGATTTACGACAACATCACGGCCGACAGCGGCAAGACGCCGAAAGATCCGGCACCGACCACCGCGCGCCCCGACGTGCGTTTTATGCTGGAAAAGGTCAGTTTCACCAATATGACTCTGGATTTACTGTCCACGGAATTCGGTGAGCGACAGCTCGGCATGGATGATATTCAACTGAGCAACCTCGGTGACCGGCAGACAGGATTAACTGCTGAAGAGTTGGCCAATGTGCTGCTGACGCCCGTGGTCGATGCGGCACGAAAAAAAGTGAACAATGAATTGCGTAATGAAGCTAAAGAAAAACTTCAGGAAAATCTGGAGGAAAATCTTTCTGATGACGACAAGCAGACGCTGGATAAACTGAAAAGCTGGTTGGATAAATAAAACGCTGATGTATGACTTGCGACAATTCGTCGCATACCCGAACGTCATTTAGCCGCTATACTTTGATTGAAATCCTTATTCTCCCGAGTGCGGATTTCTACAATCTTCTGTTAATTGGCCCGCCGGATATTTCCTGCGGGCTTTTTTATCATTTATTGCGCCGGTCGCCGATAACCCGGGCCGGGTTACCGGCCACAATAGCAAAGGCATCGACGTGATGCGTCACGACGCTAGCCATACCGACAATCGCGTGATCGGCAATAGTGACACCATCGACAACGCCCACATGCGCACCGAGCCAGACATCTTTTCCCAACGTAATGCCCTTTGATGTGACTGGCTGCTCACTGATAGGCCTGTCTGGCACCATCCCGTGGTTGAACGCGTAGAGATGGCAATAGGCCGCCAGCCGCGTATCATCGCCGATCACTATACCCTTACTGCCGCCGTCAAGCGTGACATGGTGGTTAATGGATACATTGCTGCCTATTGTAATGGGACCATGCAGCACAGCGTCCGCTGCGATAACGCTGTTATCACCAATGACGATGGTTCGTCCGGGCTCGGCAAACAGGCGCGCTTCCGGTGCAATAAAACAATTCTTGCCGATGACGATAGTTTCCATCTCCATCAAATACGCTTGCCACTCAGCTTGCCATGCCTCTGCCCAAACACGGTGGCCCGGTTTTAAGCGCGCATACAACCAGGGCATATAACTCAAGCGCAATTGGTGTTGGCGGCGATATTTTTCAGGATCGGTTTTGGCGGAGTGGGGAATTTTTTTATCAATGGTCATGCGGGGCGCTTTATCGGAATGTATCGAAGAAAGCGTGAGATTATACGCAAGGCTTGAGGAAGGAAAGAGGGTGTCCGCGCGGCTGCCGGTCGTCATGTTGATCCGTTAATCTGTTCTGACCTCGTATCGTCCATGATTGAGCAGATCTAACGTCATCCGGGGCGCCGACATAGGCGCTCATAGGGTAAGTAAATATGGGTCCCGTTCATGCAGCCAACAGCGGACACTTGAAGTAAGTATAGACTTTTGCCTGCCATATACTACGGGCTGGATAGTTTATTGCGGCGCAAACCTGCGCATTCATATGGTTGAATGATTATATGGCTGCTAAGCTGCGATAAAATTTTTATCAATGTTATTGACGGTATTGCTTTTATGTATGACCTGCTTGACGACACAGTGGATTTTATCGTGGTTTATAAATATCCCGGTGTCAGTTTTCATCGTGAAGGTGATCAACCCGGCTTGTTTGAGACAGTCAAACAGCAGCAAGCCATGCAGGAACTTTATCCTGTGCATCGGTTGGATAAAGTGACCTCCGGTGTTTTGGTCATGGCCAAAACGGCGTCGGCGAATCGTCTGCTGGTTGAAGCGTTTGCCCAGCGAGAAGTGGAAAAATATTATCTGGCCATCAGCAGGCGCAAACCCGCCAAAAAACAGGGGCTGATAAAGGGCGATATGGAGCGTACCCGGCGCAGTGCCTGGAAATTAACAACGGGCCAGAGTAATCCTGCTGTTACGCAATTTTTTAGCAAATCACTCGGTAACGGCGCGCGGTTATTCCTGATAAAACCCCACACAGGGCAAACCCATCAGATTCGTGTGGCACTAAAAAGTCTGGGCGCGCCGATCTGGGGTGATGAATTATATGGTGGGCAGGATGGCACAGCGGACCGTACCTATCTGCATGCGTTTCAATTAGGTTTTTCATTGGGTGGCAATGTTTATCGCTACCAGATCTTGCCGCGCCATGGCGATGTATTTGTACAAGAACACTTTGCGGAGTCGCTACAAGATTTTATGCACCCTGAAACCCTTGCCTGGCCAAGCCTATGATGCGTCGATCTATTTTTGCAGTAGGGGTTTTGGCCTTGGTTGTAATAGCCTGGATTGTTTATTTGGGTTCGTCGCCAGCTACCAGGCAAGCACTTCCGGCTGCGGATGAATACCGCTTCATGTCGACACACTGCTGGTTTGAGATTCCCTGGCAAGAAACCATTCGTTGCGGTGAATTGCATGCGCCACTATCAAGCGGCGGTTTTATCTTGCCGGTGGTTATTATCGAAGATACCGGCTACGAAAATAAAACGGACGCTGTGTTTTATCTACAAGGTGGCCCGGGTGCCAGTGCCGGTTTGCATAAAGACGGTATTGCCTATTGGTTGCGTTGGCGTGACAACATGGCACTGGGGCGGGACTTAATTTTGATGGACCCGCGCGGCACCGGCCGCAGTCAACCGCAACTCCACTGTCGGGATTACGATGAACTCAGCCTTGCGGTATTAAAACGCAACACGTTATTGCTGGAAGAACTGCAAGAAGGCTATGCCGTATTGGATCGCTGTTTTGACCAGCTGCGTAATGCACAACAACCCTTTCATCCCGAGCATTACGGCACACAACATCATGCGCGCGATGTGAATGCATTGATGGATTTATTGCCTTACGAACAATGGAATTTGATCGGTGTTTCCTACGGTACACGTGTTGCTATTGAGGCAGCAAAGATATCGGCTCGCAAGGATACGCAGGAACACCATCCGGTACGTAGCGTGATTCTGGATTCGGTTTACCCGGCCAACCGTGGCGGCGTTACCAGTTTCCCCGCCGTACTTGATCGCGCGTTTACTAATTTTTTTGAATGGTGTTCCCGCACAGATACCTGTGCAACTGATCAGCCTGTTGAGCAAGCTTTGGCGGCTGCCTTGAAGCAGTTACGCGCAACGCCAATGACCTTGACTGTACCGCGACGCGATGGCGAGATTCCGGTTGATCTGGTGGTGAATGATCACCGGTTTATGTCAGCGGTATTTTCAGCGCTCTACAGCAAGCATCAATGGCCACGCATTCCTGCGGCAATCCATGCTGTTTTCAACAATGACGCCCTTGCACTCTTGCCATTGATGGAGCCTTTTGTAGAAAGTGCACTGGATGAGGATTTTTACAGTCTGGTATTTATGGCGGTGGATTGTCGCGACCACGGAATATCATCCCGCGAAGCCTATCAGCAAGCACTGGAAGCCCATCCGCGTTGGCGCAACTACACCGCTGATCTGTGGCAATACCAAGCGTGTCATTTGCTGCCCACGGCATCGACACCTATTGCATCGACAACAGCATTACCGGATGTGCCCACCCTAATCCTGGCGGGTGAGCTCGATCCGATTACACCTGTAGAGTGGGCGCAGTCTTTACATCACGAGTGGCCGGGCAGTCAGTTACATGTCGTGCCGGAAACGGGGCATGCAGTGATCAATACGGATGATTGTGTGTACCAATCGTTGCGGTCATTTTTAGATGAGCCGAGCGAACGGGTAGAGTTTTGTCCGAAGCGCTAAATACAAATTATTCGTACAAACACAAGTAAGCAGATTCCACATCCGCCGTCACTTTAAAACGCTGGTTCGCTTCAACCTCAAACGTCTCGCCGGCTTTAAAGGTTTGCGCGGTTTCGCTGCCGGGGAGAGTCACGGTCAGGCTGCCGCTGGTGACGGTCATGTATTCTTTCTGGCTGGTGCCGAACTCGTAATCACCTTTCGCCATCACACCGACGGTTGCCGGTAAGGTTTCGGTTTGAAAGGCGATGGATTTTACGGCGCCGTTGAAGTACTCGTTAACGTTAAACATGACCTGGTCTCCCAATAGCAACTGGGCCCGAAAGGGCGGTTAGTGGTGAACGCGAAAACTGCTTTGGCAGCGTATCTCCTGCACAAATACCGCGCGGAACTCCACCAAACAGGCATAAAAAAGGCCGCAATCTATGCGGCCTTTTTCATCTTTAATCTGGCTCCGCCTGCTGGACTCGAACCAGCGACCCAATGATTAACAGTCATTTGCTCTACCGACTGAGCTAAGGCGGATTTACGGCTTCCTGTTCGGAAGTGGTGCGTATCCTATAGTCGAAGACCCCCTTGGTCAACCCCTTTTTTCAAAAAAATCATGGGTCTAGCGCTGTTAAAGGCAGCATTGAAATCTGTCCGCTCAAATATTCCCCAAGCTGGTTTAAGACTGTGCAAAATGGCCTTGGGTGAGATGCGTGTCCTGAGATTATGTGCAATTCGGGAATGACCAGGCTGTGCACAAACGCGGCTCAATGGGTCAGGGTAACCAGTTTGAAGCTGCTGTTGTGGGCGAGGATATTTACCTGCCGAAAATGCTCCCGGGCCTTTCGCTCCAGGGGAATAAACTGATTGACCACAAACAGGGCAATCCCGTGTTTTGCCAACAACCGCTTGGCGCTGAGGATAAATTTGTCGGTCAGGTCACCGTCCACACTGAATCCCTGATGGAAGGGCGGATTACACAGGATAAGGTCGAAGGTTTGCTGGATCTGGTCGCCCGCATCAGCGGCGATGATTTCAGCAGTGATCTGGTTTAGCTCGCAGTTCCGGCGCGCAGTGTGCAACGCCGCCGCATTGTTGTCCGTAAGTACCCGCTGTTCCAGCGGAAGGTTGGCGGTCATCAGGGTCAGGTAGCCATAGCCACAACCCAGGTCCAGTAATCGTTTAGGCGGTTGGGGCAGTTGATCTAATAGGGCCGGCAATGTCTGAATTAAAAATTCGCTGCCCTGGTCAATCTTATTCCAGCCGAACAAGCCGGGTTTACTGTGGATGGTGATGCCTTGGGGCGAATTGATGGGGCGTAATTGCGGATAGTCACTGTCATCCAGCCGCTGGTCATTTTGCGGCAGCATATTGTCCAGAACGGCGCTATACACGGTGCCATTTTTTTGCGCAGACGCTGTGCAGCCGAAAAGTTTGCCGGCTTTATCGATGTAGGTTTTTATCCCTTCGTTTTTTTGCCCACACAAAAATAATTTGCCGCCCGGCATCAGGAGCCGGTGGGCCTGATTAATGATGTGATGGGTAACCGGCTTTTCCTTGGAGATGCGATAAAAAACGTGGCTGAGCGAGGCATCACTTAACTCGCTGAAATCGAAATCGCTGAAGTGGCTGTTAAATCCCAGGCGTTCCGCTTGCTGGGCGACATCCCAGCGGTTCGTCATCAAGAGTGGTTTGTGGGGCCAATGTTCGGCTGCCGGTAACGACGCCAGCGCATTTTCGTCGCTGCACCACAAGGCTTTTGCAGCATTTTCCTGCGTCATCATTCGCGTAAGCCAGGCGAGGGCAAGGTCATTCATTGTTTAAACACTCGCAATTTCCGGTGCGGTTAATGAGCGGTATTCGCCCGGCTGTAAGTCGGCATCAAGCAAAATTTCTCCGATACGTTCCCGATGCAATGCCACCACCTGGTTACCAACCGCCGCAAACATACGTTTGATCTGGTGATATTTTCCTTCGTGAATCGTCAACAATGCAGAATGGCTGGTGAGCAGTTGCAGTTCTGCAGGCTGAGTCGGCTTTTTTTCGCCGTGCAACAATAAGCCTTTACTGAATTGATCCGCCGTGTGTGCATCAATGGCATTCGCCGTAGTAACCCGATAAATTTTGCTGCATTCGCGTCGGGGTGACGTGACCTGGTGATTCCATTGGCCATCATCAGTGAGCAAGACAAGGCCTGTCGTGTCGATATCCAGCCGGCCAACAATTTGTAAATTGGATTTATTGGGTTCATCCAATAAATCCAGCACCGTCGGATGCTCGCCGTCATGATTGGCACAGACATAACCGGTCGGTTTGTTCAGCATGAAGTAGCGAACACCCAACGGCTGAACGACCTCGCTATTCACCGTCACCACATCATCCGTGTGAATATGTTGTGCCGCTTTGCGTGCGGTTTCATGGTTGATCGCTACCGCGCCCTGGCGAATCAATTGATGAATTTGCGAGCGTGTCAGATCCGTGGCATGGCCGATAAATTTATCCAGTCTCATGGCTGCTCTCCCTTCCAACTTGTGGGCTGCCAATTTGTGGGTAGCCAGCTCGCGGGCACCGCTGTGTGCCAGCCAAAGCGGTTCAATAATTCCATAAACGTGTTATCCAGGGGCGCCGTAATATGAAGCGGATGGCCCGTAACGGGGTGTGGCAAACGGGTGTCAGTGGCCGCTAATAATAAGCGATGCGCGTGAAAATGCGTTTGGAAAAAACGGTTGTGATTGCCCTTGCCGTGTTTGGCGTCGCCAATAATCGGATGATTAATGTGTTTCAAATGGCGGCGTATCTGATGTTTCCGCCCGGTAACAGGTTGGCAGGCGACTAAGGAATAACGACTCTGCGGATATTTATCGACCTGCACCGGCAGTTCAATGCAAGCCAGCCGCTGGAAACGGGTGAGGGCATCCTGCGCCGGTTTATCTTTGCGGGCTTTTTGGTCCGTATAAGTATCTTGTTCTTCCGTTAACGGATGGTCAATGGTTCCTTCAGCAGGTGCAAAACCGCGCACAATAGCGACATAATTTTTCTGCACCTGATTATTGATCATCAAGGCCCCGAATTGTTGTGCGCATTCACTGGACAAGGCAAATAACAATACACCGGATGTCGGTTTATCCAGGCGATGCACCGGATATACATGCTGGCCAATTTGGTCGCGCAACATCTGCAACGCAAACCGGGTTTCGTGCCGATCAATAGCGCTGCGGTGAACCAGTAATCCACTCGGTTTATTGATGGCAACCAGATGTTCGTCGTGATAAAGAATGTCGAGGGTGTCGGACATGGAATGACTAGTAGAGGCGGGCTGTAGAACATCAGGCGGGTTGCCGCCTGATGTCGCTGTTCAAGCGGTAATGCTTACTCGGTCGCGGTATCGGTAACCGGAGCGGACTCATTGCTGCAACGCCAACCCCAGGTCGTTTGCTTTTGCACAAACGACTCGGCCTGCACCTCGCATTTGTCAACCTCGTTGGTGTAAGTCCACAAGACTTGGGTTTCACCCTCTTTGGTGTAATGCACTTCACAGGGCAACTTCTCGCCGGCTGTTGGATACACCACTTCAATCACACGCTCAACACCATCGAGAGTACAACTGTACTTGATATTATCAGCGGCCAACACGTTCAGGCTGAGTAAGGCTGTTATTACAAAAAGAGTTATCTTACGCATTGCTTGCTCCTTGTTATCAATCAGGGGTACCACGGTGAACCAACATAAAGTGCAGTGATGACAACATCAACCGAAGGGTGATTTATTTGGACGAACGGATCTTCTTTTCACCCGAATCGACGGTTTGATAAATCAAGGTATTGATGGTCATCGGACCTACGCCGCCTGGTACGGGTGTATAGGCGGCAACACGATCCACCAAGGGCTTTAATTCAATGTCGCCGACGCCGCCGGGGTGATAACCGGCATCCACAACAACGGCGCCGTCTTTAATCCACTCAGCTTTAATAAATTCAGGCTTACCCACTGCGCCGACAATAATATCGGCTTGCTTGATTAATGCCGGTAAATCTTGGGTGCGGGAATGACAGATGGTGACGGTAGCATTGGCGTTCAACAACATCATCGCCATAGGTTTGCCCAAAATCGGGCTGCGACCCACAACCACGGCGTGCTTGCCGGAAAGGGGAATGTTGTAGGCTTCCAGCAGGCGCATGATGCCCTTCGGCGTCGCGCACCCGTAAGCCTCTTCACCCATGCTCATGCGACCGAAGCCGAGGCAGGTCACGCCATCAACGTCCTTTTCAGCGGCAATGGCATCAAAGCACAAGCGCTCATCGATTTGTTCCGGCACCGGGTGCTGCAACAAAATGCCATGGACGTTGGGGTTCTGGTTCAGCTCGTGAATCTTGGCCAGCAGTTCCTCAGTGGTCGTCTGGCTGGACATCTCCACCTTCAACGAATCCATCCCGATGCGCTTGCAGGCGTTGCCCTTCATCTTCACATAAGTCGCCGACGCGGGATCATCGCCCACCAGAATGGTGGCCAGGATAGGGGTTTGACCGTTGCTGCTGGCTTTAAGCGCCGCAACACGCTGGGACAGTTCTTGTTCGGTTTTTTCGGCAAGCGCCTTGCCATCGAGGACCATTGCAGACATGGGTTCAAGCTACCTTAGACAGTTGATCTTATAAGGGAAAACAGGGCGGCATTGTCCCACAGGCACGGTTAAATGGGGAGCTTTTGGGGGAAGAAAAAGGGTAGGGGTGGAATGTTGCGACGTTTCATGCATGGTTTTCCCATTCTTGTTCGTAACCATTATTGCGTAGATATGAACGAATGCTCTCAAAAACATATTCGTTCCATGCTTCAAGGTCTGACTGGCCTGCCACAACCTTACCATTCTTTTTGTCTTTTACGATTTCATCGACCATATCCCAGAAAAATTGGGCCAACGCATTTGCCTCCTCAGATGATACGGCTTGGCCCGCCTCAATAACTTTAACTACTATTGGGCGATCAAGCTCTCGAGCATAGTGAAGAATGAAATCTTTTTCTTCTTCAAATTTGTACTTAATCATAATGCTTTTCCCGCATCGGTAATTTTGCTCATCCTGTCTGCAACCCATGCTAATTTCTTTGCGAGCGCATACACAGTCATCTGCTCTGTTACGGTTAATAGATAATGCTGCTTTTCTCGTTTGTCCTGAATGAATGCAAGGCCAGCAGGAATATCAGCAGCTTCCAGCACCCAATAAACATTCACCGCTTTCCCATCGGCGTGCTTGGTTTTCATTCTGTATTTATCTTTAAGATGCTGCCAGTGGGCCGAAAAAGAAAGTCCCATTTG
>CAMLOU010000066.1 GCA_946481735.1 uncultured Cellvibrio sp.
TGCACGAAGCGTATTGATCATTCACCGATGTCGTGATCGTTAAAGGAGGTTAGTGATGGCCAGAGGCAGCAAAGAAAAATATACCGACAAACAAAAACGCAAAGCAGAACATATCGAAGAAGGCTACAAGGAAAAAGGGGTCAACGATGAACGGGCAGAAGCCATCGCGTGGGCCACGGTGAATAAGCAATCCGGCGGTGGTGAGCGCAAAGGGTCCGGCACCCAAAAATCCGCCGGGGAAAAACATCAGGCTCGCAAGACTTCCGCCAAACGGGCAGCAGCTTCACGTAAAGGCGTACCGCGCTCGGAATCTCTGGAGCTGGAGACGAAGGAAACCTTGCTCAAAAAAGCCCGTGCGCAAAATATTCACGGCCGCTCGACAATGAATAAGGAACAATTGATCAAAGCACTGCGTTGATCCACTGCCGGATCTGTGTACGCACACGCACAAAGAAATTTTTTCCTACAGCCTAGAATGGTGCAATTGAATTACAGTGGCCAGGAAACCAAGCGGCAAGCGAAAAACTTTTGTCGTCCGAATCTATGCCATATCAACATTAAGGGTGAAGCTATGAATGGAATGAATAGTCTGCGTAGCGGTGTAATAGCGGTGATATTTGGCGTTATCTCGCTGGGTGTAACAGCGAATGAAGATACCGATTACTTTATTGATGAGGCCCTGATGAAAGGCTGGGTCGAAATTGCCAATGCCAAACTGGCCTTGCAGGAATCCAGCTCCCAGGAAGTGAAAGCCTTTGCCCATCACATGATCAAGGATCATGAAAATATTAACGCTGAGTTAATGCAGATGGCGCGGAAAAAAAATGTGCCCTTGACCCAGGGCGATGAATTGCAGGAGCGCATCAAACCCCTGATGTTCAAAACACGCATGGGTGAATATTTTGATATCGGCTACGCCAATAATCAGATGGTCGCACATCAACAAACCCTGCGACTGTTTCAGCGGGCCGCGCAATCCAGCGATGACGATGTGGCAGCGTTTGTGAAACAACATTTGCGCACCATGGAACAGCATCTGCGTATGGCAGAGCAACTGGTCGCCGCGACGTCGGAAACCAAGACCGATATTTACCAGGACCGTGAAGGCAAGATGTACAACAACCATCAACACCTGAAGGATCTCGGTGAAGATACCGACCAGACCGACAATCCTTGATGATTGAGGATGCAGCTTTATGTCAACAGCAGCAGAACACTTACTGGATTGGTTGCGCGATGCGCACGCCATGGAACAGCAAGCGGAGAAGATGTTGAGCAACATGGCGGAGCGGCTGGAACATTATCCGGCATTGCGCCACCAGATTGAGCTGCACATTGAAGAGACCCACGCGCAGCGGCAATTGCTCAAGGGCTGCCTTGAACGGCTGGGACACATGCCGTCGGCAACAAAGGATATCACCGGTCGCCTGATGGCCTTTGGCCAATCGGTGACCGGCATGACAATGAGTGATGAAGTGGTCAAGGGCACCCTGAGCAGTTATGTCTTTGAACAAATGGAAATTGCCACCTACACCATCCTGATTGCCGCCGCCGAGGCAGCTGGCGATATCGAGACGCAACGCATCTGCGAATTGATACTGCCGCAGGAAATTGCCATGGCGACCTGGTTGAGCGAGCACATGCCGGAGATTACGTTTGCCTTTTTATCGCGCGATGCCGATCCGGAGGCCATCGCCAAGCGGTGAGGACATTTCATCGCTTTACACTCACGTTTTGTTTTTGGGATAAGACATGAAAACGATCACGTTCATCTTCAGTTACCTTTCCATCCTGCTGGTGTCGCTGTGTTGTGTCATGGCCATCGCCGATGAAACCTTTACGTCCAACACCTTTGTTGACCAGGCATCAGCCAAGGGCATCGCGGAAATCGAAGCCGGGCACATTGCGCTACGGGAATCGTCCCATCCGGCCGTCAAACGCTTTGCCCGCACCATGATCAATGAACATGGTGCGATCAATCGCAACCTCATTCGCCTGGCCCAGCGCAAGGATATTCCCGTGGCCGACGAAGCGGAGTTAATCAACCAGGCCAAACTGACGCTACTAAAAGTGCGCGACGGAGAGTCTTTCGATATCGCTTACGCGCGCAATCAAATTACCACCCATGAAGAAGCTATTACCCTCTTTCAAAAAGCGGCGTTCCTGAATGACGCAGAGCTCAGTCAATTTGCTGAAAAAAACCTGCCGATATTGCAGGAGCATTTATCCATGGCCAAGACATTGTTGGCCAACATTAAACCGGCAGACATGGAGTTACCGCCACGCAAAACCTTTGATCGGCCCGCTGATGCGCCGCTAGAGCCGGAACAACCGGCGTTACAACCCGCTCCCCGGGAGATGAATCCCGGCGATAACACCCAGCCGCGAAAACCCGCTGACACTATCCAATAACGGAGGTTTTACCATGAACACCAGATCACCTTTTATCCGCGCCACCCGCATCCTCGCCTTGGGCGCTGCGGCCTGTTTGACCCTGGCATGCTCGCCTGACAACGAGTCGCAACCGTCCGTCAACAACAATTCACCGACCACGGCCAACCCGGCAACGCAAACACCACCGCCTCCTACGCCGAGCAGCCCGCAAACCATGGATGATGGGATGAATAACGGCATGACCGACGAGAACAGCGTAAGCAGTCCTGCTTCATCGGCGCCCATGGAAGACAACCTGGATACGGATCGCGGTGTCGGTACTGTACCGCCAACTACTTATTCCGACTAATTCATCGGACCTATGTCCCCACAACGCACCGCGACCGCGCGGTGCGACAATTTGTCACATTGGACCCTGCCTGCTTTTGCTCTAGATTTGCCCCCTCAACAATAGTAAAAATGGGGACGTTATGGGCTTGCGTATCATCGGCCTTGCCAGACAGATCCCACACTTCACTCTGGCAGTATTCGGTCAACTTGCAGTTGTCGCTTCATCCGCCGGCGCCCACGAAGCGGCGCAAAGTAAGCATGTCGAAGAAGTTCGTGTGTGGGGCGAGCAGAAAGACAGCCGCCAGGCAGGCTACACCAACCCCACCAGCCTGTTGACCCAGGAAGACATGGTCAGCATCAACGTCGCCACCACAGAAGATCTGGTGAAGTACGAACCCGGCATCGTGATTCGCAAGCGTTACATCGGTGACTCCAACGGTACCCTCGGCCTGCGCGGCTCCAATATGTTTGCCACCTCCCGCTCCATGGTGTTTGCCGACGGCGTGCCACTGCATTATTTTCTGCAATCGCGCTGGAGCGGTGCACCGCGCTGGACCATGGTGAGCGCCAGTGAAATTGCCCAGGTTGAAATTTTTTACGGGCCGTTTTCAGCGGAATACAGCGGTAATGCCATGGGTGGTGTGGTGCTGATTGAAACCGCGATTCCGCAGGAGCGCGAAGTCCATGTGGATCTGGATTATTTTTCCCAGGACTTCGCTGCCTACGGCTTTGATGACACACTGAATGGCCATAAAGCGTTTATGTCCTACGGTGATAAATTCGGTGATTTAAATTTTTATATTTCCTACAACCGGTTGGAAAATGACAGCCAGCCACAGTCATTTTATTTTGACAATCGCGATCCCAGCAGCGGTGCAGTACCGGTAAACAGTGCCGTGGTTGATCGGGATGTGTTTGGTGATACTGCGTTTTATTTTGGTGATACTGGCGTTGAGCAAGCCACCACCGATAATTTCAAATTAAAACTGGGCTACGACATCGGTGACTGGTCGACGTTAGTAAATATCGCGTTCGAAGATCGTAATACCTTACGCGGTTCAGCGAATTCCTATCTTGTTGATGCTGATGGTGTAACCCGCTGGTCCGGTAATTTTGTCCAGGATGGTACCGGCATAAATGTGAGCGCCAATCGCCTGGGTGTCAGCAACCTCGATCGCCAGAGCCTGTCGGTTGGTTTTCGGGTAAAAGGTGATATCAAGGATAACCTCCGCTTTGAAGGGAATGCCAGCGACTTCCGGATTCTGAAAGACAACAGCCGTGCGTCCAGTCACAACCCCAACGACCCTTTGTTTACCGGTCGCGGGCAAACCACTGACTACGATGACACCGGCTGGCAAACCCTGGAAGGTAAATTTATTGTTAATAATATTGGTGTGGATGGCCTGGAATTAGTGACCGGCGCACGTTATGAAGCCTACCAATTAAATCTGGATGTCTATAACTCCCTTGATTGGACCCGCGGCGATAACAACGGTTACAGCAGCCGCAGCGGTGGCGAAACGGAAATCAGCGCGGCGTTTGTCCAGGCGAACTGGGCAATCAATGAAATCTGGGATATGGCGATCGGCGGTCGCTACGAACACTGGAAAAGTTTCGACGGCTACTTCAGTGAGGATATTGCTGACACAGCGGCATTTGAATTAGCCGAGGTACCGGAAAGTTCCAACTCAACATTCTCACCCAAGTTTTCATTAGGTTATAAACCGGCCCAGGATTGGTTGGTGCGCTACTCCGTTGCGCAAGCTTATCGCTTCCCCATTGTGGAAGAGCTGTTTACGCAGAGCGCATCTTACTCCACCATCATCGAAGCAAAACCGGATCTAAAACCGGAGGACGGCTTACATCAAAACCTGATGATCGAACGGCAATTCAATACCGGTTATGTGCGCGTGAATGTGTTTACGGAAACCATTCAGGATGCGATTGAATCGCAATCCAATTTGTTACCTGGCGGCGGATCTGTCACCACTTTCTCTGCCATTGATGAAGTGGAAACCGATGGGGTGGAGTTTATCTTCAATCGCTACGGTGTTCTTATGCCTGAAGTGGATGTGCGTTTCAATGTGGCTTATACCCGGTCCATTATTGAAGACAACAGCACTGCCGAAGGCGAGAATCCTGAGTCAACGATTGAAGGCAATGATTATCCGCGCATGCCGCGCTGGCGCAGCAACCTGATGCTCACCTATCACGCCAGTGATCGCTGGGACCTTAGTGGCACAGTGCAATACGCCGATAAAAGTTTTGGCCGCCTGGATAACACTGACGATGCCGAAGAAGTGATGGGTGCGCAGGACGGTTATACACGCATTGGATTGAAAACGACCTACGATGTCAGCGATCAGGTTGAACTGGGGTTTGGTATTGATAACCTGACTGACGAAAGTTCATTTGTGGCGCACCCCTGGCCGGGGCGCACCTTGTATTTCAATTTTTCTTATCATCTTTGATTGTGCAGGTGAATGTCGGATTACGCTGCGCTAATCCGACCTACAAAACCAGGCCAACGTAGGTCGGATTAGACACGCTAGTGTCGTAATCCGACACCCCACTCACATAACAGCACCCACTCGAACAACATGAAAAGCGACCAGAATATTGATAAAGGTAACCGGCGATGAGCAACAACCAAGCCACCGATCCCCTTACCACCGCCAACACCAACGGCAATAAAAGCCGTATCAATCAAGCGCTCTACCGCAGCATCTGGCGCTGGCATTTTTACGCCGGTATTTTTTGTATTCCCTTTGTCATCCTGCTCGCCATCACCGGTGCAATTTACCTATTCAAGCCCTACTACGAAAACTGGCAGGAATCACAATATCACGGCCTCTCGGTGACACAGGAAGCACTGCTGCCCAACCAGCAGATTGCCGCAGCGCTGGCAGAAATCCCCGAGGGAAAATTGCTCAATTACCGCTTGCCGCAAGCCGCCGATGAAGCCGTCATGATAAGCGTGCAAGCCGACCAGATCTGGCATGTCTTTGTAAATCCCTACAACGGCGAAATCGTGGGCAAGCAAGCCAGCAACGATAAATTGATGAATATCGTCAAGACTATCCACGGTGAACTACTACTCGGCAATCTTGGCTCTATCCTGGTGGAGCTGGCCGCTTGCTGGGCCATCGTGCTGATCATCACCGGATTGTATTTGTGGTGGCCGCGCAGCAGCCGGGGAGTCGCGGGGGTACTTTATCCGCGCATGCGCCAGGGCAACCGCGTTTTCTGGCGCGACCTGCATGCTGTCACCGGCATCTGGATTTCTTCGCTTGCGTTATTCTTATTGATCACCGGCCTGCCCTGGGCGCTGGTATGGGGCTCGGCACTAAAAGAAGTTCGCTCATTTGAATTAAAAGCCACCCACCAAGACTGGACCCAAAGTCGCCAACAGGAACACCAACACTGGAGCGCGCAAGCCAGTGACGTATTTGATCTAACACCTGCCGTGCTGGCCAAAGCGCAAGCTCTGCAATTGGCACCGCCGGTGGAGTTAAGCGTAGCCAATGCGCATCACCACACCTGGAAAGCCTCATCACAAACCCCCAACCGGCCGCTGCGCGCCGACGTATGGATTCAGCACGACGGCAACATTGAAAAACAAAGCGGCTTCGCCGAAAAACAATTACTCGACCGCGCCATCGGTGTCGGCATCGCGGCGCACGAAGGCTATTTATTTGGCTGGTTTAATCTGTTGCTCGGCGTACTCACCTGCGCCGGTTTGATATTGATTAGCGTCAGCGGTTTTATCTTGTGGCGTAAACGCAAACCCGACGCCGTGCTCGGTGCACCGCCAGCCAGACCAACCAACGCCGGTGTTGTGATTATCGGCATCACCTTAACCCTGGCCATACTGCTCCCCTTGATGGGTATTTCACTGGCGGCGCTGCTGCTACTTGAGTTTTTCGTATTACGGCGTTTCAATGGATTGGGTCAATGGCTGGGTTTGCAGGTGAATGATGGAGAGACATCGGTGGATTAAGCTTATGCAGGCGCTGGGGCTTGCAGATAATTTTGATACTTTTAATACACTGGTCGCGGCTTATGCTGAAAAGTCGCGCCATTATCACACCGGCGCGCACATCAATGCGTGCCTGATTCATTTTGATACCGCATTGCATCTCGCACAGCAACCTTCTGCGGTTGAGCTGGCGCTCTGGTTTCACGACGCCGTATACAAGCCCCGCTCTTCAACCAATGAAGCAGATAGCGCAAACTGGTGCAAAGAATTTCTACGACAGAATCAGGCGCCGGAAGAGGTTGTTCATAAAGTACATCGCCTGATTATGGCTACCTGCCATAACGCATTGACAACTGACAATGACGAGCAATTACTGGTCGATATAGACCTGGCGGTTCTCGGCGCTCCGAAAGATATTTATCAAGCGTTTGAACTCAATGTGCGAAAGGAGTATCGCTGGGTTCCAGGGTTTATTTTCCATGCCAAGCGTAAGGAAATTCTGCAACAGTTTTTACAGCGCGAACGGATTTATCACCACTCATTCTTTTATGACAGGCTGGAAATTCAGGCGCGATATAATCTGGACGCTGCTATTGCACACTTTTGAAAATGGCGCTGGTGGTTAATATCGCGTCGGATTACGCTGTGCTAATCCGACCTACTGGTTAGTTTGAGATTGATTTTTTGGATACCAATAAGATGATGATGATGAATTTTGGTGATATCGCCCATGCCATCCAGCTTGCGCTGGCTCCGGTATTTTTATTGACGGGTATTGCCGGCTTGCTGAATGTCATGGCCGGTCGGCTTGCGCGGATTATTGATCGGGGGCGGAACCTGACGGAGCAGGAGCTTCCACCGCATTTGAATAATCCGGAGTTGCTCAATAAGGAACTTGGCCGCCTCGAACGCCGGCGACACTATGCCAGCTCTGCGATTACGGCGTGCACTTGTTCAGCATTGCTGGTGTGTATGGTGGTAGCGGTGATTTTCTTGCAGGTGTTGTTGCAAGTGGAATTCAGATGGGTCATTAGTGCATTGTTTACAGCATCCACACTGACATTGATTGTGGGGCTTGGTTACTTTTTGCGGGAAGTGCATCTGGCAACGCGTACAGTTCGAATCCAGCTGATAACGTACACAAAATAGCAGACAAGAGTGCAGCTACCGCTTACTTTGCTAAACCGATTTGCGCCGTGCTTAAAAAGTCAACGTAAGCGAGAGTAAAGAGGCCGTTGCATAGAGCCACCGGCAATGCTCACCTACTGAGATAGATCTGTGCTATGCATACCCAATATTGGAGATGCGTCCCCCTGATATGACATTTTAGACTGTATGTACTGCGACTTCGCTGAAATCGCGTGGCTATCTGTTTCAATGTCAATTCATGGGGTTACATAATGCGAACATCCTTTTCTGTTTCTTTGAAAGGTAACAAGTGGTACCGTTTGGGTGCACTTGTTCTGGTCATGACGGTATCAGCCTGTGGCGGCGGTGGAGGCGGCGGGTCGTCTACGCCAACACCAACACCCACGCCCACGTCTTCTTCCTCTTCATCGTTAAGCTCCAGCTCATCGGTTTCATCTTCGTCTTCTTCCTCGTCAGCGGCCAGCTTCGCGGCGGTAGAGCTCGATTCGCCCGATGCCTTGTCCCAAGCCATTCATTTCGATGGCGGCTACAGCGTTACCGCCGACATCCCGGCACCAGCGGATGCCAGCGGCGGTAGTATCAGCGTGACCTCGGAAGTTGCCATTACTGCCGGTGGCAGTACACAATTTGATCTGGCGGCGGAAGGTGTTCCGGAAGGTATGCACGTTCATGCTTATCTGATTCAGATCGAAGGCTCGGAAACGTCCTTCGTTATTCCGGTAAATGCAGACGGCCAACCTTATTCATCAGCAGAGGTGTCAGCGGCCGCGAGTGAAAAAATTGAACGTCTGGCAATGAACAAATCCACGACTGTGGCCAACGGACGTACCCAGCTTAGCTGCAATGGTTATCCGAATCTGCGCTTTACAGCAGGCGCTGCCACAGAAACACCAACATATGAAGCCCCAGCTAAAGTGTTTGCTTATCTTCAGGCAGATGTTCCGCCCTTTCAGCCGCCGACCATTCTTATTCCCAGCATGAGCAGGCAACGAGAACACTGGACTGCGCCGGCGACCGTCAATATGAAGGCCGTGCAGGTTGGTAACGGCCAACTACAGGTAACCCTTACCTGGAACAGCGAAGCGGATGTGGATTTGCACCTGGAAGAGCCCGATGGCAACACGATTTATTTCGCGAGTGATACATCCGATGCCGGTGACGGTTATCTGGACGTGGATGATATGGACGGTTTTGGGCCTGAGAATATTTTTTACGAAACGAACGTACCTGACGGGCAATATACCGTGAAGGTGAATATGTTCGATGCATATCCCGAGCATCTGCCCACTAGCTACACCGTGAAGGTAAAGCGCAACAATAACTCCGAAACTTTCAATGGAACTTTGAACCAGCTTGACGAAACGGATGAGGTAACCAGCTTCACCATGTCTGGCAGTGGAACCGGAACCGGCTCTACCTCGGGTCCAGGCTCATCAGCACCAGGCAGCTACCCGACCAGACCGAATACCTTGCTGGGCAGTGCGGCGTGCCAGGGATATACCAATGAAAACTTCATGGAATATTTTGCCGAGAACTCTGACGGTCCGGATGTACAGTTGCATTCGCTGTGCGCCGGAGCATTCAACTATTACTCCATGTACCTGAATGCGATCCGTATGGGCTATACCGAAGCCGAAGCCAATATTACTTACAGTGCATTTGAAGATGCAGCACTGGTCGCCACGGACTTTTACGCTAACGCACAATAACGGGATTTAATTGAAAGCATGGGCACAAGAAATGCCCATGCTTTTTTGCGTTTATGGTATGCAGGTGATCTGATATGGGTACTTACACGTTTGGATGTTTCTTTATCTATGTGGGAAACCTGAGTCGGATTAGACACGCCGTGTCGTAATCCGACATCCGTTCAAACGCTATTTAACAACAAAGCTTGTCTGCAGTCCTTCTTGTGCGTTGGGTGCTATCCACAGATTAAAGTCGCCCGGTTCGGTGACAAGCTCCATCTTTTTGTTATGAAATGCCAGCTCGTCGGTGTGCAGAGTAAAGGTGACTTTCTTTGACTCACCAGGTTTTAAAAAGACGCGCTGGAAGTTTTTCAATTCACGCACCGGGCGTGTCACATCACCCACCACATCCTGTACGTACAATTGCACCACTTCGGTTGCCGCAACCTTGCCGGTGTTTTTAATAACGGCGCTGGCGGTAAGTGTTTTACCCAAGCCGATTTCTTTTGCGCTGATCTGCAGGTCGTTGTAAGTAAAGGTCGTGTAAGTTAAACCGTATCCGAACGGAAATTGTGGTTTGTGGCCGTAGTCCAGCAGATTGGATGAGTTACCCGGTTGATGCTGGAAAACGCCCTGCTCAATCTTATCGATACGCGTGTAATTTTTGTCGGTCGCCGGGCGGCCGGTGGCCATGTGGTTGTAGTAGTAAGGAATTTGCCCTACCGCGATTGGCCAGGTTAATGGCAAGCGGCCCACGGGAGACACTTCGCCGTAAAGTACATCCACCAATGCGGGGCCACCCATGGTGCCCGGGTGCCAGGCCATCAGCAGTGCGGTGGATTGTTCGAGGGTTTGATCCAGTTGAATCGTACGGCCCGCCATGATGACTTGCACCAGTGGTTTACCGGTTGCCGCCAATTGCGCGATCAATTCCTGTTGCACACCGGGCAGACGAATATCACCGCGACTGTGACCTTCCCCAGACAGCACAGACTCTTCACCACCCACGTATAAAATCACATCGGCTTTTTTTGCGGCGGCAACAGCGGCGGCAAAGCCGGCGGTGCTTTTATCGCGGCTGTAACTGACGCCGGGAGCGACAATAATGTTCCTGTCGTTACCGAGATATTTTTTCAAGGCAGGCAAGAAAGTGCGTGTGTCTTTCTTCTCGCCGTCGTAAATCCAGGTGCCGAGTTGTTCGAAGGGCGCATCGGCCAGCGGGCCGATTACGGCAACGGTTTGTTTTCTATTGAGCGGCAGGATTTTTTTGTCGTTCTTCAACAGTACAAAGGATTCTTCTGCAGCTGTCTCAGCGGCGGCAAGGAATTTTTCGTTCAGTAATACCTGCTCCCGGTTACCGCGTGGATAGGGGTTATCCCACAAACCTAAACGCAACTTGATGCGTAACATATTGCGCACGGCGGTGTTCAAATCAGCTTCGGAAAATTTTCCTTCCCTGATCAACTCGGGCAAATATCTTTCGAAGGTATCGGTGTGCATCTCAAAATCAATACCACCGTTAGCAGCCAGTTCGGCGGCGTGTTTGGCGTCTGCTGCATAGCCGTGGGGAATCATCTCCATGACGGCATTCCAGTCACTCACCACAAAGCCATCAAATTTCCACTCGTCGCGCAGTATTTTTTTCAGGGTAAATTTATTGGCAGTGGCCGGAATATCATTGAGGGTGTTGTAGGAACTCATGATGGTCATCAGGCCAGCGTCCACATTCGCCTTGAACGGACGCAGGTAAACATCACGCAATAAGCCTTCCGGCACATAGGCGGCGTTGTAATCGCGACCACCCTCCGTTGCTCCATAGCCAACAAAATGTTTTGCCGATGCGGCCATCGCCGTGGGATCGGTCGGGTCTTCTGTCTGGAAGCCTTCGGTCATCGCCACCCCCAGCAGTGACGCCAGGTAAGGATCTTCGCCGAGCGACTCGGCAATGCGGCCCCAGCGGGGATCGCGCGCGATATCGATCATTGGCGCAAAGGTCCAGCGAATGCCGTCAGTGGTGGCTTCTTCGGCGGCAATACGCGCGCCTTGTTTCACAATATCCGCATTCCAGCTGGCGGCCTGGCCAAGCGGAATCGGGAAGATAGTTTTGTAACCGTGGATAACATCCTGACCAAAGATCAGGGGAATTTTTTGCGGGCTTTCTTCGACTGCGATACGTTGCAATTCTTCAAAGGCATATTTGTTGACGTTACTCATGGTGACATTGAGGAAGCCACCGATCTTGCCGTCGCGTACTGCTTGCTTGATAGCCGGCATATCTTTTTCGGCGTAGGTACCCCAGTCGCGCAATTGGGTCTGGCCGATTTTTTCGGTGAGGCTCATGTTGGCGAGCAGTTCATCGATGTGTTTTTCCAGGGCCGGATCGGGTGCGGCGTAAACCAGCGGGTTTAACGCTGCCACCAGTAGCAGACTCATTCGCAGACAGCGACAAGCAATTTTTTTCATAACATCTCCAAAGAGTGGTTGTTCACCATTTTTTACATTTTTTCTTCCGGATTTTTATGGCCGGGAAGTGGTTGCGTTCCGGCTTGTTTTATAAACATGACCGGAACGCGGGTTTGGTTGTGGTTGGGTTGTGCAAATCCTTTTGCGGTAATGATTGGTGGCCATCGGCAAATTGTTTGTCGGATTACGCCTTTGGCTAATCCGACCTACGCGTAATGCGTTGCGCCGTGACCATAATCCGGTGACAAAAGCGCAACAGCGGAAACCACAGCCACAATTAGTCGGCGCTGATCTCGAACCAGTTCATGTTCCAGCCGCCGCCACCGAGCATATTGAAGCGCAGGGTGTGGTTGCCCACTGGTAAGCTGATGGTGGATGACACGGTGGACCAGGCTTGCCAGCCGCCGGTGGGCGTGATGGCTTTGGTGTCGATCTCCGTTCCGTTCAGCAGCAGTTCAAAACCGGTGCTGCCGTCCTGACTCGCCACGCGGTATTCGATGGTGTAGTCGCCGGCTTCCGGCACATGAATTTGATACTCAATCCAGTCACCGCCGTCGAACCAGCCAGCGTTTTGTCCACCGCCAACATCGGTGCAGGCTTCCACCACAATACCCAGCATATCGGCGTAACTTTCTGCTTCGATGCGCGCAGGAATCACGACATATTGCAGTTCGGTATTCACCGGTTCACTGCGGTAACTTTCACCGCTCGCGTTCACGGCGGACACGCTGTAGTAATAGGTTTCGCCACCGAGTAGATCGGTATCCGTGTAGGTGGTGACGGTCAGGTCCTCGGCCAGTACAGTCCGCTCACCCGCGGGCGAGGTGCTGCGATAGACCGTGTAGGTGATGCCTTCGCCAGCGACGCTGTCCCAGGTGAGCGCGTTACTCTCGTCGCCTTCGGTGAGCACCAGGTTGGTGGGGCGATCCGGGTAATCAAACACATCGTTGTGCTCATCGGTCACCAGCCAATGGGCCAGACCTGCGTGCACGTCATACTCCACGGTGCCATAGCTGGCGAAGAGCGCTTCGATCTCTTCGGCGCTGGCGGTGGTGAAGTCCACACGGCCTTGATCATCGATAACATCCACGCCCGCGACCGGTTCGTCTTCGATCAGGTAGATTTCCGCCCAGGTGTTATTACTGTTGTTGCCGCGAAACACGCCGTTAAATACATATTCCTGGCCGGCTTCAAGCGTGACCGCCTGGTAGATCGCACTGTTGATCTCGCCATCCACGCCGGTGGGGCGGCCAATATGCAACGCCGCGCCCGTACCGCCAGTGGGTAATTTCTCGGCCTGGGTGAAGTAGAAATCGTTGGCGGTTTCACCGCTGATCGCCACTGTCGTCCAACCAGTAAACCCTTCTTCAAAGTCACCGTTGACGATCAGGTCTTCATCCGTGGCAGTGTTGACCAGACTGATATTGTCGTAGGTCACATCGGGGATGCTGCCCGCATTGGCACCGGTCTTGATGATGATGTAGTAAGTCTTGCTGCCTTCACCTTTGGGCGAGATAGTGCCCGGCTGATCGGCACAGGCTTCGGCAAAGGTGGAATCCCAACCGTTGCAATCCCAGGTACTGGCCTTGACGATCTGACCCACGCCCACATCCAGCTCGGTGTTGGGCACATTGGTCACCATGCCCCAGGTACCCTCGCCCTGCCCGCCAGCGATGCTCACCAGCTTGTAAGACCAACTGGTCGAAGCCCAGCCGTATTGCGCATAGGTATCGTAGGTGGCGCGACCCAGCTTGCCGCCCAGCTCCAGCCCGGCGCTTTGCCAGGGTTGGAATTCACCCATCAACATCGGCGTATCCAGGTTGGTCAAACGGGTATTCCACTCACACACGCCGCCGGTACCGCTCTCGCCGCAGCGCAGCCAGTCGCGGTGGATATCGTAATGAGAGTCGTTGGGACGGTCGCCGAACAGGCCGGGATAGGGATGCAGCTCAAAGGCCACGTTGGTCAGCCCGGCAGCGGCCGGATCGCCATAGACATCGATGCTGCCATAGTGGCTGTGCAGCATGATGATGTGGTTTTCGTCGATCGCGCGGATGGTGTCGTACAACTCCAGTACGCGGGTTTTCATGTCTTCAGCGGTCGAACCCCAGGGCTCGTTGAGCGGATCATAGGCCGCCACGACCGGCTCATCTTTATAACGCGTCGCTACCTGTTCCCATAACCACTTGGTGCGGTCCTGGTATTCCGCGTTGGTCCAGTATTGGTTCTGGCCGGAGCAACCGGTGTGATCATTAGGCGTCTGGCCGCCGTGGGCGCCGTGCAGGTCGAGGATCACGTACATATCACGCTCTTTTGCCTCGGCAATCGCCCAATCCAGGTAGTGCCAGGCATCCTCGCGCAGGGTTTTGGGATTCTGCTCGTCTTCAATCACGCTCCACAGGAACGGCAGACGTACCACGTTAAAGCCAAATGCTTTCAACTGATCCCAATCACGCTCGGTGATCCAGCTGTCATGGAACACCTTCATCAGGCGTTCTTTTTCTTCATAGCCAAAGCGGTCGGTCAGTTCAGCTTCCAGGGTGCACTGGTCATGAACGCCGTTGCCGCCCTGGCCCATCATCCAGAATTCCTGCACCAGCCAATTGCCCAGGTTGGTGCCCTTAAGGTTTATCGGCGTGCCGCTGGCCTTGACCCAGCGGGTGCCGTCGGTGCGCAGCATGGTTAGCCCTTCGCTGCTGGCACTGGAGGACGAGCTTGACTCGGCAGAGCTGGAGGAGGCATCAGGGACGGATGACGCTGAAGAGGACGGTGCCTCAGAGGACGAGGCTTCCGAAGAAGACATTGGTGAGCTGACCGCAGACGAACTGGAACGGCTGCTGGACCCCGGCGAATCATCATCGCCCGAGGAACCGCCGCAGGCGGCGAGTATCAGGCTGGTGCCAAGCACCATGCCGAGGGACAGGGAACGGGTATGCGTGGTTAACGCACCCAGGAGTGTTGTTGGCATCTTATTGACCTCATTCGTTATTGTGATTGTGGTGGTGTTATGCATCCATGTTGTCGCTGCTATTCATAATGCCCGGCGACAATAAAACCCGGCGATTGTCGCGGTGCACTCGCCCGGCGTCGTCCGAGTAACCCTTACTCGAACCCGCCAAATCGTCCTACCTTGCCTCCAATGGCAAACTGGGACGCACAAGGTGCAAAAAAAGGCCCCACTCCACCTGCCGGGAAGTGAGGCCCAAGGCATTGAGAAAGAGGCAGGCCGCCGTTGGCGACTTTTTTCTCAAGGGTGGCTGGGGCTCCAGACAAATCACCGGCCACCACTTCGCCACTGAAGCACGGGCCGGTTGTAACGCGTAGAAGCGGCAAACATTAGCGGCTCAGCGGACGCCTGTCGTTCGAATGGACAGGTTCGAATGGCGGCGAGTGAGGATTGCAGGTTCGGGTGGGTACGGATCAGCAGAACCTTGTGAAAAACCCTTACCAATCAATCGATTAAATATCAGGTGGACGTACAACAGGTTACCGGCGAGCCCCCAGCCAAACAAAAAATATCGCAGGACAAGCGGAAATACGTGAGGCGGGGCGGGTTGGGAACAGCGGGTTTGGATACACATGCGTGCTCCAAACCCGCTTTCCTGACGGGCACCTTGCAGCGCCCCTTTTTAATGCAGCTTTATTGTGTTTTCAGACAGGCTTATTGGGGCGTCAAACTCCACCAATTAATGTTCCACCCACCATTGCGCACATAGATCGACAAGGTCTGTTGACCCGCTTCCAGATACACGTTGTTGGATATGGTGGTCCAGTTCTGCCAGCCGCCGGTGTTGGGCACGGTATTCACCACCAGGTCCGTCGCGTTGCGGCTCAGCACTAATTGACCCGTGCTGTTGGGTGAGGCCACCCGGTATTGCACCGTGTACCAGCCCGCGCTGGGAATATTGATCGGGTAAGTCATCCAGTCATTGCTATCAATATGGCTCGCATTAAAACCGCCGCCGGCATCAGTGGTGGTTTCCATGCGCACACCGGCATGGGCATTGAAGTGCTCGGCTTCAATGCGCTGTCCTACCGTGGGACGGTAGTTCATCCAATAGGTGATCTCAGCATTGCGCACCAGCGCCTGACTGGCAAAGGAACGGAAGTAATTTTCAATCTGCGCCACGGTGGCGGTGCTGATGTTGATACTGCCCATGGTGCCGCCGTTGTTGCTGTTGGTCACCATACCCCACCCCCAGGAACCGGGGTTGCCGTTAGAACCACCGAAGGACACCGTCTTGTAAGCCCAGTTGGTCGCGGCCCAGCCGTACATGTTGTAGATATCGTAGGTCTTGCGCAGCATCTGCCCGCCCGCCGCGCCGAGCAGCGTCCAGGGCTGGAATTCGCCTACAAAGAACGGCGTGTCCAGGCTGGTAATACGGTTGTTCCAGTCACAGGTTTCACCGGTGCCGGTGGGGCTGCAATGAAGCCAGTTACTGTGAACATTGATGTGGTGCGCATTGCCGGTGCCTTCACTCCATCCCCACAGGCCGGGGTAAAAATGCATCTCAAAGGCCACATTGCTGTTCATGCCGCGCCCGGAAGGATGACCGTAAGCGTCAATGCCGCCAGTGTTGTGGCCGGGCAGGATGATCATGGTATCCGGGTCTTTCGCACGGGCAACGTGATACAGCTCGGTAGAAAAATCCGCGAGGGTGTCGGCATCAGTACCCCAGGGTTCATTCAATAAACCGTATGCGGCGACCGCACCGCGCCCGCGATAGCGGGATGCAATCATGTCCCACAACCACTTGGTGCGATCGCGGTATTGGGCTGAACCCCACAACTCGTTTTTACCGGCACAACCGGAATGGTGTTCCCAGCCCTGGCTCCCGGCCGCGCCGTGCAGATCGAGGATGGTGTACATACCGCGCTTTTCCGCTTCATCGATGGCGTAATCCAGATACTGCCAGGCATCCGGCCGCAGGGTGTAAGGGGCGTTCTCGTTTTCGATCAGGTTGTACATAAATGGAATGCGTACCACGTTCATTCCCATGGCCTGCATATGGTCCCAGTCCCGCGCGGTGATCCAGCTATCGCGGAAGATATCCATCAGGCGCTCTTTTTCGGCGTAGCCAAGCCGCCCGGTGAGCGCGCCTTCCAGCGTACATTGGTCATGGATAGTGCCAGCGTTGGTGGACATGTTTTCGTTCATCATCCAGAACTCCAACTGTAGCCAGTTGCCCACGTTGGTACCGCGCAGGTTGACGCGGTTGCCGTTGGGGTCGACCCAATAACGCCCGCTTTGTTTGAGTTTGGGTAACGGGGTCCAGCTCGCCTGGCGAGTTAACTCCACCCAGTTGATATTCCAGCCGCCGGTGCGGGCAAATAGGGTAATGTTCTGTGGCCCGGCTTCCAGATAAACCGCTGAGCTGACGGTCGTCCAGTTCTGCCAACCGCCGGTATTGGGGATGCTGGTGTCTTCGGTGAGGTCCTGGCCGTTACGGCCCAGTACCACCTGACCGGTGCTGCCGGTAGATGCCACCCGGTAACGCACATCGTACCAACCCGCCGTAGCCGGATTGATGGAATAGGTCATCCAGTCGTTGGTATCGATCCAGCCGACATTCTGGCCACCGCCGCTGTCGGTGGTGGTTTCCAGCTCCACACCGGCCATGCTGGTGTAACTCTCAGCCTGGACCCGTCCCGGCAAGGCAGTTTGGGCTTGGGTAAGGGATGGGGTAAGCGATGACAGGACGCAGCTACCGGCGAGCAAACCTGTCCATAACAGGCGCTTGCAGCGCGCGACAGCGTGTGCGGGTAAACATAACGAGCGAATAACGTTTGAGGCAGTCGTCTTGGCCTTGGTTTTTTTCATGATGAAATACCTGGGAGTTTTATTGTTATCGCCATAACCGGGCTTTTATTTGCAACGACCGAAGCACCCTTGCCATGGCGGGTTGGATCGCGACAGCGACCAGCGCTGTATCCTGTCCGAGACTAAGGTGAGTGGAGAGGTTTGTCGTTCGGCTAAAAAAATCTGTGTCGAACCCGCGCCGTTACTCGCGCGCGTCCGCGCACCTGTGATGCAGTTCAAACGGCATATCGCCGGTTCAGCGCTGTGGTTGAGGGCGATTTTCACTTCGTACCGGAAGCGGCAATTGCCACAATCGTGCATGTCATAAGATGAGAAATTTTTTACGGGCTGCGCAATCGTTGAGTCGCCGCACCGAAGCTGGCAACTGGCATTCGCGTATGGCCAGGCTCCAATTATTTGGGCTATGATCTTGCCCGCCACTCTGGGACAATATCCGGCGCACCTGACCGCTCACCGATAAAGTCTTGCAGACCACCAGCCTGCATTTATCCAGCACGTTTATGTCACCCGCGTCGAGACTCCCTCTTCACCGCGTGATGCATAACAATAATGATTGAAGCAAGGGCAGAACCCCATGAACGAAGTTGTATTTAATTTTCATGACGTGGTTTTACTGATGACCGCCATGCAATGCTGCTTTTTTGCGGTATTGCTCGTCGCCACCAACACCAGCAAATCCCCCAGCAACTATTTCCTTGCCGCCTTCTTGTTGGCCCATGCGTTTATTCCGCTGCATGAATTAATCCTGTGGGGTGCAGTATTCAAATGGAAAGTGCGGGAAGTCTTTCCGCAGGCGTTTTTTGTCGGTGGTTTTGCCTATTACGTGGATGCAGTACTGCTCTATTTTTATGTGAAATCGCTGGTGTTCCGCGACTTTGCGCTCAAGCGTCGGGACTTG
This sequence comes from uncultured Cellvibrio sp., assembly GCA_946481735.1. The sequence goes on from CAMLOU010000066.1 coordinate 18,723, forward strand.
CTGCATTTGATCCCGTTGGGCCTGTTTATTGTGTTTATGGGTGTGGCGTTTTACAGCCGTCCTTTTGCCGAACGGATTGAATTAATTCGCGATGAAATCTTTGTCTACGGTGCCGCGTATATCTCGATGGATTTTTTCTGTAAATCCTTGCGTGTTGTGTACTGCGCGTTAAGTTTTCTGTTGATCCTGAAATACAAAGACATCCTCAAATCGACCCATTCCAACATTGAAAAGGTTGACCTGCTGTGGCTCAAGCTGCTGGTCATCGGCTTCCTTGGTGTCACCATCATGGAGGTGATCCTGAGCATCTCCAAGGTGGTCGGTCTAATCAAAACCCACGATTTAAAAGTCTTTGAATATATCGGCCTGACCGGATACTACTCATTGTTTATCCTGGTGAATCTGCTGGTGTTTACCAGCATGCGTTACTTCGCCACCTTCGAAGCGGTGCGGCAAAAAGACAGCCACAAAAAGCCGCTCAACGACAAGTTGCTCAATCCCGAATTTGCCGAGCGGATTGACGGCATGATGCGCAGTGAAAAACCTTACCTGTTGCCCGACATTACCCTCGATATCCTCGCCGACAAACTGGCCATACCCGCCAAGGATTTGTCGATGACTATCAACCGGCATTTCCATAACAATTTTTACGAATTCATCAACAACTACCGCATTGAAGAAGCGCGCAAGATGTTGATCGACCCCAAACACAAACATAAAACCATCACCGATATTTACCTGGAGGTGGGGTTTAACAGCAAGTCGGTGTTCAACACCTTTTTCAAGAAGATCCTGAAGGTGACCCCGTCGCAGTATCGGCAGGAACACGGGGAGGCCAAAAAGTAAGGCGTCAAGGGGCTCCCGGGGCGGGGCGGTTTGTTGTGGCACTGTCGGTGCACGGTTATACTGCCCGCTGTTTTGACCTCTGTTTGCCCGGACCAACGGGCGAGATTCGGCTCCGGGAATTCACCATGAAATCGTTATCCGCGTTGTTGTTATTCGCTTGCCTGTGGCTGAGCGGCTGTGGCCAGACCGGCCCACTGTACCTGCCGGAAAAGGAACAACCGCAACCGGAAGCCCCTGCCGAATCACAAGACTAGCCGCCTTTTTTGCCTGATCGAGTCTATCTATGCAGCATTTTCAACCACGCAACGGCGAACTCCACGTCGAAGATGTGCCCCTGAGCGCCGTTGCCGAACGCTTCGGCACCCCGACTTACGTCTACAGCCGTGCCGCGTTTACCCAGCATTACCTGTCCTACGCCCAGGCCTTGGGTGATCATCCGGGCATGGTGTGTTACGCCATCAAAGCCAATTCCAACCTCGCGATCCTGAACCTGCTGGCCAAGCTCGGCGCCGGGTTCGATATCGTCTCCGGTGGGGAGCTTGAGCGCGTATTGCGCGCGGGCGGCGACCCGGCGCGCATTGTGTTTTCCGGCGTGGGCAAAACCCCGGAAGAGATGGCCCGGGCGCTGGATGTCGGCATCTTCTGCTTCAACGTGGAATCCGAAGCCGAGCTGGAGATCCTCGCCCAGGTCGCCGCGGACAAAGGCATGGTGGCCAATATTTCTTTGCGGGTGAACCCGGATGTGGATGCCAACACCCACCCCTACATCTCCACCGGCCTGAAAGAAAACAAGTTCGGTATCGATATCCAGCGCGCCCCGGCGGTCTATCGTCGCGCGGCCGAATTGCCGAGCCTGAAGATCAAAGGGCTGGATTGCCACATCGGGTCCCAGCTCACGCAACTGACGCCCTTCCTCGATGCACTGGATCGTTTGCTGTTGCTGGTTGATGAGCTGGAAAGTGCAGGTATTATGATTTCCCATCTGGACCTTGGGGGCGGCTTGGGCGTGACCTATCGCAACGAAACGCCGCCGCCGGTGGCGGATTATATGGCCGCTATCAAACAGCGCCTGGGCGATCGTAAGCTGAGCCTGATGTTTGAACCGGGGCGCTCGATTTCTGCCAACGCGGGCGTCTTGCTGACCAAGGTCATGTATTTAAAGCCCACCGAACACAAGAATTTTGCGATCATCGACGCCGCCATGAATGACAATATCCGCCCCTCGCTCTACCAGGCGTGGCAAGATATTCGTCCGGTCAAGCCGCGCGCGGGCGGTACAAAAACCTGGGACCTGGTAGGTCCGATTTGCGAAACCGGTGACTTTCTCGGCAAGGACCGCGAACTGGCCATCGAACCCGGTGATTTGTTAGCCGTCATGTCCACCGGCGCCTATGGTTTCAGCATGAGTTCCAACTACAACACCCGCGGCCGCGCCGCCGAGGTGATTGTCGATGGCGACCAGATGTTTGTGGTGCGCGAGCGCGAAACCATCGACGATATGTTACGCGGCGAAAGCCTGTTACCGGATTAACGGAAGGAATACGCAATGCGTCTGCGGTTTAGCAAAATGCACGGTTTGGGCAACGACTTCATGGTGATTGATGGGGTCAGCCAAAAGGTGCGTTTGAGCCCCGAAAAGATTCGCCAATTAGCCGACCGGCATTTCGGTATCGGCTTCGATCAGCTCTTGGTGGTTGAAGCCCCGGAAAGTCCCGACGTGGATTTTCGTTACCGCATCTTTAACAGTGACGGCGGCGAAGTGGAAAACTGTGGCAACGGCGCCCGCTGTTTTGCCGTGTTTGTGCGCGACCGCAAGTTGACCGGCAAGAATCTGATTACCGTGGAAACCGCTGGCGGCATCATGACCTTGCAGATCACCGAGAACGGCGAGGTCTGCGTCAATATGGGTGTGCCGCGCCTGGTACCGGCAGAGATTCCGTTCGACGCCGAGGCACAATCGGTCACCTATTCATTGGCCGTCGATAGCACGGCGCTGGAGATTTCCGCCGTCTCCATGGGCAATCCCCACGCCGTCACCCTGGTTGACGATGTGGCGACTGCACCGGTTGCGCAGCTTGGGCCACTGGTTGAACGCCATAACCGTTTTCCACAGCGGGTGAACGCTGGCTTTATGCAAGTTGTCTCCAGCGATGAAATTAATCTGCGGGTATTCGAGCGCGGCGTCGGTGAAACCCTCGCCTGCGGCACCGGCGCCTGCGCAGCCGTGGTGGCTGGTAACCTGCGCCAGCTGATCGGCAATAACGTCAAAGTGAATCTTCCCGGTGGCAGCCTGCGCATCAGTTGGGCAGGCCCTGGTGAACCGGTGATGATGACCGGCCCGGCCACCACCGTTTTTCATGGACAGGTAAAGATCTGATGACCGATAAAAAATCCCCTACCCTGGCTGATCCACTGGACCCCGAACAGGTTGCGCATTACCTGCAACAGCACCCGGCGTTTTTTGTTGACCACCAGGATTTACTGGGTGATTTATTTCTACCCCACGAAAGCGGCCCGGCGGTGTCACTGGTTGAACGGCAGGTATCGATTCTGCGCGAACGCAATATCGACATGCGCAACCGCTTGAGCAAATTGCTCGACAACGCGCGGGAAAATGACAAGTTGTTTGATAAAACCAAGCGCCTGATCCTCAGCCTGCTGGAAGGCCAGGACCTTGGTGATATCGTCGACGCGCTGCATTACAGCTTCGATAAAGACTTCAATATCCATTTCACCAGCCTGCAACTCTACGGCAACATCGACAAACTCCCCAGCAGCCAGGCCCAGGTCGTTTCTATTGCGCAAGCGCGCGAACATATTGCGCCCTTGCTCAAAAGCAACCGCGCCATGTGCGGCACACTCGGGCACAAAGAGTTGAGCTTTTTGTTCGGTAAACACGCGGATGAAATTGGCTCTGTCGCGACCGTGCCGTTAATCCACGGCACCACCTTCGGCATGCTTGCCATCGCTAACCGCGATCCGAATTATTACCGCTCCAGCATGGGCACGTTGTTTTTGGGCTATATTGCAGAAGTATTGAATCGGTTATTGCCGAAATATTTACCGCGCTAATTAATCGCCAATCTATGGCAAGAGGATATGCGCATGACTGAAGCTGCAACGCCTTTTGCTGACGAACTCGCTGCGTTTTTTACCTACATGCGTAGCGAAAAACAATTTTCGCCCCTGACGCAGGAAAACTATCAACGCGACCTGGAAAAATTCTGTCGCTTCTGCGCCAAGTATTCACTTCACGACCTCGCCGCAATTCAACCACAACATATTCGCCAGGGTGTTGCCGCCTTGCATCGCAGCGGCCTCGGCGGCAAAAGCCTGCAACGCTGGCTGTCGTCCCTGCGCAGTTTTTTTCGCTTTGCGATCAAGCGCGGCTGGATGAAGATCAATCCTGCCGATGGTATCCAGGCACCCAAGTCACCCAAGAAATTACCCAAAACCCTGGACGCGGATCAGACCGCACAATTTGTCGAGGTGAAAGGCGATAGTTTTATTGCCTGCCGCGACCGCGCGCTGCTGGAACTGGTGTATTCATCCGGCCTGCGTCTGGCCGAAGTCACTGGTTTGAATGTGACCGATGTCGACCTGAAAGAAGGCATGGTCAATGTAGTGGGCAAGGGTTCCAAGCAACGCATCTTACCGGTGGGGCGTCATGCGATAACCGCATTGCACGATTGGTTACCGCAACGCGCCTTGCATGCGCCTGCGGGTCAGACTGCTCTGTTTATTACACAGCGCGGTACCCGCATTGGTCATCGCGCGGTGCAATTGCGCATGCAGCAGTTGAGTGTGCAGCAGGGAATGGATAACCCGGTGCATCCACACATGTTGCGTCATTCTTTTGCAAGTCATGTATTGGAGTCGAGTGGGGATTTGCGTTTGGTGCAGGAGTTGCTGGGCCACGCAAATATTTCTACCACGCAGATTTATACGCACCTGGATTTTCAGCATCTGGCGAAGGTGTATGACAAGGCGCATCCGCGGGCGCAGCGGAAGAAGGATTC
>CAMLOU010000067.1 GCA_946481735.1 uncultured Cellvibrio sp.
ATCAGGCAATAATGTCGGAGTTATGTATTACATCCCAATGCCATCTCTGTAACAGACTTTCTCTTGTGTAGAACGTCGCTCACGTGGCCGATTTACCCGAAGCCAACATGTTACTGGAGATACAAAATGCCTGGAAAACGCCTTGATAAAACCCTGCTGAAATTTATCGTGCTCTTTTTTATATCCCTGTCGGTTTACGCAAACGTGGATAAAACCCCGAAGGATGCTAACCGGGATTTTATCGCTGAGGCTTTTGCTCAGTGGGCTGCCGGCGGGCGGACTTTCTTTAACGATGTACTTGCACCGGATATTGTCTGGATCATCAAAGGCACCAGTCCGGCAGCGGGAACCTATCGCGGCATACAGGATTTTATGGATCGCGCGGTTACGCCTTTTGTTCAGCGCCTGGCAACACCAATCAAACCCCGTGTTAACAATATTTGGGCAGAGGGTGACACAGTGGTCGTTCATTGGGATGGGGAGGCAACCGCCGCCGATGGTAAGCCCTACCGCAACAGTTACGTCTGGATTTTTCGCATGAAAAATCGCCGTGCCACTGAGGTTATTGCTTTTCTCGACCTTGTGCCTTACGACGATGTGATTGAACGGATACCTGTTCCGCAACAGGACTCGGAATAATCAAGCGTTATTCGTTGACTTATTGGCGGTGGCAGAATTTTTGAGGGGGCATGCCTGAAATCTGACATCCAGACATTGCGGAGAAGCTTGCGAGACACGCCGTAAATACTTCCCTGTAGGCTCATCACCGGCATCCTTGCCGGTGACGGTCTCGCAAGCTTCTCCGCAATGTCTTCCGTGCTGTGCTGCAAATGTATCTATTCGAATAAGTTAAAGCGACTTTCTTTTATTAAAGCCACCAGATTGTGTCGCCGGATTTCATCGGATGCAGTGGGGGAAAGTCGATCCACCAGGTTCTCCAGTGTTCGCTCTTCTTGATGGTCCTCATGGCGATCTATTTCCGTAAAGTTCTGGTAGAAGCGCTCCAGTATGTCATGGGTTTTCTCACGCTCTACCAATAAACTATCTACATCCCCCGCTGACATGTCCAGCGTGCGTGTCGTTTTACCGCTTTCGTGTTCATTGACGTACACATAATTGCCGTTTGCAAAATCCGCTGCTTCCAGCCAGGGTAAAGATTTGAAATAGCTGCTATGCAGTTCATAAAAAGATTCCTGTTGCAGCAGGAAACGTGCACCGTCGGTTTCGGCGCGCGTTGTCTGTCCCATAGTGAGATTCATCGCTGATACTTGTGTGCGATTTTCCGGGTTATAGGTAGTCGTTGCACGGAAGCTGGCGGTGAAATCCGGTAATCCCGTGTGGAATTCACCGGGCAGGCTTTTTTCTGCCGGCGAAGATGTCGGAAGTTTTAACTCATCCAGCAGCAACACACTGCGCAGCCCATCCAGCATAAAACGCACCGACGCACTCTCCGTACCGCGCGCATCGCCTGCCCGGCGAATTAAGTCCAGGTATTGCTCAATGGTTTGCTGGGCCGTTGCGCGATCCGTTTGTAATATGCCATTAACGTGCGCAGTAATATCAAATTGATAACCGGCCACGTCTTCACCGCGCAAGCGACGGGTTTGCGTGGTTTCATCAAACGAATAATCGTAATTCAGCGTATCGTAGACATCGCCGTTGGGTTTGGATAATTCAAGTTTAAAGGATTGAATATTGGCATCATCAAAGGCAGCAAGACCACGCAGTTCCGCTTTGCCGGTACGAAAAAATTCATCCGCTACTTCACCGAGTTTACTGGCTAATTTATCGAGCGCTTGCTGCTCCGCTTCTGATAATTCACCAACCACATCAAACGCAAACTCCAGACTCTCTCCACCGGGGCCTTGGCGACGCGTCATGCGAACCGTGATGTCATCACCCTCTTTGGTACGAATGGTCAGCAAAAAAGATTCCCGACGTTTCCCCACCAGCGCCGAAAAATCCGGCGAAAATTTTTCCGCTGCAATATCCCCCGGCACACTGAAATTGCGCGCTTCATTACGGAAATGGCTGGTTTCGGCACTGAGCGCACCCACCTGGCCCAAAAAACTTCCTGCACGAAAACTATGCGCGCGGTCATTGCGAAACATCGACCATTCATTAAGCAGTTGCTGCGACAACGCCCCCGCAACAATGCCTGTTTGTTGCTGATAGCGCAGGTAAGTAACTTCTGACGATGGCTTTTTATAGGTCGGAGCGGAATTTTCAACTGCCCCCAAGCTGACTTGGGTCGAAGGCGAGTCCTGAACGGTAAGTGGTGATGCGGTGGGCTCAACCGTTTTATTTGCGGGAAGCGCCGGGGCATTTACTGTTGCACCGGGTGTAATTAACGATGAGGTTGGTGATATCGACATAAACCGCTGTTCCCAAGCAGAGGCGAGATTTTTTAGTTTGCTGTTGCGGCACTTCGTAGTACGTTTGTCATTAGGGCATTTGTTTCGAAAGCGCATGAATACATCCCTGTAGCTCCCTCAAGTCGTCCATGACTTGAGGGTTTCGAAACAAATGCCCTAACGCCAAACTTGCATTGTGCAAACGTCGAGCTGGTCAATACTCCAGGGGGCATATACCTGCCAATAACTCCACTATCGGCCAACTTGTGTTTAACTTTAATTCCAATTAAAACTCAACGCGTCACCAACCGCGCACAACTTGCCAAAGCCAATAATCCCAAAGCAACCAGCGCAAACGACACTGACAAGCTACTGATCTGCGCCACAAAGCCGATCATTGCCGGACCGGCGAGGATACCGGCATAGCCCAAGGTAGCTACAGCCGAAATCGCCAAACTCACCGGCATGGTTTTTTGATTACCGGCCGCCGTGAATAACACCGGCACAATGTTAGAAGCGCCCAGTCCGATCAATACAAAACCTAAAAACGCCGCTTCACGCGCGGGCACCAGGACCGTTAATAAAAATCCCGCCGCCGCACAAACGCCACCGAGAAAAATCACTTTTGTTCCACCCAGTGCCTGCACAATCCGATCACCGGTCAAACGTGCGACAGTCATAGCGACCGAGAAGCCCGCAAAGCCCAAACCGGCTTGCGCTGCATCGACATTCCGCATGCTGGTAAGAAAAACCGCACTCCAGTCCAGTACTGAACCTTCCGCCAGAAACACCACAAAACATAAACAACCAATCAATAAAACCTTGCCGTGCGGCATAACGAACAACGGGTCGCGACTGGTGCTGCCGTAGGGCAACAAATGTGCGAAACAAACGGCGAGCAATATCAGTATGACAACCGCCATCACGACCACTGCGATAAGCGGTGAAAACGCGAGCCACAATAACCCGCTCACACCCGCCGCACCGAGGATACCGCCGAGACTATAAAAACCGTGAAAGCCCGACATCATCGAACGGCCACTGGCTTTCTCCACCATCACTGCCTGAATATTCATCGCCACATCCACCGTGCCCACCGACGCACCGAACACCAACAACGTCAGCGCCATGGTCAACACACTCGGCGCGCTGGTCAGGCACACCAGACTCACACACATCAATAACGCCGCCACTACAATCACCCGCCGACAACCCAGGCGACCGGTAAGCATCCCGGTAATCGGCATGGACGCGAGCGAACCGGCGCCGAGGCACAACAACAATAAACCCAGCGTCGCCTCGTTAACGGCGAGACGTTCTTTCGCAAAAGGCACCAGCGGTGCCCAACTGGACATTCCCAAACCGGCAATCAAAAACGCCGCGCGGGTAGACATTTGTTCAGCAAAACCGGGGACAGGATGAGAGGCGGGAGCAACAACGGACATAACATTCACCACAAAAAATACGCAAAGCGCAAAACGCCGGAAAAAGTGCCGGGCACTATATCACCGGGATAATGTCGGGATCAGGGGTGAGAGTGTAAAAAGAGATTTACAAAATCTCTGATGAAGTCGTCGCAGGCTGGCACCAAGGAGGTTCCGAAGCGCAGTGTGAGACCGTCAGAGGCATGGACGACCTACATGGAAGTAGGAAGTTTCCCGAAGCGCCGGGAGCGCGAAGGGATGCCGATGCCGAGCCTACAGGGAAGTATTTATGGCGTGTCTCACACTGCGCTTCGGAACCTCCGCCCTCTTTCAAACGTTGGGAAATGTAAAACCGGTTGCTACCCCAACACTTAACACTTACGCTCCCTTGACCAAAGCAATAACAGCGCCAATGTTTACCGATTATTGTCGCCCATACGTATTAAGAAAAAGACCGGAAGATAGCGGGAATTCTGTCAGGCATTTCTGATCCATCGCACATCCCGCTCATTCATCCCCCAGCGTCAGTCAGTAGGTTAATGTAGGAATCTTCATGCTCGCACCTGTATCCCGTTTATCCCGCGGCCAGCGGTGGCTGTTGGCCGCAGTCCTCGTTGTTGTACTGCTGTTACTCTGGTTCTTTGTCTGGCGCTCACCGGCAGAAAAATTACCACCGCCGCCCAACCCCTGGATGAGCCCGGTACCGGTGCGCACGGTTACTGCCACTCGTGAAGATTTAAAAGTTCACATCAAAGCCATCGGCACCGTTACCCCGCTCAACACCGTCACGGTGCGCAGTCGAGTCGATGGCCCGCTGGTTGATGTCTCGTTCCAGGAGGGGCAGCAGGTCACGGCGGGCACTGTGTTAGCAGAGATTGATCCGGCGCCCTACCGCGTGCGTCTGGCACAGGCCGAGGGTACCTTGCAGGAGACCCGCGCCCAGTTAAAAACGGCTGAAGAAGACCTGGTGTTGTACAAGCGCCTCTACGAACAAAAATCCATTCCCAAGCAGCAACTGGATAAACAGGAAGCCCTGGTCGAGCAGTTCAAGGGAACCTTGAAGAACCATCAGGCGCAGGTTGATGATGCGAAGTTGCAGTTGTCCTATACGCGCATCAAGGCACCGATTGCGGGCCGCCTGGGCCTGCGCCGGATCGACGTGGGCAATATCATCAACGCCAGCGATACCGAAGGCTTGGTCAGTATTACCCAAACCCAACCTATCGCGGTGGTGTTTACCATTCCGGAAAACCAGTTGGTAGCGGTGCGCCAGTCTTACAACGCAGCGGCGGAGGCGGAGCAACGCCTGGCCGTCGAAGCCTGGGACCGCAGCGAGCAACACCAATTGGCCACCGGCGAACTCACCACACTGGATAACCAGATTGATTCCGCCACTGGCACCCTGCGCTTAAAGGCACAATTTGCCAATGCGGACGACATACTCTTCCCCAATCAGTTTGTGAACGCTCGCCTGCACCTGCAAACCCTGGACGAGGCCATCACCATCCCGGTGGATGCTGTGCAGTTCGGCTCCCAGGGGACTTACGTGTACACCATTGAAGACGGCAAAGCCAAAATTCGCCCGATCAAACTTGGCCCCACCGAGGGTGTGCGGGTGGCGATTGAAGAAGGTTTGCAGGAAGGTGAAGCGGTGGTGCTGGAGGGGATTGATCGGCTTAATGAAGGCCGTAAGGTTAAGGTGACGAATTAAGTCCGGGATTTGTCGGCTTACGCTGCGCTAAGCCGACCTACGTCACCGAGCTGGAATACCGTAGGTCGGATTAGCGCCAGCGTAATCCGACATCAGGATCGCCGAACAAAGCAATAGTGATAGCCATATCAACGCTGCAAATCAATGCATCCGGAGCGCGCCTGGGTGAGTGCGAACGCCGGATTACGCTGGTGCTAATCCGACCCACTAGACTGTTCCGACGATAAGAGAGTGTTTCAATGAGTGTGTCCCGCCCTTTTATCCTGCGCCCGGTGGCAACGTCGTTATTGATGTTGGCGCTGCTGATGTCTGGCATCCTGGCGTGGCGGTTGTTGCCGGTGGCGGCTTTGCCGCAGGTGGATTACCCGATCATCCAGGTCTTTACCTTCAACCCCGGCGCCAGCCCGGACGTGATGGCACGGACCATCACCGCACCGCTTGAACGCCGACTGGGACAGATTCCCGGCCTGAAGCAAATGTCGTCCACCAGCTCCACCGGGGCTTCGATTATTACCCTGCAGTTTTCGCTGGAAGTTGACCTGGGCGTGGCAGAGCAGGAAGTCCAGGCCGCGATCAACACCGCCAGCAGCTTATTGCCTGGCGACCTGCCGACACCGCCGATCTATCGCAAGGTGAATCCCGCTGACGCACCCATCATGACCCTGGCGGTTACCTCTAAAAGCCTGCCATTGCCGGAAGTTTACGACCTGATCGACACGCGCATGGCGCAGAAGCTGGCGCAGTTACCCGGCGTGGGGATGGTGAGCCTGGCAGGCGGCCAACGCCCGGCCATTCGCGTCAAGGTTAATCCGACGGCGCTGGCGTCGCTTGGTATGAGCCTTGAAGAAGTCCGCTCCGCTATCGTCACTGCTAATGCCAACCAGCCCAAGGGCAGCTTCGACGGCCCTTACCGCTCCACCATGCTCGACGCCAATGACCAGATCAAATCCGTTGAGGAATACGAAAACCTGCTGATCAACTGGAACGACGGGGCACCGGTTCGCCTGAAAGACGTGGCCAAGGTGGTTAACGGTGCCGAAGATCGCTTCCTCGCCGCTTGGGCCGACACCCAACCCGCTGTGCTGATCAACATCCAGCGCCAACCCGGCGCCAACGTGATCGACGTAGCCGACAGTGTGCAGGCGCTGATGCCGCAACTGACCTCCACCCTGCCCGCCGCTGTGGAAGTCACGGTGTTGACCGACCGCACCCATAGCATTCGCGCGTCGATCCGCGATGTGCAAAAAGAATTGATCTTCGCGATCTGCCTGGTGGTGCTGGTGACCTTCGTCTTCCTGCGCACGATTCCTGCCACCATCATCCCCAGTGTTGCCGTGCCCCTGTCGCTGGTGGGCACCTTCGGCGTGATGTACATGATGGGCTTCTCCATCAACAACCTGTCCCTTATGGCCCTGACCATTGCCACCGGCTTTGTGGTGGACGACGCCATCGTGATGCTCGAGAACGTGGCCCGCCACCGGGAAGAAGGCGAATCGCCCTTGCAGGCGGCGTTAAAAGGCGCGGCGGAGATCGGCTTTACCCTGATCTCGCTGACGATTTCGCTGATCGCGGTATTGATTCCGCTGCTGTTTATGGGCGATGTGGTCGGCCGTCTGTTCCAGGAATTCGCCATCACCCTGGCGGTAGCCATCGGGATTTCACTGGTGGTGTCACTCACCCTGACGCCGATGATGTGCGCGCGCATGCTGCGCGATGCGCCGGCCCACGACGCGGCTGACCCCGGATTTATGGATCGCCTGATTGCCCGCTACGGCGTCTGGCTGGATCGGGTGTTGGAGCATCAACCGGCGGCCATGCTGGTGATGATCGGTACTGTGGTCCTGACGGCAGGTTTGTACCTGCTGGTACCCAAAGGGTTCTTTCCGGTACAGGACAGCGGCGTGATCCAGGCCGTCACCGAAGCGCCCCAGGATATCTCCTTTGATGCCATGGCCGAGCGCCAGCAATTGCTGGTGGAGCGGGTGCTGGAAGACCCGGATGTCGCGAGCCTGTCCTCATTTATCGGCGTGGACGGCAGCAATATCACACTCAACAGCGGACGCCTGCTGATCAATCTCAAGTCCCACGGCGAGCGCGACGCAACCGCCGGCGAGATTATTGATCGCCTGCGGGAAAACATTAAAGGCGTAACCGGGATTACCGCCTGGTTCCAGCCGGTGCAGGAACTCAGTATCGAAGACCGTATCAGCCGCACCCAATACCAGTTCACCCTCACCACGCCAGACAGCCAGTTGCTGGATGACTGGGTGCCACGGGTGATTGAACGCCTGCGCCAGGAACCCGCATTGGCCGATGTGGCCAGCGACCTGCAAACCCAGGGGCTTCAGGCTTATGTGGATATCGACCGCGATGCTGCCGCCCGTTTGGGTGTGCGGGTCAGCGATATCGCCGCCGCGCTACAAAGTGCCTATGGGCAGCGGCAAATCGCCACATTGTTTACCCAGGCCAATCAGTATCGCGTGGTATTGGAGGTTAATCCGGATTACGCGCAAGGCTTAAAAGCACTGGAAACGACCTATGTGTCCAACAGCGCGGGCCAGCCGGTGTTGCTGTCCACCCTTGCCAAAGTCACCCAACGGCCCACCGCCCTGTTGATTAACCATCAGGGGCAATTCCCCTCGACCACCGTGTCTTTCAATCTGGCCACCGGTGCATCTTTGGGTGAAGCCATTGATGCTATCGAAGCAGTACAACAGGAACTGGCCATGCCGGCTGCGCTGGAACTGCGTTTCCAAGGCGCGGCGGAAGCCTTCCGCGCCTCGCTCAGCAACACCTTGTGGCTGATCCTCGCGGCTGTGGTCACCATGTACATCGTACTGGGCGTGTTGTACGAGAGTTTTATCCACCCGGTTACGATTCTGTCGACTTTGCCCTCGGCCACCGTGGGTGCGCTCTTGGCCTTGCTGCTGACCGGGCGGCCGCTGGATTTGATTGCGGTGATCGGCGTGGTGCTGCTGATTGGCCTGGTGAAGAAGAACGGCATCATGATGGTGGACTTCGCGCTGGAAGCTCAACGCAAGGACGGCCTGAGCCCCCGCGCCGCCATCCATCGCGCGGCCCTGATGCGTTTCCGCCCGATCCTGATGACCACCCTCGCCGCGCTATTTGGTGCAATCCCGCTGATGCTCGCCTCCGGCTCCGGCGCCGAGCTGCGCCAGCCCCTGGGCCTGGTCATGGTCGGCGGTCTGCTGGTTAGCCAGGTGCTGACCCTGTTCACCACGCCAGTAGTGTATTTATTCTTTGATCGGTGGTTGAAGAGCCGCCCGAGTAAGGCCGAGCAACAGGCTTTGCCGTTGCGGGAGTAAGCGGATTATGAGCCTCGCACGCCCGTTTATCCGCCGCCCTGTTGCCAGCAGTTTGCTGGCCGTCGCGATTGTATTGGTGGGACTCCTGGCCTGGCGGATGCTGCCGGTGGCGCCTTTGCCGCAGGTGGATTTTCCGTCGATCCAGATTTACGCCTCACTGCCCGGCGCCAGTCCGGAGAGCATGGCATCTACCGTCGCCACGCCGCTGGAACGCGCACTGGGCAGTATTCCCGGCGTGACCGGGCTGAATTCCAACTCCAGCCAGGGCGCTACGCAAATCTGGCTGGAATTCAACCTGGACCGGGATCTGGATTCCGCTGCGCGGGACGTGCAAGCCGCCCTCAATGCCGCACGCGGCCAATTGCCGGCGGGTATGCCGGGCATGCCGAGCTACCGCAAGATCAGCCCGTCCCAGGCGCCGATTATGGCACTGGCATTAAGCTCGCCGAACCTGTCCCCCAGCGCGCTGTATGACGCGGCCTCTACCATCCTTGCGCAAAAACTGTCGCAGATTCGCGGTGTGGGTCAGGTGGGTATCGACGGCGCCTCCCTGCCGGCGGTACGCATCCAGCTCAACCCCGGCTCCCTCGCCCATTACGGCATCGCGCTGGATGAAGTGCGCAATGCCATCGCCAACGCCAACGTGGTGCAGCCGCTCGGGTTGTTGGAAGAAGATGAAACCCGCTGGCAGATCCGCACCAGCGATACCCTGCGCAGTGCCGCCGACTACAAGCCGCTGATCATCCGTTACCAGGAAGGCGCACCGGTGCGTCTGCAAGACGTGGCGGAAGTAACCGATTCGGTGGAAAACCGCTACGCCAGCGGCTTCCACAACCAGCGCTCTGCGGTCACCCTGACGGTCAGCCGCCAGACCGGCGCCAACATCATGGAAACCATCGACGCTATCAACGAGCAGCTGCCTGCGTTACGCGCGCTGATGCCGACGGACACCGAGTTAAAAGTGGTGATGGATCGCTCCCCCGGCATTCGCGCCACCTTGAAAGAAGCCCAAATTACGCTGCTGATCGCGGTGTTGCTGGTGGTGGGCGTCGTCTGGGCGTTCCTCGGCAGCGCCCGCAGTGCATTGATTCCCAGCCTGGCGATTCCGGTCTCCCTGATCGGAGCTTTTGCAGTGATGTACCTCTATGGCTTCTCGCTCAATAACCTGTCGCTGATGGCGTTGATCGTTGCGGCTGGCTTGGTGGTGGATGACGCGATCGTGGTGCTGGAGAACATCAAACGCCATATCGAGCGCGGGCTGTCGCCCTATCGTGCGGCGATTCGCGGGGCGCACGAGGTGGGTTTCACCCTGCTGGCGATGAACGTCACCCTGGTGGTGGTGTTTGTGTCCATCTTGTTTATGGGCGGCGTGGTAGAGAAATTGTTTCGCGAATTCTCCATCACCCTCGCCGCCGCCATGCTGATTTCACTCGCCGTCTCCCTCAGCCTGACGCCGAGTTTGTGTGCCCATCTGCTGAAACCCGATGCACCGCCGGTGCCGGGGCAGGAGAAAAAACCGACTATCTTCGACGACATCAAACACGGTTATGCCGTCAGCCTCAGTTGGGCGCTACGCCATAGCCTGCTGGTGATCCTGCTGCTGGCGGCCGTGATTGGGGTGAATATCTACCTGTATGTCGCGATTCCCAAGACCATGTTGCCGGAGCAGGACACCGGCCAGCTAACCGGTTGGATTCGCGGCGACGACGGCTTCTCCTTCCAGATCATGCAACCCAAGATCGAAGAGTTCCGCCAGCTATTGTTGTCCGATCCGGCGGTTGAAGATGTCTTCGGCGCCAGCGGCGGCGGCATGGGCGTGAGCAATGCCTGGATGCGCGTCAGCCTCAAACCCATGGCCGAGCGCGGCGTGCCCGCTGAGGAAGTGGTGGACCGCCTGCGCCGACGCATGCCGCAGATTCCTGGCGGTATCCTGATGATCGGTGTGGATCAGGATATTCGTTTGAACTCCCCTTTCAGTCGCAGTGAGCAAGAGCTATTAATGCTCTCCAGCGAGGTTGAACCGCTGCAAAAGTGGGGCGTGAAAGTCACGCAAGCCATGGAGAAACTGCCGGAGCTGACCAGCATCGACGGCGAGCGTGGCGAAGGCGCCCAACAGGTGGTGATTGATATTGACCGCGAAGCGGCGCAACGACTGGGTGTGGATATGGCCATGGTAGCTTCGCTGCTCAATAACTCCTTCTCGCAGCGACAAGTCTCCACCATGTACGACGAGTTCAACCAATACCGGGTGGTGATGGAGCTGGAGCCGGAGTACACCTCCACCCCGGCCTCGCTGGAACAGATCCAGGTCATTACCCGCGACGGTAGCCGCGTCCCGCTCTCGACCTTTGCAACCTTTGGCTATGGCCTGGCCAACGACCGGGTGCGTCACACCGGGCAGTTTGCTTCGGTGAGTATTGGCTATGATCTGGCGGAAGGCGTTACTGCGGAACAGGCGCGTGCGGCCATCGATAACATGCTGGCGGAACTGATGGTGCCTTCCGAGGTGCATGTGGGGCCGCCGGGCAGCAAACAGGCGGGTTGGGGGCCAAGCACACCGGGTACCGACCAGAATCAGGCGTGGTTGATCCTTGGTGTGTTGCTGGCGGTGTATCTGGTATTGGGCATTCTGTATGAAAGTACCATTCACCCGTTAACCATTCTCTCCACCCTGCCCTCCGCCGGTGTGGGCGCATTGCTGGCATTGCGGCTGAGCGATACGCCCTTCAGTTTGATTGCGCTGCTGGGTTTGTTCCTGCTGATCGGCATCGTGATGAAGAACGCGATCCTGATGATTGATTTTGCGCTGGAAGCCGAGCGCCGCGATGGCTTGTCATCCCGCGAATCCATCTACCAGGCAGCCTTGCTGCGCCTGCGCCCGATTTTAATGACCAACCTTGCCGGTCTGCTGGGTGCCGTCCCCCTGGTGTTGGGCTTCCACGAAGGTTCGGAATTGCGTCGCCCGCTGGGGATCACCATCATCGGCGGCCTTGCGGTCAGCCAGTTGCTTACGCTGTACACCACGCCGGTGGTCTATCTTTACATGGAACGCTTGCGCCAATGGGGCCTGCGCCGCAAGTCGGTATGGGTTGCCCGCAACCCGTAGGTCGGATTAGCGCAGCGTAATCCGACATCCGTTCCGTAAAACCTGGCGCTTACATTAAGTGCGAGTGTGTTGTCGGATTACGCCTTCGGCTAATCCGACCTACGCGTTCCGATCATACAGTTAGGCGAATAATATTTTGGGTGGAATTTTTTTATGCGTATTGCAATGATCGGTCTGGGCGATATTGCCCGTAAAGCCTATCTACCGGTGGTGGCAAATCATCCGGACATTACCCCGTTGTTATGCACGCGCAATACACAAACGCTTGCGGCACTCGCGCAACAATATCGCGTAACCGATTGCTTTAATACTGTGGAAAGCCTGCTCGCCGCCAAACCGGATGCGGCGATGATTCACAGCAATACCGAAAGCCACGCACACATTGCCACGCAATTATTGAACGCCGGTATTCCGACGTTTATTGATAAACCGCTCAGTTACCAATTGCACGAATGTGAAGCGCTGTTGAACCTCGCCGCGCAAAAAAATATTCCGTTGACCGTCGGTTTCAATCGCCGCTTTGCACCGCTGATTGCCCCTCTGGCAGACGTCGCTAACCCGCTTCATATCCACTGGCAAAAAAATCGGGTGAACCTGCCCAATAAGCCGCGCATCTTTATCTACGATGATTTTATTCATGTGCTGGACAGCCTGCGTTTTCTTGCACCGGGCCTACTGCAACACCTGCACATTACCGCCCACGGAAAAAGCAACGCCCTCGGTGCTATTCACGTGCAGTGGCAGCGCGATAAAACCTTGCTGACAGCGAGCATGAATCGTGTCAGTGGTGTAACTGAGGAACGGGTTGAATTTTTTGCGCCGCAGCAAAAATGGCAGATCGACAGCCTGACTAACGGTGTACATTATGCAGATAACCAAGCCCGTTCCCTGGGCTTTGGTGATTGGGAAAATACGCTCTATAAACGGGGCTTTGTCGCGATGATCAATGCCTGGGTAGCGCAGGTACGCAGCGGCCAGTTAAGTGCGCACGATGACATCCTCGCCACCCACGCACTCTGCGAGCGCGTCGTGAATAAAACCGAGATGATGCTCAGCAACAATTAACGTCAACGGTATTTAGGCAAGATCGACGGATCGCTATCGGTTTGCGGCGCATCAAGTAAATATAAATAGCTATTGTGATTGTGCTGTGCCCCCACCTGATCGAGATAACCGATAGATTCCGGCAACTGTACCTGCGGCAATTTAATGATGACTTGCGGTTGCTGCCAATGGCCGGCCAGTTCAGCGATACCGATAGCCGCATCAATGGCCAACCGATACAACTCTGGCACCGCTTCGGGCACCTTATCTTTCACAATATCTTTTAGACCCGCATAACCAAAAGGCACAACATCCAGCGGATTGATGACCTGAAAGGACGTCGCATACTGGCTAAGCCAATTGGCAAAATCCGGGTCACCCGCCGTGGGGGGCGCAAAACCATAACCCACACAATTTACCTTGCCGCCCCAACTCGCTGATTGGCTCAGCACCCAGGGCACAAACAGGGTAACCAGCCCCGCGCCCTGGCTGTGGCCAGTAACGTAGATGGTGATGTCAGTTTGTTTGCCTACACGGCTGAAGAATTGCGCGAGCGATTCGCCGGTGTCCGGATCACGCCCGCTTAATAATGCCTGCTGCGCTTCCAGAAAATGGGATGACACCTTGCCTTTCGGTACAGCGTCCGGTGCGGTCGGGGCAGGAAAAAACGGAAAGTGTTTTTGTTCGGTGGGCACGTCTTCCCAAATACTGCCGCGCTGATCGACCGTGCCGCGCAATACAATGGAGTATTCCGCGGTTTGCGCGTGCTGGGCCACAAATACCAGGTTATCGCCCCACCCATGCACCACCGGTCCCCACACCAACGACCATAAGCCTTGCGTGGCGTAGTGGGTTTTCATCAGCTCCTGGATCAGTGCCTGTTTTAATTTGTTGATCGCCAGGCCTTCATCGACATAGGCCAGCCCTGCCAGGGTCATTTGTACACCGGCTTGTTGTTTATCAAATGTTGTCATCTGCTTTTCCCTGAAGTGTGGTAATGATTAAAAATCCACTAGAAAGCATAGCCCAATATATTTTTAGTGCGCCCTGAACAGACCTAGGGCGCTCTGCTAAGATGTCGCGGCCAGGATGTCGCGAACTACCACCTGCTGTGCTTGTCTTTATCCTTAAATTCCCAAAAATACCCAATGAGTCGCTTATGCCGTTGATTGATCGTCGCGTTACCCTCGTTTACGCCCTGTTTTATGCCCTTGTCTTCAGCTTCTGGTCGCTATCGGCGGGGGCTGATGAGATTCCCTACTACCAACTTGATTACACCGTGGAGCTGCAACCGGAAAAAGACCGGGCATTTGTCATCATGGAGGTTGATCGCGGCGACCTATTGCGACACATCGAGTTCGACGTCAAGCGCGATGTGTATACCAACATCAGCGCGAACGGCGAGTTTATGATCAAGGACG
This sequence comes from uncultured Cellvibrio sp., assembly GCA_946481735.1. Next base: position 14,387 of record CAMLOU010000067.1, read on the forward strand.
GGCGTGCCATCTGGAAATTACCTGAAGAAGACGCGCGCCTTTCGCTGTATATCAAAATCACCCACGAGCGCGATCCCGGCGAGTTCGATGCGATGATGACCAAAGACTGGGCGATCTTTCGCGGCGACGACATCATTCCGGCTATCCATACCTACGAAGCGCCCGGCGCCACCGCCAAGGCCACACTGGAATTCAAATTGCCCAAAGGCTGGAGCATTGAAACCGGGTGGCCGCGCAAACGCGGCGATACGTTTCGCATCGACAATCCCGAACGCCGCTTTGATCGTCCCACCGGCTGGATGATCGCTGGCGACCTCGGCACCCGCCGCAGCAAGATTGGCAACACCAGTATTGCGGTCAGTGCGCCTAAAGGTTCCAACCTGCGCCGGATGGACGCCCTTACCTTCCTCGGCTTTGTGTGGCCGGAACTGGAAAAAGCCTTTGGCGAATCTCCCAAAAAATTATTGATTGTCGGCGGCGATGATCCGCTCTGGCGCGGCGGCTTGTCCGCATCCAATTCCTTGTTTTTGCATTCTGATCGACCGATGGTCGGCGAAGACGGTACCAGCCCGATTATTCACGAGTTGGTGCACATGGTAACGCGCATCAGTGCCGTCAGAAAAAAGCACTACAGCGACGATTGGATCGCAGAAGGGCTGGCGGAATTTTATTCCATTGAATTGTTGTACCGCGCCAACGGCATGCCGAAAGAACGACGCAACCACATCATGAGCAGGCTGCGCAAAAAAGGCGCTGGGGTTGAAAACCTGCGGACCAAACGTTCTTATGGCGCGATCACCGCAAGAGCCGTGGTATTACTCGATGAGCTCGACCGAGAAATTCGTGCGCGCAGTAAAGGCGAGCACACCATCGACGATGTGACCCGCGCGTTAATTCCCATTCGCAAAGTATCGCTGGACGACCTGCGCGAAGTGACCGAAGGTTTGATTGGCCCCAACATCAAAACCTTGCAATCACCGCTATTAAAAGTACCCAAGGCCGATTAATGTTTGGCAATAGCAAAAACTGAATGCGCTATTTTTGTGCATAGAAATTCAAGGTCACAGGGACGTGCCAGCTGTCAAATCCGTTTGCAGAATCGGCGAATAAGGCATAAGTTTACCAAGGTAACTGAATCCCGCTGTACCCGGTAAATTCCATGTCCACGAGCAAGGAGTTTGTTATGCCATCAAATTCCCTTAAGCTGATTCTTCTCGACCTCGACGGCACACTTTACGTTGGCAAGGATATTATTCCCGGCGCCCCCGCCGCCCTATCTGCACTGCGCCAGCAAGGTTATGCCCTGCGTTTTCTCACCAACACCACCACCCGTTCACACGCCGAGCTGCTCACACAATTGCGCGCGATGGATTTTGTGCTGGACGACGATGAATTAATCAGCGCACCCGCTGCCGCCCGTTTAGAGTTACGCGCTATGCAAGAAAAACGCGGCGAGAAGATCCGCATCTGGCCCGTCGTGGCAGACGCCATCAAACCAGACTTCGCACAATTTACCCTTGACGAACAACAACCGGATTTTATTGTGCTGGGCGATATTGGCGATCAATGGAACCTGGCATTAATCAACCGCTTGTTCAACGCCATGCACAGCGGTGCGCAATTAATTTGCCTGCATAAAAACCGTTTCTGGCAAACGGCCGACGGCTTAAAAGCTGATATAGGTTTTTTCGTCGCCGGGCTTGAATATGTCACCAATCAAACCGCGCAAGTCATGGGCAAACCCACGGCGGCATTCTTTCAGCGGGTGCTGGATTCCGCTGGCGTGAGCGCTGACAACACGTTATTGGTAGGCGATGATCTGGATAGCGATGTCGGCGGCGCGCAGGCCATGGGAATTAAAGGGGTGTTGGTAAAAACCGGGAAATTTCGTCAGAGTTATCTGGATAAATCGAATATTAAGCCGGATGGGATATTGGATACGGTTGCTGAATTGCCGGGGTGGTTGGAATCTTAATCAGAATAAAACAAATGTTACAGCGGTACTTCGTTATACGTTTGTCATTAGGGCTTTTGTTTCGAAAACGCATCACAAATTGGCAGGAAAGCCAATTTGCACAGCGAAGCTGCCCGAAGGGTGAGCCACATGGATGTGGCGAGTGAATCATCCCTGTAGCTCCCTCAAGTCATCCATGACTTGAGGGTTTCGAAACCAAAGCCCTAACGCCAAACTTGCATCGTGTAACCGTCAGTTTACTTGCGATTTACAATTTTCATAGAATTTTAATTACAAAGAATCCTTTCTCGGAGTTTCATCAGAATTCACTTATTAAAAACTATACCCCACCTTCGCATACCAGAACGCACCATTAAAACCAAAAGGCGCGGAACGGCGTGAATAGGTGAAAATACCGGGGCTGTCGGCGATGACGTTGCCGCCCGGCGCATCTTCCAGTGCACCGCCACGAGCGTTACCGATGGTATTTTTATCCGGGTATTCGTCGAAGATATTATTGCCACCCAGGCTCAATGTCAGTCCATTATCAAAACCGTATTCCACATTGAGGTCGGTTAATACCTTGGCGCCGTAGGTCTGGCGGCCGCCATCTTCGACGGTGTATTCGCCATAACGGTTCAACGCCAGGTTAACGCGCCAGTTGTCCAGTTGATAATAACCGCTCAGGCTGATGCGATCTTCCGGCTGCCATTCTTCGATGATGGAAATATCCTGCGAACTGAATACCACATCGGCATCGAGTTGTGCGAGCGATCCCGCTTGCGAGGTAAACAGATCTACCACATCCGTTTCGGTTTTATTTCCGGCCAGGGTTAAATCCAGATTGCCACCCAGAAAATCGATGCCGGCATAGTTAATCACCAGATCAACACCGCGCGTTTCCGTGTTGGCGCCGTTAAGGAAAAATTGTCCTGCACCGGCACCCACGGCTTCCAGCGCATCACCCAGGGTACCGCTGGGATCATCGGCACCGCTCAGGCGGTTACTGATTACAATGCGGTCGTCAATATCGATCGCGTAGTAATCCAGCGTGATAGTCAGTTGATCCACAGGGGTCAGCACAAAACCTGCGCTGTAGTTGGTTGACTCTTCTTCTTTCAACTGCGGAATACCGATGGCTTGGGCCAGTTCACTGTCATTGCGGAAGGTGCCGACCTCAACCAGAATTTGCGGTCCAGTCGGGTCAGCCGGGTTGGTGACAAACTGTGTGCCGATGTTGTTGAAGTATAGCTGCTGCATGGAGGGCGCACGAAAACCGGTGCTTGCTGCCGCGCGTAGACGCAGGATATCGTTTACTGCCCAATTGGCACCAAGTTTGTAATTGGTGGTGTTGCCGAAATCTTCGTAATCATCAAAACGAATCGCAGCGCTTACCAACACACTATCGGTTAATTGATAGTCGGCATCGACAAAGGCGGAGATCACATTGCGATCTTCATCGACCGATGACGCGGGGGCAATACCGGGAAAGCCCTGAATGCCGCCGCCGGCATCTTGCGGGTACAAGGCCACGCCGCCATTGTCCAGGTCTGTGTCGTAATCCAGATAGGAATATTCTTCGCCGGGGATAATCTTGTAGTCGTCAATGCGGTATTCAAAACCCGTCGCCACAGAGAGATCACCAAAGGTGTTATCGAAGTCTATATTGAAGGTTTGCAATCCTAATTCCAAACCGTAGGCGTACGCCGAGCGTGGGATGCTGCTGCGAATCTCTTCATCGGATAGACCTTCTTCGTAATTTAAATAATTTACGTAAGAGTAGTTAATGGAGTTGCTGGTGTCGTAATCAATTTCGTTACGGCCGTTGGTGTAAGACACATCCATATCCCAGCCGTTGGCGAATTCGATGCGGTAACCAATACTGGCCGAGAAGTCGTCGATTTGCGAATTGATATGGGGCAGGAATCCGAGAGGAATAACATTATCGCCATCATCCAGCGCGGCGGAATAGCCTGAACTGGGATTACGGTATAACGCACCGGACGTTGCTTCGCGTTCGGAGTAAGTAATAAAGCCGTAAGCTTCACCAGCACCGACATCAACCGCACCATTAAGAATCAACGCGAGCTGTTCCGAGTCAGCGTCACCAATACGATAAACGTCACGGTTAAAATTAATCTCGCGCGGATCAGCGGCTTCAACAAAGCCGTTATCGTCGCTGTCAACACAACCACCAAATACGCAGTCGCCCGGCACGCCGGCGCGGTTGGTTCTGCCGCGATCACGGAAATTCAAAGTCATATTGATATACCCGGTATCACCGAGGTTAAAGCCTTTATTCACATCCAGATTAATGGTTTCACCGTCGCCTTCAGAGTACTCTCCATAATAAGCACTGAAGTTACCGCCTTCATCCGCATCACGCAGCACGATGTTAATAACGCCCGCTATGGCGTCCGAACCATATTGCGCTGCGGCACCATCGCGCAGGACTTCAATACGTTTTATCGATGCCGCTGGAATTGCGTTCATATCAACACCGGCTGTGCCGCGTCCCACAGAGGTATTGATATGAATTAATGATGCCTGATGGCGACGTTTGCCGTTGATTAACACCAGCGTTTGATCCGGCCCCAATCCGCGCAAGGTCGCGGGCCGCAGTGCGTCGGTACCATCGCTGATGGTGGACGACGAAAAATTAAATGACGGGGCCAGGCTTTGCAGCATGCGCCCGACTTCAGTTTGTCCGGTTTTTTCCAGCGCTTCGGTATTGAGCACATCCACCGGCACAGGTAAATCCTCGGCCGTGCGTCCACGGGTTCTGCTGCCGACAATCAGGAGTTCTTCTACCGCCTGCGGCTGATCACTCGGTGCATTTTGCGCCTGGGTTATCGCACTGCTGATGGCCAGGGGTAATGGCAATAGCATGGCAGCAAAAAAAGAAACCGGGCGTTTTTTTGTTACTGGATGTATAGCGTGAAAGGGGTGTTGATCCAACTGCGAACAAAAAGCGGTGTGAGTTGACATGCAGGCTCTCCAATAATCCATGAGGGTTGTCAGCTGTAGCGTTGGATTATCAGGGTGATAATCCGCCACATCGTCCGCTACCATAAATTTATCTATGCGCAAGCGATAATATTTTTTCCATCTTTAAAGCGAAGCGTTAGTTGTTCATTGTTATAAAAACGCGCACGCTACTTTTTCTCATCACCAAACACCCGTATTATGTCGGCCTATTCAACATACCCGCTCAACAACCAACTTTACAATAGTGAAAAAGGACTACTCTGTGCCCGCATCAATTAAATCATTTGCCTCATTTATCTTCGGGCTAACCAAATCCATTCGTGGGGGCGTTAGCTTTCAATTTTAATCAGAAAGTCGCGTTCTGGTCTCCATATTGCTTGTAGTCATTCATGATGAGGACAAATTATGCAATGGGATGATGTGTTGCCGGCGGTGCGTGATTTGATAGCAGAACAACAATTGCCGGAGGATTTTCTCGCGGTGTGCCAGCGGTTTTATTTTCCGCTGGCGCGTTATCTGTTATCACGTAAGCAGATGCACCCTATGCCGCTGGTCATCGGCATCAATGGTGCACAAGGGACGGGCAAATCGACGCTCGCCGCCCTGTTGCAGTGCATGCTGGAAAATGGCGCGCGCAAACCTTGTGCTAATGTGTCTATTGATGATCTCTACCTGACGCGCGCGGAACGCGAGCAACTTTCGCAACGCGTGCATCCTTTATTACGCACGCGCGGTGTTCCCGGTACGCATGATATTGAGCTTGGCCTGGCGTTATTTGCGAGTTTACAACGGACTCATGATTCTGGCGTTATTGCTCTACCGCGCTTCGACAAAGCGCGGGATGATCGCAAACCGGCAGCAACATGGTCTCAACAAGCGTTACCGGTAGACTTTATTATTTTTGAGGGTTGGTGTGTTGGCGCGGTGGCGCAGCCTGCACACCAACTTGCCATCCCTGTCAATGCGCTGGAAGCCGCTGAAGATAGCAGCGGTCATTGGCGGCGTTACGTAAATCAGCAATTAGCGGAGCAATACCCCGCCTTATTTGAACAATGCGATCTGTTAATCATGCTCAAAGCGCCCTCCATGGAAGCCGTTGAAGACTGGCGTTGGCTGCAAGAACAAAAGCTGATTGTAAAAACCGGCGGCATCGGTCAGGGATTGATGACGCGCGCGCAGGTCAAACGGTTTATTCAACATTATGAACGGTTAACCCGTTATATTTTGCAGGAAATGCCCAATCGCGCGGACCTGGTTTTTCATCTCACGGAAAACCATCGCATTGAGCGGGCCACAGGTTCCTTAGCGAGTGAGATGATCTTATGAAGCTACTGATTTTTACCGATCTGGACGGCACACTGCTGGATCACCACACCTACAGCTTCACGCCCGCCCTGCCCTCGCTTACCGATATAAAAAACCGCAACCATCCCCTGATCCTCGTCTCCAGTAAAACCCGCGCTGAATTACTTGAATTGTCCAACGAACTGCACCTGGAGTTTCCGTTTATCAGTGAGAATGGTGCCGCCATACATTGGCGGGAAAATAATGAATGGCAGTGCCAGGCATTTTCTCCACCGCGCGATCACATCGACAAGGTTTTGCAGGAACTGCGCGCGCACAAGGGTTATCGTTTTACGGCGTTTATGGATTGCACTACAGAGAACATTGCGACAATCACGGATTTGCCGCTCGATAAAGCACAGCGTGCCAACGCACGGGAATACACAGAGCCCTTATTGTGGCAAGACACACCGGAACAACTCTCACGCTTTCTCCATCAGCTCAAAGAACACGGTTTACAAGCCGTTCAGGGCGGACGCTTTCTCAGTGTGATGGGACAATTCAATAAAGCCAGCGCCATGCAATGGCTTGTAAGACGCTACCAGACGCAGGAACCGCTGCTAACGGTGGCCCTGGGTGATAGCCCCAATGACGAAGCCATGTTGCAAGCAGCCGATATCGCCGTGGTCATCCAATCGGCGCGATCAGCGCAACTTGAGGTCAATCAACCCCGGTGGATTATTCGCACTACACAACCCGGCCCCATGGGCTGGCAGGAAGCGATGGAACGAATCCTCGCAAGCGATTTAACCGCATTTCATTCCAATAACAACTGATAACAGACGAGGTGCAACATGGGCGACTTTCATCAAACCGGTATGATCACCACACTCCACAACATCGCCAAACGACCGGTGGATGCCATGGAGGCAGAACTGAATCAATTTAAGACGACGCGACCCATGTCCCTGGTGCTGCCGTCACTTTATTCAGAGTTGGCCGGTGAGGCGCTGGCTAATATTGTTAACGAATTAACCCGGGTTCCTTACCTCAATGAAATTGTGATTGGGCTGGACCGTGCCAACCGCGATGAATACCAACATGCGCTGACCTATTTCAAACAACTGCCCCAGTATCATCGCGTGTTGTGGAATGACGGGCCGCGCTTGATGGCCATTGATGCACAATTGCAATCGCTGGGCCTTGCGCCCAACCAACTGGGTAAGGGCCGCAATGTGTGGTATTGCTTTGGTTACGTGCTGGCATCCGGACGCGGGATATCGGTCGCATTGCACGATTGCGATATCGTGACTTACCACCGCGAGCTGTTGGCGCGTTTGATTTATCCCGTGGCAAATCCTGCCTTTAATTACGAATTTTGTAAGGGTTTTTACGCGCGCGTCGCGACTGACAAGATGGGAGGCCGCGTCAGCCGCCTGTTTGTCACGCCCTTGCTGCGCACCTTGAAAAAAATCTGCGGCTACAGCGAGTATCTGGAATATCTCGACAGCTTTCGCTATCCACTCGCCGGCGAATTCTCCCTGCGCTCGGATGTAATCAACGACTTGCGCATCCCCAGTGACTGGGGGCTGGAGATCGGCGTGTTATCCGAGATGCATCGCAACTACGCCACCAACCGTTTGTGTCAGGTGGATATCGCCGATATTTATGATCATAAACACCAGAATATTTCCGCCGAGGATGCCGACAAAGGGTTATCCAAGATGAGTACTGATATTGCCAAAGCCTTGTTTCGCAAACTGGCTACCCATGGCGAAGTGTTTTCCACGGAAAAAATTCGCACCATAAAAGCTACCTACTACCGTATTGCGCTGGATTTTGTCGATACCTACCACAATGATGCATTGATCAATGGCCTGGGTTACGACCGCCACATTGAAGAAGCCACGGTGGAATTATTTGCGCAAAATGTCATGCGCGCCGGGGAATTTTTTCTGGAAAACCCCATGGACCGGCCGTTCATTCCCAGCTGGAACCGGGTGATCAGTGCCATTCCGGATATCCTCACCCAACTCAAACAAGCCGTCGAAGACGATCACCGGGAATTTTCTGCTTAGGGCCATAGCTATGACCACCACTGCGATGACTGATTTGCTCCGCCGGGTAAAGGAACACCTGGCGTTTATTTATCCTGACCTTGACCCTGAGCATCTTGCGCAGGAACTCATTCATGTCATGGGAATTGATGAGCAGTGTCGCAGCCCGCAAGCGCATCGCAACCACTGGGATGAAACCGATGCGGTTTTAATTACCTACGGCGATTCCATTGTTAAACCCGGCGAACAGCCACTGATCACGCTGAAAGCATTTCTCGATCGGCGTGTACGCAACACCATCAGCAGCGTACATATTTTGCCGTTCTTTCCTTATAGCTCCGATGATGGATTTTCGGTGATTGATTATCTGACGGTGAATCCGTCGCTCGGCGAGTGGGATGATATCAGCCGCATTGCAGCAGATTATAAACTCATGGCCGACCTGGTGATTAACCATGTATCCAGTCGCGGGCGCTGGTTTGAGAATTTCAAAAAACGCGTTGATCCGGGTAAGGATTATTTTGTGGAGGCTGCTCCTGACCTGGACGTGTCGACCGTGGTCCGGCCACGCAATACGCCCCTGCTCTACGCTTACGAAACCCTGGATGGTCC
>CAMLOU010000068.1 GCA_946481735.1 uncultured Cellvibrio sp.
GTGGTGAATCGAGAGGGGACGCATTATACGGATTTTCATCGCGCCTAATGCGGGCTGCGCCTAAATTGTTTACTATGCGGAGCAGCTTTTCCTCACCTTCGACACTAAGTTTTCCACTATGCCCGATTCCTACATCAAACGTATCCTGAATGCCCGCATCTATGATCTGGCGGTCGAGACGCCGCTGGACGAAGCGCGCCTCTTGTCCCAGCGCACCGGCAATAAAGTCCTGCTTAAACGTGAAGATTTGCAGCCGGTGTTTTCGTTCAAATTGCGCGGCGCCTACAACAAGCTATTGCAACTGTCGCCCGAAGAGCGTGAGCGCGGTGTGATTTGCGCATCGGCCGGTAACCACGCCCAGGGTGTGGCGCTGGGTTCGCAACACCTGGGCATTAAAGCCACCATCGTGATGCCGCGCACCACGCCGCAGATCAAGGTGGACGCCGTCAAAGCGCGCGGCGCTAAGGTCGTGTTGCACGGCGACAGTTATGACGAAGCCTCGGCCCACGCCAAAAAACTGGTGGAAGAAAAAGGACTGACCTATGTGCATCCATTCGATGACCCGGATGTGATTGCCGGGCAGGGCACCATCGGGCTGGAAATCCTGCGCCAATACCACGGCAAGATCGATGCAATCTTTGTGGCGGTGGGCGGCGGCGGCCTTTGTGCGGGGATTGCGTCTTACGTGAAATTCGTGCGTCCGGACGTCAAGATTATCGCCGTTGAGTCGGATCAATCGGCGTGTCTGAAGGCTGCGTTGGAAAAGAAAAAACGCGTGGTCCTGCCCCATGTCGGCATCTTTGCTGACGGCATTGCGGTGGCGCAGATCGGTGAAGAAACCTTCCGCGTCCTACGCAAGACGGTAGACGATGTGATCACCGTGAGCGACGATGAAATCTGTGCCGGTATCAAAGACATCTTTGAAGACACCCGCTCCATTGCCGAGCCGGCGGGTGCGGTCAGCGTAGCCGGAATCAAAAAATATGTGGCGGAACACAAACTCAGTGGCCAGACCTTTGTGGCCATTGCCTGCGGTGCCAATATGAATTTTGATCGTCTGCGCTACATCTCCGAGCGCACCGAGATCGGGGAGCAGCGCGAGGCCATCCTGGCGGTAACCATCCCGGAGCGTCCCGGCGCTTATAAGGAATTTTGCAAGGCGCTGGGCAAGCGCAACATCACCGAGTTCAACTACCGCTACGCCGATAACCGCGAAGCCAAGATCTTTGTGGGTATCCAGGTCAGCAGCGGCGGCCAGGATCGCCAGGAACTGTTAGCGGACCTGAAGCAGCAGGGCTACGCCGTGGTGGATATGACGGACAACGAGTTGGCTAAATTGCATATCCGCCATATGGTGGGCGGCCATGCGCCGAATGTTGGCGATGAAGTGGTGTACCGGTTTGAGTTTCCTGAGCGTCCCGGCGCGCTTTACACCTTCCTTAACCGGGTGGCGGGTCATTGGAATATCTCCATGTTCCATTACCGCAATCACGGTGCTGCATCGGGTCGTGTCTTTGTTGGCATGCAGGTACCCAAGGCCGAACGTAGCCAGGTGAAGAAATTCCTCAGCGAACTGGGGTATCCCTTTTGGGATGAAACCGGCAACGAAGCCTACAAATTTTTCCTTGGCTAAGCCCTCCTGTCTCCGCGTCCCTGGTGGCGCGGAGGCATTTGTCGTTCAATTTACCTTTCTTTACCCCACCCGCTGTTTTCCCGCTGTAGCGCTTAATTGCTGATGTTTCGCGGGTTTTCGGCCCACCTCCCTGTAATCTCGCCCGCTCGCTGTCGCTTTTCTGCGCAGAAGACTATTGGTCGTGACCAAAACTCGTGTAATCTGGACAACGTTGTCTATTCTTGGGTCTTAGGGTAGTTATTAAGGTAGTTACGGGGTGCCTGTTGAATCAGGCGAAGCACAATTCGATTCCCGAGTGGCTCGGCATCAGGGTTACTCAACACACGACGGGAGCATAACAATGAGATGGGTGGTTTTTTTACTGGCGGGTTTATTAAGCAATGCCGGGCTGGCACAAAGCCTGAGCCAGCAGCAACTGGCAGACTTTGCAGAGGGCACTGAATTTCGTTTCGGTGTGGTGAGTAACTTCGGTAAAGACGGTGTTAGAGCAAAAATAACGCTGAATAACCAATCGAGCGTCGCTCTCCCCAAAGGTAAAAACGACTGGCGAATTTATTTCCATTCCGTGCGTAAGGTGGCCGATACCACCGTGGCGGGTTTGAAGCTGGTCCATGTGCAAGGTGATTTACATCAGCTAAGCCCCACCGCCGAGTTCGCCGGCCTGGCCGTTAAGGCGAGCCTGGAGATTCCTTATTCTCCTTCCTCATCCATGGTGAGCTACACCGACTTTATGCCCCGCGCCTTTATCCATCGCCCCGGTTTGCAGGCGGAGGTCTTCGCCAATACGGATACCGAAGACACCAGGCAATTTGTTGAAGCCTTTGAGCGACCGGAACAGTTGTTACGCCATAACGAACCGGATTTGTTCCCGATTGCCACGGCACCCTCGCGCTATGAAGCGAATCAGGCGGTCAATGAAATTCCACTGAATAGCAGCGAAGCCGCTTTACGTATTATCCCCAAGCCGCAGGACGTAAAAATACAGCGCGGCAATGTAAGCCTGAATGCCGACTGGCAGATTCGCTACGCCGGTCGTCTGACGGGTGAGGCAAAGTATCTGCAAGCCCGCTTGAAAGACGCCCTGGGGGTGGAGCTGGATGCCCAGGCGCAGCATGTGGCGGCGTCTGGCAAGGTGATTGAGTTGCAGGTGAATGCCGGTGATGCGAAGAAAAACGGCGTCCCGCAAAAAGCCGAGAGTTACCACCTCAGCATCACGGCTGACAAGATCCTCATCAACGGCAGCGATAACGCCGGTGCCTTCTACGGGCTCCAGAGTTTGCTCAGCCTGTTGCCCGCTGAACCCGCCAAAAGCTACTCGCTGCCAGTGCTCACAGTCAGCGACAGTCCGCGCGCCGGCTGGCGTGGGATGCACTACGACATGGGACGAAACTTCCACGGTAAAGATGTGACGCTGCGCCTGATTGAGCAAATGGCGCGCTACAAACTGAATAAGTTGCACCTGCATCTGACTGAAGATGAAGGCTGGCGCATTGAGATTCCCGGTCTGCCGGAGCTGACCGACATCGGCGCCTTCCGCTGTTTTGACCTGAGTGAGCAGACCTGTCTGTTGACGCAATTAGGTACTGGGCCATCCAAAACCGGTTCGGGCAATGGCTACTACAGCACTGAAGATTTTATTGAGATCCTGAAGTATGCCGCCGCGCGTCATATCGAGGTGATCCCCGAAATTGATATGCCCGGTCACGCTCGCGCAGCGGTAAAAGCGATGGATGCGCGTTACAAAAAATTACTCGCTGCGGGCAAAAAAGCGCAAGCCGAGCAGTACCTGTTGTCTGATCCCCAAGACACCTCCAAATACATCACCGTCCAGAACTACACCGACAACTCTATTAACGTGTGCCTGCCCTCGACCTATGCGTTCGTGGATAAAGTGATGTACGAGTTGCAGCAGATGTACCGCAAAGCCGGGCTAAAACTGGAAACCTTCCATATGGGGGGCGACGAAGTGGGCGCGGGTTCCTGGACGGCCTCACCGGCCTGCGAGGCCCTGTTTGCCAGTGAGAGCGGTGTAGCCGGTGTGGCGGATCTGAAGCCCTACTTCGTGAGTCGCGTGGCCGCCCTGAGCAATCAGCGCGGTCTGGCCCTGGCAGGTTGGGAAGATGGTTTGATGTACGACCCGAACAACACGTTCAATCGCGCGCAGTTCAATAACAAGCGAGTGATGGCCAATGCCTGGGACAACATCTGGGAATGGGGTGTGGCGGATCGCGCTTACCGTCTGGCAAATGCCGGTTACGAAGTGATTCTCTCCCACGCCACGCATTTGTATTTTGACCATCCGTACGAAGCACATCCGGAAGAGCGCGGCTATTATTGGGCGGCGCGTTACACGGACACCGCCAAAGTATTCGGCTACATGCCCGATAACCTCTACGCGAATGCCGACAAAACCCGCGCCGGCGCAACCATTGAAAACCTGGAGGCCTTGGTAGGGCGCGAACTGCCGCGCCTGGAAAAACCGGAGAACATTCTCGGTATCCAGGGCCAGGTCTGGACCGAAACCATCCGCACCGCCGAGCAGGTGGAAACCATGATCTATCCGCGCCTCGTTGCGCTCGCCGAGCGAGCCTGGCACAAGGCGGAGTGGGAGGGTGACAAGCCTGATATGGTGCAGCGCCAACAGGAATGGGCCAAATTTGCCCAAGCCCTGGTGATAAAAGAGTTGCCCAGGATGATCGCTGCGGGCGTGAAACTGCATCTGCCGCCGCCGGGCGCGGTTTTACAAAACGGGACTTTGCGGGCCAATACCGCTTTCCCCGGCCTGGCGATTGAGTACAGTGTCGATGCGGGTGAAACCTGGAAAGCCTATGAAAAACCGGTTCCGATAACGGCAGACATGGTGTTGTTGCGCTCACGTAGCGGTGAAATGGTCAGCCGGAGTACCGGTCTCTAATAACCGTTAGGCATCAATTTCGCGAAAGCCAGACAGAAATGTCTGGCTTTTTTGTTTTAAGGCCTTTTCATCTGTGGAACGATGCACAAAATAAAAAATAGTTGGAATTTTTTTGACTAAAAACTGTTGTTAGGCTAATGCAGTGTCTATGCTTCATATCCACTCTCGCTTTTTTGCTCGGGTGGCGATGCGAGCGATTAAGGCAGCAGCAAGAAGGGGAGACGCTTGGTACGAGGACGCAACAAAAAAGCCATTTTTTTGCGTGAGTATGGATACGCAGCATGGAGCTGATCTGAGTCCGCTGTAAAACCTGTCTCGCAGGATTTTCCGAGTAGCAGTCGGGTATAAGTCTTGCAGTGAAAAGAAAACTTTTTATTGATAACTCAAACTATGAAAATCGATATTGTTAGTGGTGTGGTTCTTATCTTTTGCGTGGGCGTGTTTGCCAGTGCTATAGCATCGTCCGACCTGTTCAGGGATTCCGATGCGCCTGCTGCCGTTACGGCACAGATCGAAGAGTAAGTTGCCGCTAAACCCTTCCCTCACACATCCTGGCTGACCAATAAACGGGTCGGTTACGCTCAGGCTTTGCCGCAGAGGATCATCTCCCGATCGGTGGCAATCCCGTGGAGCGGCACGTCCCAGTTCGCGGTTTCCAGTCGTTCGACTTCCTGGCAGGTATGCGCCAGGCCAATCAGGTACGGCTTGCCTTTGCTTTTTTGTTGCTTGAAGGCAAAGGTGTAGTCATAAAACCCAGCCCCCATTCCCAGACGCGCACCGCTGCGGTCAAAACCCACCAAAGGCAACAGGACCATATCCAATAAATTGGCCGGCAGGCGATGGTTGTGAAACGGATCGGGCTCTGCAATCCCGTAACGATTCGGGTTGAGGGGCGTATCCGGGTCATAGCGTACAAACCACATCTGTTGTGTCTTGTCCGGTCGCAGTACCGGCAGGTAACACGTCTTGTTCATCTTCCATAATTGTTGCGCCACCGGTGCCGGATCAATCTCGCCGTCGGCCGCGATATACAGCGCAACGTGGTAGCTGCGCATAAACAACGGTTGCTTCATCAATTGGCGAAGCAATCCCTGGGAAGCCTGATGCTGTTGGGTCGGTGACAACGCTTGGCGACGTGCGCGGAGCTGTTGGCGTAATTCGGAGCGGGACGGAGCAGAGTGGATCATCGGCGGCCTTGTCGAACAGATGTAACGCAGATGCTGGAAGAGATGCCCCGGAAATGCCGCTACCAAGCGGGCCTTGAACCCAACGGCTCAAGGTGGCGATACCTGTGGTTCTTTAGGCTTTCCGTCAGGCGGACATGCACACCGAACACAACGAGGTACTGCCGGTTACACATTTATCGGCTCAAGGACTTTGTCGGTTGGCAAACATCCCAGGGCAAGGGCAATTATAACCTGGCACCAATAGGCAATCGCAAATACATTTGTGAATGGGATGATGGGTTCTGGTAAGGAAATGTAATGGAACTTTTTAGGAGGCGAGCGAAAGACTAATTAAGACTGTTGAGCGCGCGTTCGATTTTTTCGCTCAGCCGTTGCAAATCTGCCTTGTCGGTAGTGGTTGAACCGCCCGCTGTGCGCGCTTGCAACAGTTCATGGCTCAAATTAAGCGCAGCCATGACAGCGATACGCTCAAGTCCGATGACGGCGCCGGTATTCTTGATAGCTTTCATGCGCTCATCCAGCATCTGCGCCGATTGCTGTAATGCCTGACGCTCTTCGCGCGGGCAGGCAACCTGGTATTCCTTGTCGAGGATCTTCACAAAAACGGTTTCGTTGCTCACTGGGTCATTCTCCGCTGATGGCGTGCCGCTTATTCCGTATCCAGACTTTTTAAATGGGCAATCATGGCTTCCACCCGACTGCGAGCCAATTCATTCTTTTCGATCAGGCGCTCGCGTTCACGTTGCCATTCGCCCTCACGCGCTTTCAACTGTGCATTTTCCTGTTGCAGGCGATTGCACAGCAGAATCAGGCGATCCAGCTTGGTTTCCAGCGAGAGTAGAAGATCGTCAGACATGATAAGTGGCCAATAATGATGCAGCGGCTACTATATTGCGCCCTCCGCAGGTGGTCAATGATTGCGGGCCGGTTATTCACAATTATTCAAGTAGTTTCGAGGAAACAGCGTTAACGCATGAATAACAAGATAGTTTTTCATTTCATTCAATGTCTGTTGAACGGCACACACAAGAATGTCTCGCCCGGTCAGAGGAGGAATCGTGATAGCATTTGGCCATTGTTCAAGAGAGTGTGTCATGACTGATTTATCCTCCTCGCGTTTTGAAGATTTGTGTAACCTGCTGCTGCCCTTGGGAGCGCTCAATAGCCCCGCTGAGTTGCATGGTTTGCTGTGTGGCAAGTTGTGTGGCGGTGAAGCCCTGAGCGAAACCCGCTGGTTACTCGATGCCGTTGAATTCCTCGATTTTACCCAGGCCCCGGATGAATCCGTGCGGGCTGCCTTGAGCCAGTTGTATAAGGACGCGTTAACCCAATTGCGCGGCGAAGCTTTTGAACTGGTATTGATCCTGCCGGATGATGAGAGCGATATTGCGCAACGCCTGACGGCGCTGGGTCAATGGTGTTATGGCTTTTTATCCGGTTTCGGCAGCGTGGCCGCCGTGGGTCAGCGGGAGATGTCAGAGGAGTCTGAGGAAACCTTGCGCGACCTGGCCTCGATTGCCCAGATCGATATCGATGTGGAAGAAGATGAAGACAGTGAAACCGATTATATGGAGCTGACCGAATATATCCGCATGGCTGCCTCATCACTCTATATGGAATTTGCACCGGCGGCACCGGGGACAGCCGAACCACAACCGCCCACCCTTCACTGAACCGTGTGAGATTGTCGTCGCTATGAGAATCACCAAGCAGGAATTTGCCCGCCGTCGTAAAGCGCTGATGGCCCTGATGGAGCCTAACAGTATCGCCATCGTGGCGGCTGCACCGGAAAAGCCGCGCAGTCGCGACACCGATTACCCTTACCGCCAGGACAGTGACCTGTTCTACCTGTCCGGCTTTCCCGAACCGCAAACTGTACTGGCGTTGATACCCGGTCGCCCGCACGGAGAGTATGTCCTGTTTGTCCGCGAGCGCGACCGCGAGCGGGAAATCTGGGATGGCTATCGCGCGGGCCCGGAAGGCGCCTGTAGTGAATACGAGGCGGATGATGCATTTCCTATCGATGACATTGATGACATCCTGCCCGGCTTGATTGAGGGCCGCGAGCGTGTGTATTACGCGATGGGCAAAGACAGTGAATTTGATAAGCAGGTGATGGACTGGGTGAACACCATTCGTGCCAAGGTCCGTTCCGGCGCTACACCACCGGGTGAATTTTTGGACCTGAGTCATTTCCTGCACGACATGCGCTTGTTTAAAAGCGCCGCCGAATTGCGCGTGATGCGCGAAGCCGGTGAGATTTCAGCCCGCGCCCATGTACGTGCTATGAAGCTCTGCAAACCGGGGTTGATGGAGTATCAACTGGAGGCAGAGATACTCCACGAATTTGGTATGAGTGGCGCGCGCGCGCCCGCATACAACAGTATCGTGGGCGGCGGTAAAAATGGCTGCATCCTGCATTACATTGAGAACAGTGCGCCGTTGAAAAGCGGTGATCTGGTGCTGATTGATGCAGGTTGTGAATTGGAAAGTTACGCAGCGGATATCACCCGCACCTTTCCGGTAAACGGCACCTTTTCCCCTGAACAAAAAGCCCTGTACGAGATTGTCTTGCGCGCCCAGGAAGCAGCCATTGCCACGGTAAAACCGGGTAATCACTGGAATGACCCGCACAACGCCACGGTACAGGTAATTACAGAAGGCCTGGTCGAACTGGGGTTGTTGGAAGGGAAGGTCGAGGACCTGATCGCCAGCGAAGCCTACAAAGAATTCTACATGCATCGCGCCGGCCATTGGCTGGGCATGGACGTGCACGACGTCGGCGACTACAAGGTCGGCGGTGAGTGGCGCGTACTGGAGCCGGGTATGGTATTGACCGTAGAGCCGGGTATTTATGTTGCACCGGACAACGAACGCGTCGCCAAAAAATGGCGCGGTATCGGTATTCGCATTGAAGATGATGTCGCTATTACCAAAGATGGCTGCGAAATCCTGACCTGCGATGTGCCGAAGCGTGTGGATGACATTGAAGCACTGATGGCGGGCTAACCTAACCGCGCTGCCATCTTTTTTATTGCACTCAACACCCAGCCGTTACCCATGACAACTTCTGAGCAATTTGATATCGCCATCATCGGCGGCGGCATGGTGGGTAGCAGCCTCGCCAGCCTGCTTTCGGCCAGCGGTTGCGGCTGGCGGATCGCTTTGATTGAAGCGCATCCTTTTTTATCGTCGGACACCCCACCGGATTACACCCCGCATTTTGACGCTCGCTCCACGGCGTTGTCTTATGGCAGCGTCGAGATTTTCCGCCAGCTGGGTATCTGGAAACAGCTCGAACGGCATGCGACCGCCATTCGCCAGGTTCACGTATCCGACCGGGGGCATCTTGCCGGTAGCCTGATTGATGCCAGCGAGCAGGGTATTGAAGCCCTGGGGTATGTCGTGGAAAACGCCTGGTTGGGAGATGTGCTGGCAAACCATATCCAACAGCAAACCGATATTCACTGTTATTCGCCCGCGCGCGTACAGCAGCTGATTCCACAGCAACAAGGTGTTCGCCTGCTGATGGAGTTTAAGGGCGCGCCGACCGAGTTGCGCTGTAAGCTGGCTGTTATTGCCGACGGCGGCGATTCGCCCCTGCGACGCGCGCTGGGCATTGATACCGAAACGGTGGACTACCGGCAAACTGCCGTGATTGCCAATGTGGAATTTTCTGAGCCGCACCGTGGCATCGCTTACGAACGGTTTACCGACCGGGGACCATTGGCGCTTTTACCCTTGGGTGAAACAGCGCAAGGGCAGCGGTCGGCACTGGTGTGGACATTACCGCCGGATGAAGCACAGCAGGCGATTCGTCTCGGGGACGCGGCGTTTCTTGCGCAATTGCAACAGCGTTTCGGCCATCGCTTGGGGCGGTTTGTGCGGGTGAGCCAACGCCATGCATTTCCGTTGCAGCTGGTTACCGCACGCGAGCAGGTCCGTTCCGGTGTGGTCCTGGTGGGCAACGCCGCGCATTTTTTACACCCGGTGGCCGGGCAAGGTTTTAACCTGGCGTTGCGCGATGGGGTTGTTCTGACCGAAACGCTCGCCGAAGCAAAGCGATTGCACAAAACGCCGGGAGACCTGGCCGATTTGCAACTCTACCTTGAACGGCAACAACGTGATCAAGCACTGACGATTACCTTCAGCGATCGTCTGGTGCGTTTGTTTTCTTCGGACCGTTTGCCGTTGATTGCCTTACGTCACCTGGGTTTTATCAGTCTGGCGGCGCTACCGGCAGCCAAACAGTATTTTGCTGAACATACCATGGGAACAGCGGGGCGCAGTCCGCGCTGGCGCAGCTCTGGCTCTGGAGCGACATCCGCATGAGTCCGATGACAAAAAACTATGATCTGATTTTGGTTGGCTCCGGCTTGGTCGGGGCCAGTCTGGCCTGTGCACTGGCCAGACTGGCGCCGGCAAAACCCCTGCGCATTGCGCTGGTTGAGGCCGGCGGTGATATGCCGAGCTATAGCGGCGAACAATTTGACCCGCGGGTGGTGGCACTGACACCGGCCTCCCGGCAATGGCTTGAGCGATTGCAGGTATGGCAACCGATTCAGCAGGCCCGCGTCTGTGCCTACCGCGATATGCATGTATGGGATGGTGAGGGGACCGCGGCAATTCATTTTTCCAGTGCCGATGTGCGGCAGGAATGCCTTGGTTATATCGTCGAGAATTCAGTGGCTGTGCGGGCCTTGCGTGAGCGCCTGGCGCAGCTGCCGCAGGTGGAGGTGCTGCAGCCGGCCAGCGTTCTGGATCTGCGCGGCCCGCAGCTGATGCAACCGGACGTCCAGGTCACCCTGAGCAATGGCGATACCCTGCAAGCGCCGTTATTGATAGCGGCTGACGGTGCGCAATCGCGTGTCCGTGAGCTGGCCGCCTTCCGCACCCGTGAATGGGATTACCAGCAACGGGCCATTGTGGCCACGGTTCGCACCAGCGAAACCCACGCATATACCGCCTGGCAACGGTTTATGTACACCGGCCCGCTGGCTTTCTTGCCCTTGTCGGAAGCAGGGGATACACATCACTGCTCCATCGTCTGGTCAGCTGATACCCCGCTGGCGGAAGAGTTGATGGCGCTGGATACGGCTACATTCTGCAGGCGCCTGGGTGCTGCGTTTGAACATCGGTTGGGAAACATCGACCATTGCTCCGAGCGCTTTTGCATACCCTTACGCCAGCGTCATGCACAGCAATATAGCCAACCGGGCATCGTGCTGGTGGGTGACGCCGCCCACAATATTCACCCGCTGGCCGGGCAGGGCGTCAACCTCGGCTTGCTTGATGCGGCCGCCCTGGCTGGCGAGATTGAACGGGCATTGGTGCGCAACATCCCCCTGGCCGATTATTCCATCCTGCGTCGCTACCAGCGGCAGCGCCTGGCAAGCAACCTGGGCATGATGAGTGCGATGGAAGGTTTCAAACGTTTGTTCGGCCATCGCTCGCTGGAAGTCACTCTGTTGCGCAATATCGGGCTGCAACAATTCAATGATTTACCGCTACTGAAAAATTATCTGGTGAAGCAGGTTATGGGAGTGTAAGTGATGAGGATTAACTGCCGAGGTGTGCTATGACGCTTGCTGACATTATTTCGATTGCGCCCTTTGAATGGCACTCTATCGGCACGGCAGTGTTGTGCGGTTTTATTATCGGCCTGGAACGGCAATTGCGCGGTAAGCCGGTGGGTATTCGCACCTCGACGCTGATTACCCTGGGCACCTATGTCTTTATTTCATCGGCAACGCTGGTTCAGACAGATGCAACTGATCCTTCACGCATCATCGGGCAGGTCATTACCGGTATCGGATTTCTCGGCGCTGGCGTGATGCTGGCGCGCGATGGCGTGGTGCTCGGCGTGACATCGGCGGCGACCATCTGGGCCCTGGCGGCCATCGGCGTCTGCATTGCGATTGGTTACGATCTCTCGGCCATCAAGCTGTCAGTTATTGTTGTCTTTGTGCTCACCGGTGTGGATTTGCTGGAAGATTATTCGCAGGCGTTGACGCGCGGGGTACACCGAAAATACCAAGGCTGGCGCGACCGTTCCAAACACAGTTCCGATTAAGGACTTAACGTACCCGAGTCTTTTTCATGATGTGCAAGCTACACCGAACCGACCTCATCAAACCCTCCCTGTTGATCGGACTTGATATATGCCTAAACGATTGCGTGTAGCCTTGGCTGCCTATGGTATGTCGGGCCGCCTGTTCCATGCTCCGTTCATCCACGCGAATCCGGATTTCGAACTGGTAAAAATTCTGGAGCGCACGCGCACGGATTCCAGCGCACAATTTCCCGATGCCCACATTGTTCGCGACTACGATGAAATCCTGCGCGATCCGTCCATCGATATTATCGTGGTGAATACGCCCAACCCCTTGCACTACCCGATGACAGAGGCCGCTTTGCTGGCCGGTAAACATGTCATTGTTGAAAAACCGTTTACGCCGACAGTGGCAGAAGGCGAAGCCCTGGCGAAACTGGCACAACAGCAGGGCTTGATGTTGTCGGTGTACCACAATCGCCGATTTGCTTCCGGTTACCGCACGGCGTGCAAATTGCTGGCGGAATCCGGCGTCGGTGAGTTAAGGCATTTTGCGCTGAGTGTGGAGCGTTACCGACCACAACCCGGTCCGAAAAAATGGAAAGAAGAACACCACCCGGCGGCGGGGTTGTTCTACGACATTGGTATTCACCTGTTGGATGAATCCTTGCTGTTATTTGGTTTGCCGCACGCGCTTACCGCCGACTTACGTATCCAGCGGCAGGCGAGCCAGGTAAATGATTACTTCAATGTGCGTCTGGACTACCCGACGTTTCACGTAACGCTCACCGGTTCATTGCTGGCGCGGGAGCCGGCACCGGCATACGTTATCCACGGCGAAAAAGGCACCTACCTCAAGCAGCAGCAGGATATCCAGGAACCGCGTTTACTGGCGGGCATTAAACCCACCACGGAGGGATGGTCGGAAGAAACCGAAAGCGAATGGGGTGTTTTACACAACGATGAGGGTAGACAAAAATACCCTACGGTGGCGGGCGACTATCAGGATTTTTATCGAAATATTCATGCACATTTATGCGTCAACGAACCCTTGTTAACGCCGCCGCAACAAGCCCTGTTGGCGTTGCATATGCTCGAACTTGCACAGACAAGTTCGCAACAGCAGTGCACATTGCCAGTGCGTTTATCGACGAGCTGACAACAAATTGTGCAAATGGTGTAGATTGGTAACACACAAAAGTTTTAATGGTACTGGTGATGGCGAAGGTGACAGTTGTAACAAAAGTATTGAACGTTTTATTGCAGTTAATATTGTTGACATCACTGATGGGCTTTTTAAGCTTCGCCAATTTTTATGGTGTCTTTTGGGCAGCGGTTACCGGCGTGATCCTGTATGGCGTTAACCGTCAACAACGTTGGGCTTATTTTGCATGCGCGGCTTGGGCTCTGGCTTGTTACCAACTCGCAAAGCTGGGTTATGAATTTGAAAGCGTAAAGCGTTGGGTGATGTTAATAGGTTTTTTAGTCATCGGTTTGGCAATCTACCTTCATGAAACATTAGGCAAAAAGGCTGCGACAAATAACACGCGCGAAAGCGATCACAGTTAGTTGCCTATGCAGCGTTTGATTTCCATTATAAAAAACGTCGAATATTGTCTAAATTCATCCATAATCTCTTGAACTCACATAGGCGAAGTGCTTTAATTTTGAACTGCTACAGATTGAGATTCGTCCAAAGACGACAGCTTTTGTGAGGTTACCTCCGTTTGCTCGCCCCCTTGGTACGCACCACGACCTTAGCAATAGCTTTATTAATAAGCTATTTCACCCTGGCTTTTAATAAAGTCGGTTTTAATGTTTGGTCAGCATCGCTGGCTTTTTTATGCAAGACGAGGAAAGTATGTCAGATCTGGTCTCTGGTGTTGTTAAATGGTTTAACGACGACAAAGGTTACGGTTTTATTGAGCGTGAAGGTGGTTCAGACGTGTTTGTTCACTTCCGTGCTATCAACGGCACCGGTCGTAGAACGCTCAAAGAAGGTCAAAAAGTGACTTTCGAAGTGACTCAAGGTCAAAAAGGTCCGCAAGCGGAGAACGTAACTCCTCTCTAAGAGCAGTTATGTTTCAAGGGGATGACGATCACTTCACCATCCCCTTTATCCTTGCCTCTGGCGCCTTCGCCATGGGTGGTCCTCCTCCTTTATTGTGCTGAAGCCGATAGCTGTTTCAGTTCCTTTCTGTGTTTATTCGCTCATGCTTGATATCACGGCACTCTTCTGGCTCATCCTGCTCGGTCTGGTTATCTACTACTGGTTTAATGCATTGAGGATTAAGGAAATGGCCTTTGTCGCGGCGCAACGGCATTGTGCAGAGATGCAGGTGCAGATGCTGGACCAGAATGTACATTTACGCCGGTTGTGGTTCAAACGCGATAGCCGCGGGCAATTCCGTTTCTGGCGCGCGTTCTATTTTGAATTTACGGTAACCGGTGAAGATCGCTACGCCGGGCGCGTATTAATGCTGGGCTCCCACCTGGGTTCCGTGCAACTGGAACCGCATCGCTTTCATTGATCAATACCCTATTGATTAGCGCAACTGATTGAGCAATTTAAGCTGCACGCGCTAACTCCTTTTCACCACGCTTCCCGCTTTGTTGGCATTAATGTTTGCAAACGTACTGAATCTGCCTGGACGGGCGCGCAAGCTATTCTTTCATCAGCCAGGATGGTAGACGCCATGAATCATTTCCTTGAAAAAATAGCGGCCTTTTCTTTTGGCTTGTTGTGCCTGTCAACCACAGCAGGGGCAGTGCCTTTTTCATCGTCACCCGAATATGAAGCCAATATGCAGCGTGTCGAAAAAGAGTATGTGGCTGCACGGGAGCTGTGTGATGTCTTAAAAGGGCATGCGCAGGATGTTTGCATTGCGGAAGCAAAAGCGGAAAGAAAAAAGCAGGAAGCTGATGCGGAGTCAGCGGAAAAAAATACGCCGGAAGCAAAGACAAACGCATTGATCTCATACGCCGATGCGGAACTGGAGGTCGCGAAAACCAGGTGCCAGGCACATAAAGGTAACGAACAGGATATTTGCCTTAAACGTGCGCAGCTGGAATATCAACAACGTGTCAGTGTCGCGAAAGCGAATCAAAAAGTGCGCGATGCCCATCAGGACGCATTGGACGAAATCAGTGAAGCCGACTACAACCTGGCGTTGGAAAAGTGTGAGCGTCTGAAAAGTGAGGAGAAAAAGGCCTGCGTTAAACAGGTGAAACGACAATTCAATCAGTAGCCGTTAGATTTTATTTTCCGATAAATCACCACGAGAGTAAAAATATGAACGAGAATTTCTCTTTCACGGATGTTGCCACCTTACGTCAACAAGCCCGGGCGCATACGGAAGACGGTGCGGTGACCGCCGGGTACAGTCTGGATCGCCCACGTCTGTTGACCTTATTGAATGAGGCGTTAGCGACAGAGCTGGTGTGTGTCATGCGCTACCGCCGGCATCATTTTGTCGCTCACGGTTTGCGTGCGCAGGCAGTTGCTGAAGAGTTTATGGTTCACGCCAATCAGGAGCTGGACCATGCGGATCAGATTGCTGCACGTATTGTGCAACTGGGTGGTGAGCCGGATTTTTCTCCAGCAACATTGGAGGCTCGCAGCCATGCGGAATATATTGAAGGTGAAACTCTCCAGGATATGATCCGTGAAAACCTGGTGGCTGAGCGCATCGCTATTGAAAGCTATCGGGAATTAATTCAATACATCGGTGATGCTGATCCAACCACGCGCCGTATGCTTGAGGATATTCTTGCCGTGGAGGAAGAGCACGCCGATGAACTGGCGGATTGGTTGCCCCCCAAAGGTGCCTCGCTCGATTGAGTGCGAACATTTCCCGCCTGTCTCCAACGCGTTATGATAGAGCTTTGTGGACCAACGGGCTCTATGATCATGTCAATTTACTATCGGGACGATGCAGTCCTCACGCCGGAAGAAGCCATAGCGCTTTATCAAAAGTCTACCCTGGGTGAGCGGCGTCCTGTTGATCGTCCGGACATCTTCGCTGGCATGTTGAAGAATGCCAACCTGATCATTACTGCCTGGGACGATCAGCGTTTGATTGGCATTGCACGATCCTTGACCGATTTTACCTACGTCACCTACCTCGCAGATCTCGCCGTTGATGTGGAGTACCAACATCAGGGCATCGGGAAACGGTTAATTGCAGAAACCCAGGCGCGCATAGGGCCTGAGTGCATGATTGTTTTACTCGCAGCGCCAAAGGCGAATGACTATTATCCGAAACTGGGCTTCACTCACAACCCGCGCGCGTGGATGTTGAAGAGCAATTATTGAGAGATACCAACCATGTCAGATGAAAGCATTCCGTTCACGAAAGTGGGTGGATGGCGAGTCAAATCCTCTGCAAAGGTTTATGAAAATCCGTGGATAAAAGTATCGCACGAAGAAGTCATTACGCCCCGAAATACGCCAGGCATTTATGGCGTAGTGCACTTTAAAAATACTGCAGTCGGCGTGGTGCCTATTGATGGCGAGGGTAATACCTGGTTGGTCAGGCAAAGCCGATATACCTTGAATGAATACACCTGGGAAATTCCTGAAGGCGGCTGTCCGGTGGACGAAATGCCCTTGGCTGCCGCTCAGCGGGAGCTGGAAGAAGAAGTCGGGCTGCGCGCGCAGCAGTGGGATTTTTTAATGCGCTTGCATTTATCGAATTCTGTTACCGATGAACAGGCACAAATATTTGTTGCCCGTGACTTGTCACCTGGAAAACAAAACCTGGAAGCTTCGGAAGATATCGAAATTAAAAAGCTGCCGTTGCAGGAGGCCATCGCGATGGTAAAACGCGGTGAGATTACCGATGCTATTTCGGTGGCTGCATTATTGTGTCTGGCAGCCGATCATATTACGTTCTGAGTGTCAGTCGCCCTTCATCATCGTTATTAACCTCGTGCGCATTGCCGGAGTAAACCTGCGATCGACAAGAAACTCGGTCGGCGCGTCAGGATTATCAGGATCAATCCGAATGCCCCACATAGGCTCAACACTGTCGGGTAGCATGGCATAACGCAGATCGCCGACAACACGCGAGTGGCGCGGGTGTGTCACCAGCATATGATCTGCGAGCCGATAAAAACGGTAAAGGTCCTGATAAGCGCGCGAGTTCGGCGGTAAATTATTCCACTTGGTCGGATCAATTAATGTTGTTGATGCGCCCATATATGCCTTTGGTTTATCAAACAGACCGACGCGAATCGCATCGGCCCAAACCACATCACCTTCTACAGTAACGGCACGCCATAACAGTATGTTGGCCAATGTAGGTTTAATAATTATTCGTTCCGGCGTCACCCCGCGCTGTTCTGCCAGTGTTTCAGCGGCCTGATACGCGCGCTGGTGTTGGAGACTTCCCATCGATAGATAGGCAGCGGCACAGGCCAATCCGAACCAGCACCAAGGCTGTTGCTTCAAGTAAACGGCGAGACTCAAGGCAAGTATCAGGAACAGACTGAACACGGGATCGATCACCGCAATAATGTTCAGCGAGAGGGGTTTGTCGACCAGTGGCCACAGCAAATATGTGCCGTAGCTGGTGCAGACGTCCAACAGGCAAGCGGATATATAACCTGTCAATGCATAGCCATAGAGGCGCGCGTTGCTCAGGTGACGCCGAAACAGTGGCCACAGAAACAGGCTTGCTACGAGCGCAGCTAAGGGCGCAAACAATAATGAATGGGTGAAGTGGCGATGATAGGTCAAGGTCATCAACACGTCGCTGCTGCTGCGGATTAAGACATCCAGATCTGGCAACAACGCAGCAATCGCACCGATGATAGTGGCTGCTCGACGATGCTGGTACTGGCTGATGGATCGAGCGGCGACTGCGCCTAATAACGCGTGGGTAACAATATCCATAATTGATTAGTGCTGTTGATTGTCCGGCCACTTTACTACAATTTGCTGACAGCTGATGTCTGAACGATTACTGGGCCATTGTTTCCATGCGCATTCCCCGAATTTATACGCCTCACTCGCTAACCGTCGGTCAATCCCTGGTGTTGGAAGATGCCGCTGCGCATTATCTGGGTAAAGTGTTGCGTATGCAGCCGGGACGTGAGCTGGTGTTATTTAATGGGCAGGGCGGCGAGTTTCAGGCCCAGATTGCTGACATGGGTAAAAAGCAGGTGACTCTTGCCATCGGTGAGTTTTCGGCAGCTGACCGCGAATCTCCCTTGCAACTCGAACTGGCTATTGGCGTATCGCGCGGTGAACGCATGGACTGGGTATTACAAAAGGCCACGGAGTTAGGTGTTACACGCATCACGCCGTTATTGACGGAGCGAACAGAAGTGAAATTGGCCGGGGAGCGACAAGATAAAAAAGTGCAGCACTGGCAACACATTTTGATCAGCGCCTGTGAACAATGCCAGCGCAATATCCTGCCGTTGCTGAGCGAGCCGCGTGACCTGGATGAGTGGTTGGCGCAGGTGGACGCACAGCACAAATTTGTCCTGCACCATCGCGACAGCAGCGGTTTACCCGACGACACGACCGTTGCCAGCGTCGCGCTGTTGATTGGACCGGAAGGGGGATTATCGGATCATGAAATTGAGCGGGCGCGGGTAAAAGGTTTTACTCCGCTCACCCTGGGACCGCGCGTGTTGCGCACCGAGACTGCGCCGATAGCGGCGATCAGTCTGGTGCAATATCGATGGGGCGATCTCTGACGGACTTCAAGCCGTCGGTGGCGTGGATGAGGACGACGAAGATGAAGACGAAGAGGAAGATCTCGAACTTGAGCTTGATGAAGAAGGTCACTGAATCTCTTCAGAGAAGATCAGTTTTTCGCGGCTTTCAATAAAGTAAAAACGGAAAGGTCGGGTCGCCTGAAACTCGGTAGGGCAGTCAGCGTCGGTTTCCGGTTCTTGCTCTTCATATTCCACGATAACTTTGACGACAGAACCGTTTTCTTCCTGGGCGCGGATGTCGCTAAAAACCAGTTTGTCAGCGCAAGGACTGTTGTCGATAACGCCAGCGTCGATCAGGACTACCTGGCCTCGTTCAAAGTCCGGGTCTTCAGGAAGAGTGGTCTCGCTATACTGGTCATATATCTCATAAAACTCAGCATATTCGCGCAGGACTTGCAGACGCTTATTGTCATCTGTCGCCAGCCGCGCGTCTGAGCCGCTCTCCACCAAACTGAAATCAACCGTTACAACATCCACGTTATCATCATCGTCATCATCGCCTGGATCAAACGGCTCATCACGGGAGCCGCCGCAGCCATGAAGGCTGATTAAACCGGCGAGTAACAAGGTAGCGAAAGACAGTTTTTTTCCTGAAAGCCTGGGTAATGACATGTGTAAGCGTAATCCATTGGTTATTAGGGTAAGCACGCGCAGAACTAATAGAATCCCGCACCGTTGCGATAATCGAGTAATGCTTGCTCCATACGGCTGACGTCAGGAATAACTGCATCCTCTCCGGCCCATGAGACATACATCAATTCGAAAGGTTTCTTGTCGCCGTCGCGCTCGCGGATCTCCTCTTCATTCACCCGCGCCAAGCGTGGCAAACCTTGAGTAACGATGGCGATAAACGGTAACTCATCGCTGATGCCGGTACTGTTAAGTACCGCAAAACGTGCGCGATTACTGGTACCGCCTTTGGGATCACCATTGAGTGTTTCGAAGGACAGCACCGGGACTTTTTGCTCCCGCCACACGCAGTCGCCCAGGTACCAGTCGGGCGCATTGCTGACCGGTAACACCTGGGTAATAGGCACAATTTCCGCCACAGATACGTTGGGCAGTAACAACAGACCGTCGCGCACCGGCACCAGCAAACTGGCGACTTCCTGGATTTTCTTTTCGAGGCGTTGTGGGGCTCTCATGGGAGCGCTTCCTTTAAACGTTGAAGTTAATGGTTCGGTAATTTAATGGCTTGATGGCTGCGGCTTCCACGGGTGAAGGTGGCCAACTGTCGGGCCAATTCCTTCGGTGTTCCGCTGAAGCCGACCGATTCAGTTGCCAGGGTTGCTTCGGGCATGGACGAGCTGGTGCAGCTTGTCGGCGTCTGCACCCACACCTGGCCACCCTGTTGTTTGATAAGCCGGGCGCTGGCCGCGCCATCGTCGCCCATCCCGGTAAACACGATTAAACCGCTACGTTCCCGATAGATCCTGGCGACATTGGCCACCACCTGGTCAATCGACGGCGCATAACAACCGCCCCAGGGTTTTTCGCTGACCAGCAGGGTGCCGTTTTCCAGAATGTCCACGCGCCGTTCCGCACTGATCAGGGTAATGGCGTCGGGCTGCAGCACCGCACCCTGGCAGGCCAAGGCAGCGGGGTAATGTCCGGCCCCGCTCATCATGCGGATCAGGGTAGTCGAATAGTGAGCGTCAATGTGCTGGACATAAACAAAAGCGATGCCCAATTCTGCCGGCAAATAGCTGAGAAACTCCTTCACCGCTGCCGGACCGCCAGTCGATGCGGCCAATACCCAGAGGCGTGGAGCCCGCTCAGCTTGTTGCAGGTTGATGTCCCCGCTCAAGCGTTGCAGACGTTGGGTCATCCGACGCAACCAGGCTTTGTGGCCTTCACTGCCTTCGCTGTACTCGCTGCTGTCGCTGAGGATAACCGGGACTGTGGCGGTTTCTAACAGCTGCTCAACAAACTGTTCGTGTGCCAGCTGCGTTTCGTCCTGTTCCGTTTTGGCGGATTGGTCCGCCGTTACATCAATGATCCAGGCATCAAGCGGCGTCTCTGGTGGAGACGAAACGGTGGTTAACAGCAAGGCGCAGGCCACCTGATGTTCTGCCTGTGTTACCAGACCGGTGAGATAGTGCTGCTTGGTTGCAGAGTCCACCAGTATGCCGACACGCAATGCACACACGATTATCTCGCCGGTTTGCCCAGGAGTTCATTGATGTTATTGAGCAGCAAATCCTCCTGGTAAGGTTTGCCCATGTATTTGTTAACGCCCAGACTAAAGGCGCGCTCGCGGTGTTTGTCGCCGGTGCGCGAGGTGATCATGATGATCGGAATATCTTTCAGGCGCGAACTGGTGCGGATATTTTTGGCCACTTCGAAACCGTCCATACGTGGCATCTCAATGTCGAGCAGCATCACATCGGGGATATGGTCCTGCAACAACAAGAGCGCTTCGGCGCCGTCTTTGGCGGTAATAACGTTGAAACCTTCGCGTTCCAGGAAGCGGCTGGTGACCTTACGTACCGTAACCGAATCGTCCACGACCATCACCGTCTGTTCGGTCTGCTCGTCTTTCTTCGCCGGCGTTGCCGGGCTGAGCGGTTCAAGCAGCAGAGACTTGCCGAGGCCGAGCGCCAATTGTTCACGGATGAGCGCGTGCAGGTCGAGAATCACCACCACACTACCGTCACCCATCACCGTTGCGCCGGACACACCACGCACCGTACTGAATTGTACGCCGAGGGTTTTTACCACGATCTCGCGGCTACCCAGCAGGCGATCCACTTGCAGCGCCACGGTATTTTCCGCACTGCGCACCAGCACCACCGGCAAGGGTAGGGACTGGCCGTCCAGCTTGGGTTGGGCAGTACTGTCGAGCATGGCGCCGAGATAGCGCACCAGATAGTTCTCCCCGGCATATTCGAAGCGGGCTTGCTCATCCTGGTAATAATGTTCCAGCTCAAAGGGGCTGACCCGCACGATACCTTCGATGGTGTTGAGCGGGATCGCATACAGGTCGTCACCAATCTGAACCATCAAGGCGCGGTTAACCGATACGGTGAACGGCAAGCGCACGATAAATTCGGTGCCCTGACCCCAGGTAGAGTCGATAAACATGGCGCCACCGAGCTGCTTGATCTCGGAATGCACCACATCCATACCGACGCCGCGCCCGGAAATCTGCGTGACCTTATCGGCCGTACTGAAACCGGCGTGCAGAATAAACTGGATGATGTCCTGATCGCTTAACTGTGCTTCTTCAGTCATCAGGCCGCGTTCAATGGCTTTTTCACGAACGCGCTTGAGATTGATACCACGGCCATCGTCGGCCAGGCGCAGCATCACGTCGCCACCTTCGCGGCCCAGGCTCAACACAATGCGGCCCGTGGCTGGCTTTCCGGCGTTAACGCGGTCTTCGGCTGATTCGATACCGTGGTCTACTGCGTTACGCAGCATGTGCTCCAGCGGTGCCACCATGCGCTCCAGGACCGTCCGGTCCAGTTCGCCTTCGACGTTATCCAATTCAAACTCGACTTCTTTGCCAAGTTCGGTAGCGGCTTGCCTTACGATACGACGCAAACGCGGCACCAGGCGTGAGAAAGGCACCATGCGCGAACGCATCAGGCCTTCCTGCAAGTCCGTATTAATCCGGGACTGCTGCAACAACAGGGTTTCGGTGTCGCGGGTTTTATCAGCCAGAGTGAACTTCAGGTCCATCAAGTCTGAAGCTGACTCAATCAGTGAGCGTGACAACTGCTGTAACTGGGAGTAGCGGTCCATCTCCAGAGGGTCGAAATCCTCATGGGCGGACATTTGTTCTTGCCGGAACAACACTTGGGCTTCTGTTTCAATGTCCAGACGACGCAACTGTTCCTGCAAGCGCTGGATGGTGGAATCCATCTCGTCGATGGCGGTACTCAGGTCGCTGACCTGTTGCTCCATCCGACCGCGGCTGATGGAGGTTTCACCCGCGAGGTTAACCAGCTCCTCCAGCAATTCGGCCGAGACTTTTACTACTTCCTGCGGACCGCTGCGGCGGGTTGCAAGGTGTTGAATCGGTGCCGGTGCAGCACCGCCACTGGGGCCGGGGCGCATACCGGGAAGGTCTACTGACGGCAATGACGGCGCGGCAGGTACCTGCTTGGGTTTTGGGGTAAACGGAATAACTTTTGAGGTATCGACAAACTCATAGTTGTCGTTGCCGAAAGCCGGTTTTGTCGGGGCGGGCTGATCATCCTCATCGTCGGGCCCGCGGACGGGCGAGATGATGGGCGCATCCAACTCTGCATCTGCATGGGATTCGGGTGCAGCCAGGATGCCATTATCCAGTGGTGGCAAGGCTTCGCCAGCCAGCTTGGCCCGTGCGCGATCAACCAGTAAATGCAACCGGTCCTGGTAATTATTGAGTCGCTTGAAAAATTGTTGATCGATCTCGGCGTCGGCCCCCATCTCAATCAAAACGCTTTCAAATTCGTGCGACAGATCGCCGATGTCCATCATCCCTGCCAGACGCGCGCCGCCTTTAAAAGTATGCAGGCTGCGTTTCAAATCTTCGACGGGTTCTGTGTTGTTCCAGTCTTCCTGCCACTCATGCAGGGCGCGCTCGATGTCTTCCAGCAGTTCGCTGGCTTCTTCGATGAAAATTTCTACGATTTCCGGATCAAAGTCTTCATCGTGCGAAGATTCTTCTTGCGCATCAAATGAGAAGACCACATCCTCTTCTGCTTCTGCTTCTGCTTCTGCTTCTGCTTCTGCTTCTGCTTCTGCTTCTGC
>CAMLOU010000069.1 GCA_946481735.1 uncultured Cellvibrio sp.
CCGTTGGGGCGGTCCCATTGTTGGCCGGTGTGGCCTAATTCTGTGGTTGAGATTCCGCCCGGTGCGAGCAGGCGCTGGCGGATGGTGTCGGCGACGGCGTTGGCTTGTTCAGGACTGGCCATCTCGACAAACAGCGGAACTACCGTGGCCGCAGTGAGATTGTCACGCTGTTGTTGCAGTTGCCAATCGTAATCCATGTAGGCGCCTTCACTCTCTCGCCAGAAGTATTTATTGATCGCGGCCTGACGGGCATTCGCGCGCTGAATAAAATCATCCGCTGCCTGTATTTCACCGGCTTGCGCGCACAGGCGGGCGATCTGTCGCTCCAGCTTAAACAGCAGGCAATTAAGATCCACCGGCACAATCGCCGTGGTGCGAATGGTTGCTAATGAATGCGGATCGGCTTGCCAGCGCGAACTGAAATCCCATCCGGATTCTGCTGCCGCGCGTAAATCGCGATATACATCGTGGGCCGGGCGGGTTGATGCGCG
This sequence comes from uncultured Cellvibrio sp., assembly GCA_946481735.1. The sequence goes on from CAMLOU010000069.1 coordinate 492, forward strand.
TGCGGTGGTCACGTCTTCGAAATAAGATTCCTCGCGCGGACCATCGCGATCATCCCAATAGCGGTTTAACCATGCACCGCAGGCCATGCGCACACAGCGGCGATGTGCTTCTCCCGGGCGCAAATCATCTGCACCATCCATCCAGAAAGCGTATTCCTTACGCAGCTGCGGTAAATAATCGAGCGCTTTGTGAATGCCGCCGGTTTCGAATAACTCCACCATCAGGCAAAACACCGGCGGCTGTGACCGGCTCAGGTAATAGTTGCGGGTGCCATTAGGCACATGGCCGTAGGTGTCGATGAGGTAGGCAAAATTATCAGCCATGGATCGTAGCAAGTTCGACCGTTTGCGGTCGAGCAGTCCGAGCATGGTGAAATAGGAATCCCAATAATACAGCTCACTAAAACGCCCACCGGGTACCACATAATCATGAGGCAAAGCGAGCAGTGATGAACGCTTGGGATGTTTGCGCGGGCGACGGGTTAAAACATCCCACAGTCTATCAATATGTTCCGCCAGGCTCAGCTCACGGTTGGCAACAAAACAATCGGGCGGCGCTTCCTCAGCGGTAAAGTTGTCGAGCACAAACTGCCGTAAATTAAAATCCTCGCGCGCACAATGTGCACGATACTCACGAAGAATATGTTCAGGATCATGGCGCGGCACACAGTCTACAAAGGTTTTGCTATCGGAAAATATTTCGTTCATTTGCACCGCAACAAACAATTCTTGATAGCGGTCTGCGGGCGTCAGGGTATCGGGCGGTAATAAATGTTGAATATCGTCAGCATCAACCAGCTCATCATCAGCAGTGGGTATTACTGCTCCGTATAATTCCACAACAGGCCTCCATCAACATAAAAGGTCGAACCGGTAACATAATCTGCATCCGCTGATGCGAGGAACGCCGCTAAACCAGCCACATCTTCCGGTTGCCCCAGGCGCCGCAGCGGAATATTGCACAGCAACTTTTCCAGTAGCACAGGGTTATTAAGCAAGGTTTTATTCATGGGCGTTTCAATGGCGCCCGGTGCAATGTTATTGACGGTAATGCCGAGGTGCGCCAACTCAATGGCCAGATTGCGCGTCATCATCTTGAGCGCGCCTTTACTTGCACAATAAGCAGTAAAGTTTGGGAAGGGTAATTCTTCGTGAACGGAACTGATATTAATAATTTTGCCCCCACGCCCGGTATCGCGCAGGTGTTGTACGAAAGCCTGGGCAGTGAAGAACGCGCCTTTTAGATTGACGCTCATGGTGCGATCAAAATGCGCTTCTGTCATCTCCCAGAAGGGCGCAGGCTTTTCTACCCCGGCATTATTGACCAGGATGTCTATTGAACCCATCCGCGCCACGCCTTCGGTAATCAAATACCGGCAGGTTGCTACGTCGGAAATGTCACCGGCCAGTACGCACACGCGGCACCCGTGGGCCTGGACCTGCTCAGCTGCCGCCGCCGAGCGTTCATCTTCCAAGCGCCCGGCAATAATTATGTCGGCCCCTTCCTTTGCCAGGCGCTCTGCAATGCCCAGGCCTATGCCTTGCGTGCTGCCGGTTACCAAAGCCACTTTGTTGGTCAGTCTCATCGGAGCTCCCTCAGTGATGTGATTTACAGTGAATGGCAATGATCATCCCGGATTTTCAGGCGTGTGTCTGTTAATAACGCCACCCAGTGGCGACATGCTGATTGAATCCAAGATGCACTAATATTCGTGCTGTGAAGATGGTTTGAGTATCAATGCTCCCAGGGGCGGTAAATTCAGTTGGAGCATGTAGGGCTGGTCGTGGCCGTGCTCTTCGATAGCGAATGCAGCAGCCACACCGGAGTTTGATCCGCCGTAGCATTCGGCATCGCTGTTTAACATAACCTTCCAGCTACCGCCAACGGGTACCCCGATCCGATAACCAGGGCGTGGGGTTGGCGTGAAGTTGTGCACGACCAATACCGGCGCGCCGCTTGTGCCACGGCGCAACCAGGCGTAGACGCTGTTTTTATGGTCATCGCCGATGAGCCACTGAAACCCCTCCGTTTTGTGATCCAGCTCGTGTAGCGCAGGCTCGTTGCGGTACAGGTGGTTGACGTCTTTCAGCAATTGCTGCACACCGCGATGTTCGGGGTAATCGAGCAAGAACCAATCGAGTTGTTCGTCGTGGTTCCATTCCCGCCACTGCGCGATATCGCAGCCCATAAACAACAATTTTTTGCCGGGATGGGTCCACATAAAGCTCAGGTAAAGTCGCAGGTTTGCAAATTTTTGCCAGTGGTCGCCGGGCATTTTGTTGAGCAGTGAACCTTTACCGTGGACTACTTCGTCGTGGGATATCGGCAAAATAAAATTTTCGTAAAAGGCGTAAAGCAAACCAAATGTCAGTTGGTGATGGTGAAACGTTCGGTAGAGCGGATCTTCACTCGCGTATTTAAGCGTGTCGTGCATCCAACCCATATTCCACTTGTAAATAAAGCCGAGGCCACCCTCTTGCGTTGGGCGGCTTACACCGGGCCAGGCGGTGGATTCTTCAGCAATAACCATGGTACCGGGCGCATCGCTGGCAACCACATCATTCAGGTGCCGCAAAAAATCAATGGCTTCGAGATTTTCGCGGCCGCCGTATTGGTTGGGAATCCACTCGCCCTGTTCGCGCGAATAATCGCGGTAGAGCATTGAGGCAACGGCGTCTACGCGCAAACCATCGACATGGTAAGCACGCAACCAATGCAGGGCGGAGGCGAGCATAAAGCCATGCACCTCGTTGCGGCCGAGGTTGTAAATATAGGTATCCCAGTCCTGATGAAAGCCTTCGAAAGGATGGGCATATTCATACAGCGCGGTGCCGTCGAATTGACCGAGGCCGTGCGCATCGGTGGGAAAATGCGCGGGCACCCAATCGAGAATAATGCCAATGCCCGCCTGATGGCATTTATCCACAAAGGCCGCAAAATCGGCGGGGCTGCCGTAACGTGCAGTAGGTGCAAACTGTGAGAGCGGTTGGTAGCCCCAGGAGCCGCCAAAGGGATGCTCCATGATGGGCAATAATTCCACGTGGCTAAACCCCATGTCGACCAGATACGGAATTAATTGTTCGCCCAGTTCGTGCCAATTCAGGATCGGATCTTCTTCCCACCCACGCCGCCACGAGCCCACGTGTACTTCATAAATACTGATGGCTTGCTTATAAGGATCAGCGCTGTTGCGCCGCTGAATCCACTGTTGATCGTGCCATTGAAATTCGAGGGGCGCACTGACCACGGAACCGGTTGCTGGCGGTGCCTCGGTTGCCAGGGCCATGGGATCAGCCTTCAAGGTAAGGTTACTGTTGCAATCGAGAATTTCAAATTTATACACTTCGCCCGCTTGCAGTCGCGGTATAAAAATTTCCCATACACCGGCAGGATAACGCACGCGCATCGGATGGCGACGACCGTCCCAGGCGTTAAAATTTCCTACGACCGAAACACGCCGTGCATTGGGCGCCCACACTGAAAAGCGCACGCCGGAAATACCTTCATGGGTCGTCAGTTGCGCACCAAAAACCCGGCCCATCTCGCGATGATTACCTTCACCGAATAAATATAAATCCATATCGCCCAGCAGTGGACCGAAGGCGTAAGGGTCTTCCATCTCACACATGCCGTTCGCCCACAGAATTCGGTAGCGGTAGGGTTTGCGTGTGGGCATCGTGAGCGTAAATAAACCCGGCGCCAGATCCTGCGACATGACACCAAGGGATTTACCGGTAAGGGCATCAAGCACCTCAACGCTGATGGCGCGAGGCATAAAGGCGCGCAGGATATATTCTTCGCCTTGCGAATGCGGCCCGAGATACGCAAACGGATCACCATGGCAGGCACGGACCAACGCTTCGATATGGCCGCGCTCCGCTTCAGAAAGAGCAGACACAGATTGATCACTCACTGGTTACGCTCCAGATAATGTTGGGTAATGTCCATCAGGCCTTGTAGTGGTACATCGAGCCACTCCTGACGGAAGTTTGCTTCGTAAAGAATTTCGTATGCGGCTTTTTCAATGCGAAATAATGCCAGCGCGGCGTCCGGCCCGTGACACACCGTCCAGGCATGCGGTAGACCTGCAGCTGCTTCGCAATAGGCATCCTGGAACGCACTGCGCGTTTGTTCGAGATACCGCGCCGCAATAGTGCGCCGTACTTTTTCCGCCTCGGGTGATTCGTCGGTACTCTGGGCATCGCGTATTGCCATAGCTGCCGCGTAGTCAAATGAGCGCAACATACCTGCGACGTCCTTGAGTGGGCTCTGGCGATCGCGACGCTCGGCCATTGTTCGATTAGGCTCGCCCTCAAAATCAATAAAGTAGGCATCACCACCGACAACAAGTACCTGGCCCAGATGTAAATCACCGTGCACACGCGTACGAATACCACCGGCAGATTCGGCAGCGAGTTTATGTACGAGTGCAATCAATTCGTCGCGATGCGTGAGCAGCCAACTGGAATAGCGTGTACCTTCCGGTCCGAACACATAGCCGGTGCTGATGGCATCCAACGCCTGGCGCACCAGCTCACTGGTATTCCTGGCCCACACATCTGTCTCTGCGATGGTGACGGGCAGCGAACCAAATTCCGGATTATCGGAGGCTTGTGCAAGTGTTAAATGCATTTCGCCGAGGCGTCGGCCAAGTTTATGCGCAAAGGCTTTAAGCTCTGACATCGCCGTATATTGGTTTTCAACCTGCGAGAGACCACCGGCAAGCTGATCGCGAATCGCACGTTCAAGTGTGTCCTGCGTCCATTGCCAGGCATCGCCCTGATTGGTGAGGAAGCCTTGCAAGATCATCAGCGTGTACACCTGTCCCTCGGCATCTATGCGGCGTACTTCACCGAGCATGGGTGCGATATTTGAGTAGCCCTGCTCCGTGAGATAACCACCGATTTCACTCTCCGGATGAATGCCCTGCACCACTCGACGAATCACTTTCAATACCATCGAATCGCCAATAATGACAGACGTATTGGATTGCTCGGCAGAAAGTACATTTACCTCATCGTACGGTTTGTCTTCAACATGATTGAGCTGCGTGGTACCGATAAATTGAATTTCCCCTCCCTCCCACTCCATCACATATTCGTTGCGCAAATTACGTAATACCTGCCGCGTAAACGCCGGCAAGGTTAACGCATCGGTCAATAACCCCACTTCGCGACCACGCCGTAAACGTGCCAGCGCTAATGCTTCTTGCCTGGGCGTATGGGGATCTTTTTCGGGAATAAAACACAGCGGCAACTGGTACTGGCTCAGGTTTCCGTTAACATTCAATTCCACTTCGGCGAGTACCGAAATATCGCCCTCTTCGCTAAATGGCAGCGCATAAAGCATACGCACTTCGCCACCCGCGGTTTCGTCGTGCCCGGCAAACCAGCGACGTTTGGGCAAATAGGTTTGCAGCGATTCGCGCTCAAGTGTGGTGCGCGCCGGTGTTTGCAAAAGTTCTGACAGTTGCCGTTTGATAACCAGCGTGGGCAATTCCGGCATACGTTCAACCGGGGCGATGTGCCATGCAGGCATTTGGGTTTCATCGGCCAGCAAGAACCAATAAAACGCGTAGGGGGGCAAGGTTAATTGATAATAAAATTCCCCAATGGGTGGGAAAGGCGCACCACCCACCATCTCAACAGGCACCTTGCCGTTAAACGCGGACAGGTCCAACTCTGCTGCCTGGGCCACACGCGATAAATTGGCCACACAGAGGATGACTTCATGGCGACCATCCACACCGGTATATTCGCGCACGTAAGCCAGAATACGGCGATTGGTCGGCGCAAGCATCTTTAATGTGCCGCGGCCAAAGGCTTTTTGTTGCTTGCGCAGGGCGAGCATCCTGCGCGTCCAGTTCAGCAGCGAATGCGGATCGCGCGCTTGCGATTCAACGTTAACCGTTTGATAGCCGTACAAAGGGTCCTGAATCGGTGGCAAGACGAGACCGGCCGGATCAGCGCGCGAAAAGCCGCCGTTGCGATCAACGGACCATTGCATTGGTGTGCGCACGCCATCGCGGTCGCCGAGAAAAATATTATCGCCCATACCGATCTCATCACCGTAATACAAGGTCGGTGTGCCCGGCATGGACAGCAGCAAACTGTTAAGCAATTCCACACGGCGGCGGTCGCGTTCAACCAGCGGCGCCAGGCGGCGGCGAATGCCCAGATTAATGCGCGCACGGCGGTCAGAAGCGTAGTAATTCCATAAATAATCGCGTTCTTTATCGGTCACCATTTCCAGCGTTAGCTCATCATGGTTGCGCAGAAAAATCGCCCATTGGCAATTGGAGGGGATCTCGGGTGTCTGCCGCAAGATATCAATAATGGGATAGCGGTCTTCCTGCGCGATGGCCATATACATGCGCGGCATCAACGGAAAATGAAATGCCATGTGGCATTCATCACCTTCGCCACCGTCTTTTCCGCCGAAGTAGAGTTGCGTATCTTCCGGCCATTGGTTGGCTTCGGCGAGCAGCATACGGTCGGGGTATTTTGCGTCCAGCTCGGCGCGGATTTTTTTCAATACATCGTGCGTTTCTGGCAGATTTTCATTATTGGTGCCGTCGCGTTCGATCAAATAGGGAATCGCATCCAGACGTAAGCCGTCCACACCCAGATCAAGCCAAAAGCGCATCACGCTGAGCACTTCTTTCATCACCTGCGGATTATCAAAATTCAAATCCGGCTGATGCGAATAGAAGCGGTGCCAGAAATATTGACCAGCCACCGGGTCCCAGGTCCAGTTGGAGTTTTCGGTATCGAGAAAAATAATGCGCGTGCCGGAATATTTTTCCGGGCTGTCGGACCACACGTAATAGTTGCGCGCCCTGGAACCTTTTTTAGCCTGGCGCGCGCGCTGAAACCAGGGATGTTGATCCGAGGTGTGGTTAATGACCAGCTCGGTAATCACCCGCAACCCGCGTTGATGCGCCGCCGCAATAAATCGACGTGCGTCAGCCATCGAACCATAGTCAGGATGCACGGCACGGTACTCAGCAATATCGTAACCATCATCACGACGTGGCGAGGGATAGAATGGCAGCAGCCAAATTGTATTTATCCCAAGGTCCGCAATGTAATCGAGCTTTTCAATCAAGCCGGGAAAATCGCCAATGCCATCGTTATTGGAATCGTAAAACGATTTCACGTGCACTTGGTAAATTATTGCGTCCTTGTACCACAGAGGGTCTTTTAAAAAGGCCGCAGGCTTGGCGCGCTTCGCCATGAGTCACCTCACCGTACAGGGTGAATACGCCAGATGCCGAATGGCTGATGCCAGGGCTCCAGACGCATCCACTGGGTTTTGCCATACCAGGTCCAGGTATGGCCGTTCATCAGATCTTCGCCGTGCATGCTATGGAAGTCGGGTAAACCGAATTCCCACAGCGGTAATTCAAAGGAGGCTTCATGGGCGTGAAATGGATCAAGGTTGATGGCGATCAGGATAAAGTTACTGAGGTCCGGCGTGCGTTTACCGAAATAGAGGATGTTGTCGTTGTCGGCTTTGTAGGCTTTAAAACCCAAATGCGTTTGCAATGCAGGATTCAAACGGCGAATGCGATTGAGCTGGGCAATTTCCGCGTTGATGTTACCCGGTGCGAAATAATCCCGCGCGCGAATTTCATATTTTTCGGAATTAAGGTACTCCTCTTTACCCGGAACCGGTTCAGCCTCACAGATTTCAAAGCCTGAATACATGCCCCACAAACCTGAACCCATAGTGGCGAGGGCTGCGCGAATTAAAAAGCCCGGGCGCCCGCTGTTATGCAAAAAACGCGGATTGATGTCAGGCGTATTGACGAAAAAATTTGGGCGGTAACAGTCACGCCACGGCGCCTCGTTAAGCTCGGTGAAGTAGGCTTCCAATTCCGCTTTGGTATTGCGCCAGGTGAAATAGGTGTAGCTTTGGCTGAAACCAATCTTCCCCAGGCGTGCCATCATTGCAGGCTTGGTGAACGCTTCAGCAAGAAAAATAACGTCAGGATATTTATGGCGGATATCTGCGATCAACCACTCCCAGAAAGGCAGCGGTTTCGTATGCGGATTGTCCACGCGAAAAAGTGTTACGCCCTGCTCTACCCACCCTTCCACCACGTCGCGCAGCGCTAGCCACAAATCAGGAATTGCGGCGTCTGCATAAAAATCGACATTAACGATGTCTTCATATTTTTTAGGTGGATTTTCAGCGTGACGAATACTGCCGTCCGGTCGCCAACTGAACCAGCCGGGGTGCTCCGCCAACCAGTGATGGTCTGGTGAGCACTGAATCGCAAAGTCGAGCGCAATCTCAAGTTGGTGCTCACGGGCCGCTTTTACCAACGCACGAAAATCTTCGCGCGTACCCAGCGCCGGATGTATGGCTTCGTGACCGCCCTCCGCACTGCCGATGGCGTAAGGGCTACCGGGATCGTCGGCATTGGCAACCAGGGAATTATTGCGCCCTTTGCGATTGCGTTCACCGATGGGATGAATAGGTGGAAAATACAGTACATCAAAGCCCATGGCACTGATGGCTGGCAGGCGCTTGATGACATCATTAAATGTGCCGTGGCGATGAGGATCGTTACTTGCGGAACGCGGAAATAATTCATACCAGCTCGCAAACTGCGCCAGCTTTCGTTCTACATCAATTAAATAAACCGGGCTGCGTATCTGGTGTGGATGCGCTTCCATGCTGCCCATAACTTGCGCTGTGGCTGGTGCGAGTAAAACAGCAAGGCATTCATCGTCGTTACGCGCCGTTTCCAGTTGATGCAGTAATCCACGAACCTGTTCGGCTTGCTGCGCCGATGCGCGCTCAGCAATCTGCCGCACCAACAACTCACCCTCCTGTAATTCAAGATGAATGGGTACACCAGCAGAATGTTTTTTAGTGATCTCGTAAACGAAGGTTGCATAGACATCCCACCAGGCTTCGACAGCAAATTCTATTCTGCCAGCACGCGTTGGTGTAAAGGATGTTTGCCAGCGGTCGTTACCCCGTTCTTTCAACGGCAGCCTTTGCCATTTCTCTTCAGCCTCCATGCGCCACAGCACCGCAGCGGCCAATTTATCGTGCGTATCAGAAAAAATTACCGCACGGATGGTTATCGGACTTCCAACGGTACCTTTTGCAGCGAAGCGCCCCGCTTCGATAACGGGCTCAATATTTTCTATTGCAATCCGCGGCAGTTTTACCGCGACATTCACATCAGTGGGATGTGCTGCGGTATGAATTCGGTTTTCGGCGAGCGACATCGTAACCTTCCTCTCTTTTCCGTTTTTGCATCCTCGGTAAAGCCTTGCTGATGCCGGGCAGCAGAAAGAAAAAGAGTCACACGCTCATGTGTGGCGGCTAGCAGCACTTCTCCAAGGCTATTTCACCAGTAGCCTTATGGTGCGCTCATTGAATCAAAACCTATGTTCGGCTGTGAACATAATTTGCTATAAACGCAGAGATAATGCGCCAAAAAAGATCTTTTTTACATAAATTAATTAATAGGCAAATTTGTGTTCCGCTTAAACGAAGCGAAAAAATATCACAAAAAAATACATCGTTAAAATCTAGCGAAACGTAAATAGCGATAAATAATTTGCGATTTTAGCAAATTCAGAAAGAGCGGTAATTTTAATATCAGCCGGCGATTGATTTTTAACCAGCGCTAATGATGGCGTCTATTTTCAAACAATCATGCAATACGCTATGCTTTCAAGGCCAAAATGCAAACACTAATGCCTGTTAGTCAACTTACTGTTCCCACCAAACGGAAACTCCTTTTTGCGGGGCTGAAGAACATCGAGATTGGTCTGCGATAGCATGATCATCGTTAGAAACCAAAGGAATCTTGATATAACTTGAATGGAATAGAATTATGAAATTACTTACCAAAGTTCACGACCTGGATGAAGCTCAGTCAATCAAATATCGTTTAGAGTTTCGGGGCATACCGATATTTATTGGAAGTGAGAATTCGGGGCCCGCCATTGGCGCTATGCCAGCAGCGGACTGTTACACCATCTGGGCGGAAGTGGATGAACAATACCATTGTGCTTTAACCGCACTATCCGATGAAGACTATGAACCAGCAGCGCCCATCAACATTGGTGAGTTCAGAAGCGCTCAGGATCGTGCAGTAGCCGAAGTCAGAAATACATTCTCGAGGGTTAATCAATATATTTTGAATGTAATAATGTTGGGTGTCATTGGCGGGTTTATCTACTATGCTGTGTCGAGAATATAAACGACACAACATCAGCATAATCACCCCCAAAAGGAGGCAGCATGCAGCATAAAGGGATACTTGCCAAATGGAATGACGACAGGGGCTTCGGCTTCATAAGACACTCTGATACCGAGATGGTTTTTGTCCATATTTCTGCAGTGAAAAATATGCCGAGACGACCAAAGGAAGGCGATACGTTGTCCTATGACGTCATTACTGATGAATCCGGAAAGAAAAAAGCGGCATGTGTAACGATAGAAGGGCTACAAAGAATTTCTTACTCACACAAGAAAAAGCCAAAAAGTGAAAAGTTCAATTTGACACCGATTGTTATCGTAGTCATTTGTGTGCTAGCCGTTTTTTATTACAAAAAAGATAAACCCTACTCTCTGGCAACAGGCGATAGCCTCAATACAACAACGTCCAATATTAAATTTTCCTGCCAGGGGAAAACACATTGCTCGCAGATGACATCTTGTGAAGAAGCTATGTTTTATCTAGCGAACTGTCCCAATCAACAGACTGATGGTAACGGCGATGGCGAGCCATGTGAAAGTCAGTGGTGCAATTAGTATAAATGTCGCCGATGCCAGATCACCCCTCCCCCAACACCCCCACTAGGGCTTCAATATCCTCCGCACCCTGCGGTGAGATATCGATGATTTTAAAACCGGCCCAGTGTTTGCCGTTGTAATCCGCATTGCGGGTCCAGAGGCAGTCGACGCCGATGTGGATAGAGTTGCGGCCGTTGACGTGTTCCGGCAGGTGCAAATCGAGTTTGTAGAGCTTGTCTTCTTCGAGGCGCACGTCGCCGATGATCATCAAGCCTTCGCTGTGGATGTTGACCAGCCGGCCGATGTATACGTCACGCAGGCTGTCGTACACATCGACGGCGCCATTGATACCGTGGCGCTGTAGCGCCCGGTCGTTGGATATTCCTGTCATTATTGGGCGGTCCCGACCTTTAACGTCTCTGCACGCTCATTGAGCGTCTGGTAGATATTTTCCAGTGCACGTTCGAAGAAGGGTTTGGTGCTGCCGATGATGACTTTGGCCTTGCCCGCGATCATGTCGCGCGCGAGTTGCAAACCGGCACTCAGGGAGACTTTGCGCCCCTGCTGATCCACCAGCATGTAATGCTGGGTTTTCTTGTTGTACCAGGCTACTTTCAGGCGTTTGCCACCTTCGAATTCAAACCAGGTGCCAAACTCAATCATCTTCAGGCTATCGACGATCTTGGCTTCTTCCGGCGTGACCGGGTCGTTGGCGGCAACCATCTGTCCGGCTTTTTCTGCCGCCATACTTTCCAGTTTAGTCCGCATTGGCGCCGGTGCAGGTTCGGCTTTGCGACTTTGCAGTGCCATTTTTTGTAAAGAGATGACCGCTTCGATCAATTTACGGCCTTTGCCCTGTTCGTAACCGATGGTTTCAAACCCGCGCTCCAGCGCGGCCATCAGCGGTACGTGCAGCTCGATCTGGCGCTGTTTGTCGATCTGCAGGGTTTTGGGTTCGATGCTCCACAGCAATTGATCAATCACTTCCAGCGAGCGGCGCCAGCTATCGGAGTTATCGCCGTAACGCAGCAACACAAAGGACATGTAGTCGGACCAGGGTTGCAATAACAGCAACAAGATCGCCGAGGGCAGTTCGCGCTGGTCGGTGCGGTTGCGGACTTCCTGGTTGACCTGCAACTTGGCTTCACGCAGTTTTTCTTCGCCTTGCACCTTCTCCATGGCACGGCGCTCCATCAGTTCCTGACGGCGGGCGACGTTGTGGGTGTAGGCGTTAAATTCCAGCAGCAACTCGGCGAAGATGCGCACATCGTTTTTAAATTCTTCCAGCAAACGGAAGACGGTGGTTTTGATCTTGGTGTAGATGTCGTGCTGCTCGCTGCCGTCGTTGCCGACCCAGCGCACACCGGCTTCGGCCAGGCTGTTCAACAACACGCGCGCCGGGTGTTCCGGTTGTTCAAAAAAGCCTTTGTCGATAAAGGCGATCTTGAGAAACGGCGTGTGCAGGTAACTCAGCAATGCCTTGATGGAATCCGGCAGGTGATCGTCGGAGAGCATGTATTCAAACAGCATGCCCACCAGATCGATGGTTTGCATATCGGTGGAGGTCACCGCGCCGTCTTCACGCTCGGAGGCGATCTGCTGCAGCATTTGCAGGCTGATATCGCCCACGGTTTGCGGCGGCAAAGCCACCAGGTTCAGGTTGGCAGGATTGGGGTTGGCGGCCATCACTTGTTGGGTGGCACTCAGGGCCTGGGCCTGGAGGTGTTGCAACACGCCGACCAGCTGTTCATTGGTCAGGATCTGCGTGGGTTGCACTGGCGCATTCATCACCGCCGGATTGCCTGTGCCCACGCCGCTGGCGTATAGCAATTGTTGCGCGGTGAAGGCCTGGGGCGCGCTGGTAGCGGCGCCGGCTACCTGGCGGTTGACGTGGGCCTGCAATAACCGGATCGCGCCGAACAGGCTGGATTGGTACTGCACGTCGCTGGGGCTGAGTTCGCCGGTCAGTAAGCGGTCACTGGCGCGGCGGCGCTGTTGGTTTTCATCCAGTTCGTCCTGCGCCGGTTCACCGGTCTGACCTCGCGTCGGGGCCGCAGCGCCTTCCTGGTTTACCGCAACGAACTTCAGGTTGGGCAGCAATTGCTGACCGATCAGGTAGTGGTTCATCTCGTCGTAGAGCGCATCCAGTTTGCCGATCACCTCCTGATCAAAGGTTTTGTAGCCAATGATCTTGGTTTTTACGTCCACCTCCAGGCTGGCGAGCACCTTGCGCAGGGCTTCGCAGAATTGCACCGGGCTGGCGGGATTACTGCGCTCGTCCAGCTTGTCGCCTTCGTTCAACAACGCCAGGCGCTGGTGCAAGGCCCACAGGGGTTCGGCATAAAAGGCGTCGGCACGATGGGTGATGGAGGTAATGGCGATGGTTTCTTCCAGGTCGGAGTGCTCCACCAGGGACAGCATGTCTCCGCTAAAACGCTCTTCGCCGGTCAGGGTATTAAGGGTTTTGTTCTTGAATTTGACAAAGCCGTTGCCCAGGTGCTGGCTGAATTCATGCTCCGCCGCCTGTTGCACAGCGGTGAGCAGGTTTTGAATTTCGAATAAGGCAACTTGTTCTTTGTTGGAGCGGGCGCGCTCGGCGTGCTCCATCATGACCTTGAGCCAGTGCTGCCAAAAATGGGGGAATACACGATAGGCGAAGCTGCGGGTCAGGTCGCGACAGTGTTTAAGGTGCTGAACAATCTGTTGCTCAGTTAATGTTGGCGTCATCGGCTGTTCTCGATCGCTACCCGTCTTGGTGGAGGAAAATTTTCCGAAATTCTTATCCATAATCTTCATATCCCGACCCTGTACTTGTGACTGCTGACTGGGCGTTGTTATGGCACCTCAATTTGCGTAACACTGCGGCAATATTAGCAGCTTATGCAAATTCCGCTACTGAATGCGACCAGCGTCACACTTTGTCTGCCAAACCTGCCACTTTGTTGCCTGACATCTGCGAATCACCCCCAGTTTCATGCGCTTCGCAAGGATATGAAATTGCGAGCAATTTTCACTCCAAGATGTATAACGCTGTCACTTCTTTACTGAATGCTATGTCACATAACGCAGCAGTTTTTGCACCAGAAAAATGCAGACAGCTGTTTCAGGCGCACCAAAGAAAGGCACTTCCGCCGGACAAAACGCGCGGATATCGTCAAAATTTGTAAGGAAATCCTTGTTTTACAGGGTTATAAGCAAACTGGTACTCATATTGCTAAATGCTATGTTGAACCACTTGTCCGCACTCTGGGTGTTCAGGACGAAAGACAATTTGCAATAGAAAGCTAGGGTTCCGGCTGTTAGTTACAGTGACTGGTCCAAGAGCTTTCGACCTCAAAGTAAAGAAAATCGACAGTTTTGGCGCCAGCCAGTCGGAGTTCAGAGGTTACACGGCGGGACAAAAGCCCGGGAGACGAATGGCCTGATCAAGCTGCTTTGCAGCTAACAGCCAGAGTGCTCCTACTAAACCGATGTAACCACTGGAGGTTTGCCATGTCGCGCCTGACCACTCTTATCATCGCGCTACTTCTTTCAACCTCTGCCGCTGCGGCAGAGCCATTCAAGATCTGTTGGTCTATCTACGTCGGCTGGATGCCCTGGGGCTACGGCGCCGATCAAAAAATTATCGATAAATGGGCGAAGAAATACGGCATCGAGATCGAAGTCACCCAGATCAACGACTACATCGAATCCATCAACCAATATACCGCGGGCCAATTCGACGCGTGCAGCATGACCAACATGGACGCGTTGACCATTCCGGCCGCAGGCGGCGTTGATAGCACTGCCCTGATCGTGGGTGATTTTTCTAACGGCAACGACGGCGTGGTGTTAAAAGGCGCGAACAAAACCCTGAAAGATATCAAAGGCCAAAACGTTAACCTGGTGGAACTGAGCGTATCCCACTACCTGCTGGCGCGCGGTTTGGAAACCGTCGGTTTGAAAGAATCCGATATCAAAGTGGTTAACACATCAGACGCGGATATGGTGGCGGTTTACGGCACTAAAGATGTCACCGCCGTGACCACCTGGAATCCACTACTTAGCGAAATCCTTTCCCAACCCAACAGCACCAAGGTGTTTGATTCGTCGCAAATTCCCGGCGAGATCATGGACCTGCTGATCATCAATACCGACACACTGAAAAAGAACCCTGCCTTGGGTAAAGCCCTGGTCGGCGCCTGGTATGAAATCATGGGTGTGATGAGCGCACAAGACAAAGCCGGTGTTGCGGCGCGCACAGCCATGGCGGTTGCGTCCGGCACAGACCTGGCGGGTTATGAAGCGCAATTGGCCAGCACCAAGATGTTCTACAAACCTGCCGACGCATTGGCATTGGTGAACAGTGATGAATTGCTGGGCACCATGCAAAAAGTGGCCGAGTTTTCCTTCGAACATGGCTTGCTCGGCGAAGGCGCACCGGATGCCACTTTCATCGGCGTTGAAGGCCCGCAAGGTGTGTACGGCAACAAGAAAAATATCAAACTGCGCTTCGACACCACTTATATGCAAATGGCCGCCGACGGCAAATTGTAGTCTGATAAACGTAGGTCGGATTAGCACAGCGTAATCCGACAATATATGCGTTTAAAAAACCGAACTCGCCAAACCGCGTTACACACAATAAAAATTTGAAACGTTTAAAGGTCAGTGTCGGATTACGCTGCGCTAATCCGACCTACATAAAAAACCAACATGACACATTTTTTGAAACGAAATCCCAACGGCACATTCACAGGATTTTTATGAAACGGCTGATTAACCTGACGCCCACCAAACCTGCCAGGCTCTTGCTGGGCATTTTGCCTTTTGCACTTATCCTGCTGATTTACCTGATTGCCTCGGATGCGCGCCTGGCAGAAAACCCCAGCGATAAATTGCTGCCGAGTTTTGCGCAGATGGGCAATGCCATCAACAATCTCGCGTTTGAAGAAAGCAAACGTACCGGTGAGTATTTATTTTGGCAGGATACCTTAAGCAGTTTACAGCGGCTGGCATTGGGGATGGGCATTGCGGCGTTAATCGGTTTTTCACTAGGCATCTTAACCGGCGCTATTCCAACGGTTTATGCACCGCTGGCGCCTTTGCTAACCGTGATCTCGCTGATTCCGCCCATGGCGATCTTACCGGTGCTGTTTATTGTGTTCGGTTTGGGCGAACTGTCTAAAGTCGCGCTGATAGTGATCGGCGTTGCGCCTTTTATTGCGCGGGATATCCAACGCAGCACCCAGGAAATTCCGCTGGAACAACTGGTAAAAGCGCAGACGCTGGGCGCTTCGAGCTGGCACATTCTGGTGCGGGTATTGATTCCACAAATGTTGCCGCGCTTGATCAGTTCTGTGCGTCTATCACTTTGCACCGCCTGGTTGTTTTTAATTGCGGCAGAAGCCATTGCCTCTACCGACGGACTGGGTTATCGCATCTTTTTAGTACGCCGTTATATGTCTATGGATGTCATTTTGCCCTACGTCGCCTGGATTACGCTGCTGGCCTTTTTACTCGATTGGTTGCTCGACCGCATCAGCAAACGCTGCTTTACCTGGCACCACCAGGAGGCCGGAAAATGAAACAGGCTCCGATGATTGAAGCAAAAAACCTGTGGAAACAGTATGGCGATAACGTTGTGCTGGAGCGCATGAACGTGCGCGTTAATGCCGGTGAATTTATCACCATGGTCGGCACATCCGGGTGCGGCAAAAGCACCTTTCTGAAGATGCTACTGGGGATGGAATCGCCCTCTTCCGGCGAATTATTGCTGGATGGAAAGCCCATCCCCAACGAGCCTGATCAATCGCGCGGCATTGTGTTTCAACAGTATTCGGTATTTCCGCACCTGACCGTACTGCAAAACGTTGTGCTTGCACGGGAATTTGAACAGTCGCGCTGGTTAGGAAAATTATTCGGTAGCGCAAAACGCCGGGTGGAAGATGAAGCCAAGGCATTGATCGACACTGTCGGTTTAACCCCGGCATTACAACGTTACCCCCATGAATTATCCGGCGGTATGAAACAGCGGCTCGCCATTGCCCAGGCACTGATCCGCCGGCCACGTATTTTGTTGCTGGATGAACCTTTCGGCGCGCTTGATCCGGGCATTCGTGCAGATATGCATCAGCTGGTATTAAAACTCTGGCAGGAACATCAGCTGACTGTGTTTATGGTGACCCACGATCTAAGTGAAGGCTTTTATCTCGGCACACGTTTGTGGGTGTTCGACAAACTGCGCCGTGACAACCAGGCACCCACTGCCTACGGCGCCAATATTACCTATGACTTACCCATCACCCGACAAAAAGTTGTTGTACCCAAAGATTTGCAAGCCTTAACAGAACAGGAATAACGCTAGCCATGAGTGAGATTATTTACACCACCCAACTACCCGGCAATGCTCACTGGTCACTGGACATGCGGCGCGGTTCAATGATGCGCCTGACCGACATCGACGGTGGCGCGAACGTGGGCATGCTGTTTTATAACCCGCGCAATTTGCTGGAGCGTTACAACGCGCCGGACACCTTGAAGTGTCAACACACCTTTAAATTGCAGCGGGGCAATTGTTTGTACTCCGATATGGGGCGAATTTTTGCATCGATCATCGAAGACGATAGCCACTGGCACGATACCGTGTGCGGTAACAGCAACGCTGCCTTGGTTGAACAAAAATGGGGCAAACGCGACTACCAGACCCAACGCAACGACTGGCTGCAAAATGGCTACGATGCCTTTCTGGTGGAATTGGCCAAATACGGTTTAGGCCCGGCCGATATGGCAGCCAATATGAATTGGTTCAGCAAAGTGGTGAGTGATGATGCAGGCAATATTCAGCTCGACACCAGCGCGCATAAACCTGGGCAGCAGGTGACCTTGCGTTTTGAGATGGATACGCTGGTGGTACTGCACACCTGCCCGCATCCGTTGGATAACGCTGAACATTATCCCTTTAAAGCGGTGAGTATTGAATTAGGTAAAGCTGATCCGGTTGCCGATGACGATTATTGCAAAAATTTCCGGCCGGAAAATCAGCGCGGCTTTATGAATAACCATTTGTACTACTTGTAAAAATTATTGTCGGATTACGGCGCTTTGCGCCTAATGCGACCTACTGGAACACGAAAGTAGTGCCTGTAGGCCGGATTAGCCAACGGCGTAGTCCGACATTATTGGCCAACGCAAGTACATCGTCGTTTGAAATGAAAATTATTGTCGGAGCATTACTATGCTGATTGAAAGTCAACGCAATCCGGAACAGGCCGCTGCGCGCCATTGGGTTGGCGCGGGGGATTATTTTCTGGGAGAAATTAAACAGGGGCAAACGTTGCGACTGGTGGATCTTGAAGGTAACCAGGCAGCGGATGTGTTGTTTTATAACGCGCAGAACCCCAGCGAACGTTACAGCGCGATGGATACCATTCGCACCCAGGGAAATGTGTATCTCAGAGGTGGTAGCAAATTAATCTCCAACAATAACCGCGAAATGCTGGAGATTGTGGCCGATACCTGTGGCCGTCACGATACCTTGGGCGGCGCCTGTGCAACAGAAAGCAATACAGTGCGCTACAGCCTGGAAAAACGATGCATGCACGCCTGCCGCGACAGCTGGATGCTCGCCATTGCCGAGCATCCGGAATTTCACATCAGCAAGCGCGATATTACTCACAACATCAACTTCTTTATGAACGTACCGGTTACCAGCGACGGCGGCTTGACCTTTGCCGACGGTATTTCAGCACCGGGAAAATATGTTGAGCTGACCGCGAAGATGGATATCGTCATGTTGATTTCCAATTGCCCGCAACTGAACAACCCCTGCAATGGTTACAACCCGACACCCATTGAAGTGTTGGTGTGGAATTAGAAGCCGTCTAAAAAGTTGCCTCTTCAGTGGACGACCACTGTCGTAAGAAAACCCTGCGGGACGGCCTGCTGGAGCTGACATGTTTACCAAGGTATTAATCGCCAATCGTGGCGCTATCGCTGTTCGTATTATCCGCACGTTAAAAAAACTCAATATTCAATCCGTGGCTATCTATGCAGAATCCGATCGCGATTCCCTGCATGTTCGCCTTGCCGATGAAGCCTTTTGCCTCGGCGAAGGGGCGGCGGCACAAACCTACCTGGACCGCAAAAAAATCCTGGCGGTTGCGCAACAAAGCGGTGTACAAGCTATTCATCCCGGTTACGGTTTCTTAAGCGAAAACGCCAGCTTCGTTGCGGAATGCGAAGCGGCCGGTCTGGTATTTATCGGCCCCACGGCGGAGCAGATGGTAACCTTCGGTTTAAAACACAAAGCGCGGGAACTGGCTCAAGCCGCAAACGTGCCTTTGTGCCCCGGCACCGATCTGTTAAAAGACATCAACGACGCGAAGCAGGCTGCAGCGGCTATCGGCTACCCCGTGATGTTGAAGAGCACCGCAGGCGGTGGTGGCATTGGCATGCAGCTGTGTCAAAGCGAAGCTGAATTAGTCAATGCGTTTGATAGCGTGAAGCGACTGGGGGCAAACAACTTCGCCGATGACGGCGTGTTCCTGGAAAAATTTATTGCCGCCGCGCGTCATATCGAAGTGCAGATCTTCGGCGATGGTAAAGGCAAGGCCGTCGCCATCGGCGAGCGCGATTGTTCCAGCCAGCGTCGCAATCAAAAAGTGGTTGAAGAATGCCCGGCACCAAACCTGCCTGAAGCACAGCGTGCGGCCATGCAACGCACCGCTGAGCAACTGCTGGCATCGGTGAATTATCGCAATGCGGGCACCGTAGAATTTATCTACGACGCGCAGGAAGAAAAATTTTATTTCCTGGAAGTCAACACGCGTCTGCAAGTTGAGCACGGTGTAACGGAAGAAGTCTGGGGTGTGGATCTGGTGGCGTGGATGCTGCGCCAAGCGGCGGATGAACTGGGCGATATTGTGGTATTACGCAATCAGTTGTCCGCTAAAGGCCACGCTATTCAAGTGCGCGTTTATGCCGAAGACCCCGCGCAAAGTTTTCAACCCTGCGCCGGTTTACTCAGCCAGGTTATCTGGCCGGCGACTCAAGCGGGTGTGCGTATCGACCACTGGATTGAAAGCGGTATTGACGTACCGGCGTATTTTGATCCCATGCTGGCCAAGGTGATTGTGCACGATACATCGCGCGAGGCCGCGTTAAAAAAACTCGCTGACACACTGGAATCGTCCAGCCTGTACGGGATTGAAACCAACCTCGGTTATCTGCGCACACTCTTGCAGGATGAAACCTTGCGCAGCGGGAAGATGACCACGCGTTACCTCAACCAATTTGTGTATCAACCCGCCCGCATTGACGTGATCCAGGGCGGCACCCAAACCACGATCCAGGATTATCCGGGCCGCTGCGGTTACTGGCATGTGGGCGTGCCCACGTCCGGCCCTTTCGATAATTATTCATTCCGTCTCGGCAACCGCTTGTTAAACAACAGCGACACCGCCGCCGGTTTGGAAATTACCTTGCAGGGCCCGACGCTGAAATTCAGTTGTGCGACTACCATCGTATTAACCGGTGCAGCCATTGAAGCAAAACTGGATGGCCAACCGCTTGCGACTTATGACGTGATCAATATCGCTGCCGGTCAACAGTTACAGTTAGGCCGAATTACGAAACAAGGTGCACGCGCGTATCTATGTGTGGCGGGCGGGATTCAATGTCCGGATTATCTCGCGGCCAAGGCCACCTTTACGCTGGGCCAATTCGGTGGTCACAATGGGCGCGCGTTACGCGCTGGTGATGTCCTGGCGCTGGATAAAAACCATTGCCAACGCCGTGAATCTATAACGCCATGCCCCGATGCATTAAAACCGGTGATCACCAATCAATGGCAGGTGCGCGTTATCTATGGCCCACACGGTGCGCCGGATTTTTTTACCGACGAGGATATTCAACAATTCTTTAATCACGATTGGGAAGTGCATTACAACTCCAGCCGCACCGGCGTGCGCCTGATCGGTCCCAAGCCGCAATGGGCGCGCAACTCCGGTGGCGAAGCCGGTATGCACCCGTCGAATATTCACGACAACGCTTACGCTTTCGGCACGGTGGATTTTACCGGCGATATGCCGGTGATCCTCGGCCCCGATGGACCATCGCTCGGCGGATTTGTTTGCCCGGCCACGGTGATTACCGCTGATTTGTGGAAACTCGGTCAATTGCGCGCGGGCGATAAGATTCGTTTTATTCCTGTTAACGTCGATACCGCTGTTGCCATTGAAGCCGCACAGAAAAAAAGTTTGCAACATCTTGTTGATCCATCACCCGCAGCTTCAGTCGCCGTGACGGAACTGCCCTCGCCTATTGTGGCGCGACTGAGTGCAGACGCCTGCGGCGAAGATATTGTTTACCGCGTGGCTGGCGATCACTTCCTGTTGGTTGAATATGGCCCACTGGAACTGGATATTAAACTGCGTTTTCGCGCCCATGCCCTTATGCAATGGTTGCAAAAAAATTCGCTACCCGGCTTGCGCGAACTCACGCCGGGGATTCGCTCGTTGCAAGTTCATTACGACAGCCAAACCCTGTCACTGGCGCAACTACTCGACCACTTGCAGCGCGGCGAGCACGCGCTTGCGCAACAGCTCGCCGAATTAAGCGTGCCCTCGCGCATCGTGTATTTACCGTTGAGCTGGGATGACGAAGCATGCCAGCAGGCTATTCAAAAATACATGCAGTCCGTGCGCGCTAACGCGCCCTGGTGTCCCAGCAATCTGGAATTTATCCGACGCATCAATGGGCTGAATTCCATTCAGGACGTAAAAGACATTTTGTTTAGTGCGTCCTATCTAGTGATGGGCCTCGGCGATGTTTATCTCGGTGCACCCGTCGCCACGCCGACTGACCCGCGCCATCGGCTGGTAACCACCAAATACAATCCAGCCCGCACCTGGACGGCGGAAAACTCTGTCGGCATCGGCGGCTCTTATCTGTGTGTGTATGGCATGGAAGGTCCCGGCGGTTATCAATTTGTCGGGCGAACTTTGCAGATGTGGAACCGGTATCGCCAAACCAAAGAATTTGCCGAACCCTGGCTGCTGCGCTTCTTTGACCAGATTCGTTTTTATGAAGTGTCCAACGCGGAACTACAGGATATTCGCCGCGATTTTCCGCAGGGTCGCTATCCCTTGCGGATTGAAGAAAGCCACTTCAGCTTGAAAGAATACGAAACGTTTCTCGAACACAATGCGCAAGACATCGCCGCGTTTACACAGCAACGTGAACAGGCGTTTGATGAAGAGTTAGCACGCTGGCATGCAAACGGGCAGTTCAATTATGAGCAGGCGGAGGTTGTTGAAGAAACCGCCGCGAGCGATATTCCCGATGGTGCTGTTTGTGTGGATAGTTCTGTCTCCGGTAGTGTTTGGCAAACGCAAATCCAACCTGGTCAGGTTGTTAATGCGGGCGATGTGTTGTTGATCCTTGAGTCGATGAAGATGGAGATCAACATCACCGCGCCCTGCGCGGGTAAGGTCGTGCAAGTGTTGAAAACGGAAGGTTCGCGTGTGCAAGCGGGGCAGACATTGGTGGTGATGGAGGGTGTGGAGTAAAAACGAAAATGTGTGGATGAAAAGGTTATGCGAAGTTGTTGTGGATAGTGCCGTTTGCGAGTCTGGTGTCGGATTACGCTGCGCTAATCCGACCTACGGGTTCAGTCATCTCCGCGACATGTAGGTCGGATTAGCCGCCCAGCGGCGTAATCCGACATC
>CAMLOU010000070.1 GCA_946481735.1 uncultured Cellvibrio sp.
ATGAAACATCTCAATTGGTCATCAGCGATTCAACATTGCCAGCAAGCCGGTCGTGGTTACGTGATTGCCACTATTATCAACACCCAAGGTTCTACCCCGCGTGATGGTGGCAGCAAGATGGTGGTTGATGCTGAGCGGAGTTATGACACTATCGGTGGTGGTCAGTTGGAATTTTTGATTGTGCAGCAGGCGCGCGAGTTATTGGAAAAAAATCAATTGTGTCAGGTGCTCAAGCCGTTTCCGTTAGCAGCAGAGGCGGCGCAGTGTTGCGGCGGTCATGTAACGGTGATGCTGGAGTGTTTTGCGGCGCGTGATTGGCAGGTTGTGCTGTTTGGTGCGGGACATGTGAGTCGGGCGTTGGTAGCGATCCTGGCGGGGTTGCCGTGTCAGGTGAGGATCATTGATAGCCGTGCGGATCAGCTGGTTATGCCCTTGCCGGTTAATTGTCGCTTTGAGGTGTTTGCGAATCCGGTGGAGGCGGTTGCGTCTTTGGCTGATAACGCGTGGGTGGTGGTGTTTACACATGATCATGGTTTGGATTTTCAATTATGCAGCGAGTTGTTGCATCAGGATCGTTGGCGCTATGTAGGGTTGATTGGTTCGGCGACCAAGGCGCTGCGGTTTCGTAAGCGCCTGGCGGATGCCGGGTTTGATGAGGTTGTTATCCGGCAGCTTTACAGCCCCACCGGTTTGCCGGAGGTGAAAGGCAAGTTGCCAATGGAGGTGGCGGTTTCTATTGCAGCGCAGTTGCAGGCGTTGTATTACCAGCATCAGCCGGCAACAACAGGCCGTTCTACATCCTGGCGCGAGATCAAGAATATTCTTCAGCAACCGGGGCAGGCGATTCACAGTGAGAGCGAATAATGAATCTGGATCAATTTAATCAGTTGCCCGAAGCCGAGGCTGTTGCACAGTTGTATACCTGTTGTCATTGCCGGAACTGGGCGCAACGGGTGGCAGCCTTGCGTCCATTTGACAGCCGGGAACAGTTATTGCGTGCGGCGGATGATGTGTGGCGCGATGCGGATGAAGAGGAAATCCTGGAGGCGTTTAAAGGCCACGCACGTATCGGTGATATTGAGTTGTTGCGTTCGCGTTATGCGGGGCGCGCGACGGCGGAGCAGGGTCAGGTGGTGAATGCCAGTGAGTCGGTCTTGCGTGAGCTTTACGCATTGAATATCGAGTATGAGCAACGTTACGGTTTTATTTTTATTGTGTGTGCTACCGGGAAATCAGCCGAGGACATGCTAGGGTTATTGAAAGCGCGGATTGACAATGGCCGGGTTATTGAGCTGATGAACGGTGCACATGAACAGGCGGCAATCACCCGCTTGCGACTTGAACAATTACTGCAGTGAGACGTTATGAATAAACCTCCGATTACGACACACATTCTCAATCTGGAAACGGGCAAGCCAGCGGCCGAGGTAGGAGTAACACTGTACGAGCCGGATTCCGCTGCACCACTGGCCAGTGCAAAGACAGACAGTGATGGCCGGGTATTGCAGTGGGATAACGCATTTATGTTAACAACGGGTTTTTATCGCTTGCACTTTGCGGTGGGTGACTGGTTTGCCAAACGCGGGCAAGGTTGTTTTTATCCGGAAATTCTTATTACCTTTCATGTTGCCGATGTTGATCAGCATTACCATGTTCCGCTGTTATTGAATGCCTTTGGTTATTCAACCTATCGCGGTAGTTGAGTTGGGCGTTGTTAAGGGCTTCTATGAGTTCACAGGATATCAGCGCGTTTCGCGCGCGAATTTTACACTTTACTGATGTGCCAGATCCCGCTACCGGCCGGGGTGTTGATTATTATGAAGATGGTGTGCTGCTGGTTGAGCATGGGCGAGTAAAGTCTATTGCCAGTGTGGAAACCATGATCGAACAGGGCTTCGATCTGGCGCAATGCCAATATTTTCCCGAGCATTTATTGATGCCGGGTTTTATTGACAGCCACATTCATTATGCCCAAACGGACGTGATTGCTTCTTACGGTGAACAACTGCTGGATTGGCTCAATGATTACACCTTTCCCACGGAGTTGCAGTTTTCCGATAAAGCATTTGCTGCGCAGGCGGCGGATCAGTTTCTAAAGTTATTGCTGGAAAACGGCACCACCAGTGCCATGGTATATACCACTGTCTTTGCCCAATCAACAGAAGCGTTTTTTAAAGCAGCGGCCAAACGCAATCTGCGCATGATAGCCGGCAAGGTGATGATGGATCGCCACGCCCCCGAAGCATTATTGGATACACCGGAAACCAGTGAACGCGATTGCCGCGCTTTGATTGAAGGCTGGCATCACACCAAGCGTTTGCATTACGCCTTGACACCACGGTTTGCGCCTACCAGTTCACCAGTGCAATTGAAGATTACCGGTCAGCTGTATCGCGATTATCCCGGCCTGTATATGCAAACCCATTTATCGGAAAATCTGCAGGAAATTGCCTGGGTAAAATCCCTCTATCCGGATGCAACGGATTATCTGGATGTCTATGATCGGTTTGGTTTGCTCGGTCAACGCAGTATCTTTGGCCACGGCCTGCATTTAAGTGACCGCGAGGTAACGCGCCTGGCGCAAAGCCAATCCGGTATCGCCTTTTGCCCCACCTCTAATTTATTTCTCGGCAGTGGATTGTTGGACGTTCAACGTCTTGAGGATGCCGGTGTGCGTTTAAGTATCGCGACAGATGTCGGCGGTGGAACCAGCTTTTCCCTGTTGCGCACCCTTGCAGAAGCCTACAAGGTGCTGCAACTGCAAGGGCAGAATTTACATCCATTAAAAGGGCTTTATATGGCGACTCTGGGTAACGCCCGCGCGTTGCAACTGGACGCGTATGTTGGCAACTTTGCGCCGGGTAAAGAAGCAGATTTTATCTTGCTCGATCTGGCGCCCACCTTGTTACAACAAAATCGCCAACAAAAAACAACAGATTTGAATGAAACCCTGTTTGCACTAATGATGCTGGGCGACGAGCAAAATATTGCCCGCACCTATGTGATGGGTAAACTGGCGTTTCGTCGTTCGTCTCGCGCTCAGGGAGATCTCCAATGGATGGAATGATACTGGAGTGGCTGAACCTGGCGTTTCGCTGGTTTCATGTGGTGGCGGGTATTGCCTGGATCGGGGCATCCTTTTATTTTATCTGGCTGGATTTGAGTTTACGCGAACCGCCACAGTGGAAAAGTGATAAAGGCATCAAGGGCGATCTCTGGGCAATCCACGGTGGAGGCATTTATGAAATTGCCAAATACCACCTGCGCCCGGAAGCCATGCCGAAACAACTGCACTGGTTCAAATGGGAGGCTTACAGTACTTGGTTAAGCGGTACCGGCTTGCTGATCCTGATGTACTACCTGCAAGCGCAATCTTACCTGGTGGGCCACAATACCTGGTTGCAGTCACCCGGCAGTGCGATTGTCGCAAGCCTGTTATTTATTGCCGTCGGCCAGATCATTTATGAATTGCTGCTGCGCACACCGCTGGTCAAAAAAGGCTTGGCCTTTGCTGCAGTCCTCGTCGTGTTTATAACCTTTGCCAGTTGGCTCGCCCACCAATTATTTTCGGCGCGCGCCGCGTATTTACATGTCGGCGCCATGATAGCCACCTGGATGGCCGGCAATGTGTTCTGGGGCATCATGCCCGCACAACGCAAATTCGTCGCCGCCGTCAGTGAAAATCGCGAACCGGATGTGAATACCGCACTCTTCGCCAAGCTCCGCTCCACCCACAACAACTACCTGACACTGCCGGTTATTTTTTGCATGATCAGTAATCACTATCCCTTTGTTTACGGTCATCCGTACAACTGGTTGGCTCTGGTCGTTATCGGCAGTTTGTTGGCCTGGGGGCGCCATTTCTTTAACCTGAAACATCGCGACATTATCAAACCGGGCATTCTGATCTCCGCCGCTGCAGGTATGGTTTTGGTTGCGATAGTCATGGGTTTTACAAAAAATACAACAGCGCGTGAATCTGCCGGTGAACAACCACAATTGACTGAGTCACGCGAAATGCAGATTCAAACCATTCTCACCACGCATTGCTCCAATTGCCATGCCTCTTCTCCCACGCAACCGGGCTTCAATGCTCCACCGGCGGGTTTGCTGATTGATACATTGGAGCACTTAACTGTGGTAAAAACCCGAGCAATTCCAGCCATCAACTCCGGCTATATGCCACTTGGAAATTTCACGTCCATGACAGACGAGGAACGCCAGGCCCTCTTGTTATGGTTGGAGGAGCATTAAGTGGCTGCCTATGTGATTGTCGATATTGATGTGCACGATCATGAAAACTACCCTAATTACCTCGCGCAAATTACCCCGACGGTAAAATCCTGCGGTGGTCGCTATCTGGTTCGCGGTGCCGATGCACAAATTATTTCAGGGACATGGCAACCCAAACGCTTGGTGGTGATGGAATTCCCCAATAAAGAAACTGCCCACTATTGGGCCACCTGCGCTGAATATGCACCGATTCATGCCTTACGAAATCAATATGCTACAGCTAATATGATTATTGTTGAGGGCAGTGTGGATTTTTTTGGCTAGATCTTTTTTTTAATATTTAATTCACACAGTTTAAAAATGGCACAAAGAGCCAGGCCGAAGAGGGGTGCGAGACCATCAGCGGCATGGATGCCGCTGTTGAGCCTACAAGGAGATATTCACGGCGTGTCTCGCACCCCTCTTCGGCCTGGATCTCCTCCATCGTGGCACCAACAAGGCCGCCTGATAAACTGATGTCCTTTTGAAAACGCATAAATACATCCCTGTAGCGCCCTCACGTCATCCTTGACGTGAGGGTTTCAGAAGGACATCAGTCCATCAGGCTCAGTGCCACATCCATCTCAGGAATACTTCTTGCAATCAACTCCTCGATCTACCCATCCCGAACAAATCTCGTAAGGACTCCCTGTATCAGGAATCGGCATCCGGGTATCTTCACTATCAACAATCCAGCTACGAGTAGTCAAACCATGAAGAAAATCAGAAAAGCAGTTGCTCTGTTAATGGGAATTGTTGCACTGACGCTGGTCAGTTGCGCATCGGTTGAGAAAACGCCTAACTTCGCCTACACCGAACAGGAAGTACAACTGAATGCCGGTATGTACTATGTGCCGGGTATTCTCGTCAAACCAAAACTCAAAGCCGGCCAAAAGATACCGGTGGTTGTCATGTTGCACGGTACTGCTTCACAGAAAAATGAAGTCGGTAATTTATACCAACGCCTTGCGGTGTCACTGGCCAAGCGCGGCTATGCATCATTGCGTATCGACTTTGCGGGCACCGGTGACAGTCTGGCCGATTACAAACTGTATAACCTAACCACTGCGAAACACGACACCAAAACTGCCCTGAATTATTTAGTGCGCCAGGAAATATTCGATCTTGATCGTATGGGGCTGATTGGTTTCAGCCAGGGCGGGTTGATTGCGCAGTTGGTTGCTGCGGAAGATAAACGCATCAAGGCCATGGTGACCTGGTCCAGCGTGGTGGGTGACGGAGTTACGGTATTTGAGTCCTTCTTCGATAAATATTATGCCGAAGCCAAAGAAAATGGTTTTGCGGTGGTGACATTTCCATGGCGTGCTGAGCCGTTGCATTTTGGTTTGCAATGGTTCAACGAAATTAGCAGTAATACCAGTTTTACCGATATGAAAAATTATCAGGGAAAACTCCTCGCCGTAGCAGGCACGGAGGACACGCTGGTTCCGCCGATCTCCTCAACGCGCCTGGTTAACACCATCGGCCCGGAGCGTGCCTCGTTAATGCTGATTGACAATGCAGATCATCTGTTTAATGTTCTTGCAGACAGCGATGAAAATACCCTCGCGGAAGATCAAACTATTCCGGAGTTGGTGTTGCAGTCCACCACGGATTGGTTCGCTAAAACACTGTGACATTTCAATCCACTTATTTCAGTGAACGATGAGCACAACCTCCTGTCCCACGCTTTACATACGCAACATAACTTTCATAGGAGGTTTTTATGAAAAGGCACGTTGAAGGTAAGCGCGTGGCGATCCTCGCGACCAACGGTTTTGAGGAATCGGAATTAAAGTCACCTAAAGCGGCATTGACCGAAGCGGGTGTGAAGGTGGATGTGGTGTCGCTGGAAAAAGGTGAGATTCGCGGCTGGTCCAATAAGGACTGGAGCGGTACTTGCCCAGTGGATAAAGTAGTGGCTGATGTTAAAGCGGAAGACTACGACATGCTGGTTATTCCTGGCGGTCTGTATAATCCGGACAGCTTGCGGACCAATCAGGATGCGCTGCGCTTTGCGCGGGATTTTTTCGAACAGCACAAGCCAGTGGCAGCTATCTGTCACGCGCCTTGGGTGTTGATCAGTGCCGGTGTGGTGGACGGTCGAACCATGACGTCGTATCCGTCAGTAAAAGATGATTTATGTAATGCTGGGGCAAAATGGGTAGATAAAGAGGTTGTTGTGGATAAAGGTCTGGTCACTAGCCGCACACCAAAAGACCTGGACGCGTTCAATAAAAAAGTGCTGGAGGAATTGGCCGAAGGGAAGCATGCGCGACAGGTTGCTTAATGTAGAGTTTGATTAATTTGGCGTTTGCTTGATTCGCTGGATACGGCCCGGCTGTCGCCGGGCTGTTTACTCTTTTATACCAATCGTTTTTTCATTATTTACTTCACTCGGTAATGCGCTTCGGCGGGTGTTGTTCATGCCAGTGCTGCGCAATATCAACACGCCGACAAACCCAGGTGTCCTGAAATTTCAATATATATTGCAGGAAGCGTTCCAGTGCCTGGATGCGTCCGGGGCGGCCGATAATGCGGCAATGCAAACCTACACTCATCATCTTGGGTGTGCTGTGGCCTTCGGCATAGAGCGCATCGAAGCTGTCTTTTAAATAGGTATAAAACTGATCACCGCAGTTAAATCCTTGAGGCGAAGCAAAGCGCATATCGTTTGCATCGAGTGTGTAGGGAATAATTAAATGCGGCTTGCCATGGTCGTGGTTCCAATAGGGCAGGTCATCAGCATAGGAATCTGAATCATATAAAAATCCGCCCTGTTCAATAATCAATGAACGGGTGTTGGGGCTGTCGCGGCCGGTGTACCAACCCAGTGGCCGGGAACCGGTCACGTGTGTGTGAATGTCTATCGCTTTTTGAATCTGTTCGCGTTCAACGTCTATCGGCATAAATTGATGGTCTATCCAGCGCCAGGCATGGCTGGCGATTTCCCAGTCAGCGTCGAGCATGGCGGCAACGGCATCGGGGTTGCGTTCAAGGGCCATGGCAACGCCGTACACGGTAACCGGCATCTGGTACTTTTTGAACAGGCGATGCAAACGCCAGAAGCCGGCGCGGCTGCCGTATTCGTAGATGGACTCCATGCTCATATGGCGGGCTTCATAAGCGCGCGCGCCGATAATTTCCGAGAGGAATGTCTCAGAGGCCGGATCGCCGTGGAGCACGCAATTCTCACCACCTTCCTCGTAGTTAATGACAAATTGCACCGCAATGCGCGCGCTGCCGGGCCAGTTGGCGTGAGGTGGGTGTTCGCCGTAGCCGATGAGATCGCGGGGGTAGGGCGTTTTTTCGTTCATGAGATTTCCGTTGTGTTGGGTTTTATCAGGAACCAGTTTGACTGGTAGCTTTTGTGATTCTTTTGGAGTGCTTTGTCGGATTACGCGGCGCTAATCCGACCTACATGTTAACCGAGTGGTTTGCCTATTACCCGTAGGTCGGATTAGTGCCGCGTAATCCGACACCACCTTCTCATTCAAACTCCGCACTATTCACCTCCTCCAATCAAATTCTGTGCCAGCGCCCACGGTCAGGATTTCCCTCAACCAAAATCTTATCTCCGCTATATTACTGGGCAATCCGCCAAACCATGCACCAGTTTTAGACAAATCTCGACCGTTCGGACAACTAATTGCCCGCGCCATAGCAGTAATGGCGCTGCATCACCTATCTGGTATCACTATTGCATTAGCCCACCTCGCATTTCTCCATTCTTTTTGTTGTAACCAAAACTCTTCTCTTGTGTGGATTTTCCTATGTCATCTTCTCTGTCTTTAAGAAACAGTCTGGCAGTGCATTGGCTCGTTGGTTGTTTATGGATCATGGCCAGCTCTGCTGCTTTGGCAAAAAATAATGCATGGTTTGAAGAA
Source organism: uncultured Cellvibrio sp. (assembly GCA_946481735.1). The sequence goes on from CAMLOU010000070.1 coordinate 8,160, forward strand.
TTTAAATCAAGCGCGTCTGATCAGGAGCTTTATACCTTTTTATATGCAATGCCCAAGGGCGGCGACTTGCACAATCACATGAGTGGTTCAGCCCTTTCCGAGTGGTGGTATGAGCTGGCGTTAAGCCAAAAAGCCCATGGCTATCGCTTCTACACTAAAGTCAAGATCAACAACTGTCGCCCTTATGGTGGTAATGAATTTGGTCGCCGCCCTTATTTGTTGTTATTCAACAACCTGCTGGAATCCACCTATGACCAGTTACCGGATTGTGAGAAGCAGGAATACAAACGCCTGGAAGAACTGAGTGAGGATGAAAAAGCCGGGTGGTTGGACAGTATTCGCTTGACCCATGATCACGAAGGGCGCGATGAATTTTTCCAGACCCATTGGCAACGCCTCGACCAGTTGATGGCCAGCCCTTACATGATGGCCGAGATCCTGTACCTGAATATGAAAGCCTTTGGTGATGAAGGGCTGATTTACCTCGAATCCATGATGGGGGCCGGTGGTTTTATCAAACCGGACGGCACACCGATTCCCGCTGACGACGTTGCCGATATTTACCGTAAGCGTCTTGCGCAGGCAGACGCAAAAGCCACTGGCGTTACAGTCAGATTGCAGGAATCCATCCTGCGCTTTGCCCCCAACGCTGAACAACAATTGGTGAATGCCTACGATTTTGTATCGCGCAATCGCGATTTATATCTGGCAGTCAATATGGTCGGGCGGGAAGACAATGATAAAGGCCATCCGCTGCGGTTCACCAAAACCCTGCGCGAGTTGCGCCAAAAATATAACAACGTGCGTTTGTCTGTGCATGCCGGTGAGGTGGATGAACCTAACTTCCATATCCGCGACACTTTAATGCTCGGCGCTGATCGAATCGGCCACGGGGTTAACCTGATCACCGACAACGATTTGCTGCGGCAAATGCGCCACGGTCCTTATCTGGTCGAAATCAATCTCATCTCCAATCTCCTGCTGGAATACGTCAGTGAATATTCCCAGCACCCGTTCCCGGAGTACTTGCGTCTCGGCATTCCGGTGGCGTTATCAACCGATGATCGCGGTATGTGGGATTCCAATATTACCGATGAATTTTTTGTCGCAGTGAAAGAATTCAATGTGTCATGGGATGAACTGATGCTGCTCAGTCGTAACTCCCTGCAATACAGTTTTGTTGAAGACGAGGTAAAAGCCAGGTTGCTCGACACCTACAACAAACGTATCAGCCAGTTTGAAAAAACCGTTAAAGCGCGTGGTGTTGCTGGCCTGAAAAATGTTGCGCCGGTGACCTACAGCTTTACCTGCAAACGCTATCAGGTGTGCACATTTAAGTAATCCGTTCGCCGTGTAAAAAATCGAGCCACGATTTGGTGCACGGCACAGCACCATGCTTCAACAAGGGCCGGAAGCTCACCCACGAGCGAGCAGAAAAATCCGGAAGTTTCAGATTAATAAACGATTGAACCGTATTTTAAGCCTTGCAGATGATTGATTTAAAAGGAAATAAATCTGCAATATTAAAAACGTAACCAGTTAGACAGGAAATGGCATGGGGCTTGCTAAACCCTGAACAGCGTCACAGTAAATATTATTAGACCTCTGGAGTGCACTCGTTATGACCACACACAATCGTTTCAAGCGTAAAGAACTCGCGTTGCTGATCAGTCTCAGTTGCGTGCTCGCTGCACCTGCTACGCTGGCCCAGGAAGAAGTTGTCGAGTTGGAAACCTACACCGCCGAAGGGCAGGTTGAAGACACCATGGGCGTTATGCCAACTGAGCCTGTGAAGTCGGTTTTCGGTTTTGGAAAAACCATTCTCGAAACACCGCGCGGTGTGACCTCGGTCAGTGCCGACATGATGGAAAGTTACAACATCACCGATATTGATGACCTGGTATTGATTTCCCCCGGTGCGTTTACCCAGTCATTCTTCGGCGTTGCCGGTTCTCTTGATGTGCGCGGTACACCGGGTGAGGTGTATTTCCGTGGTGTGCGTCGCGTGAACAACCCCGGCAACTACCCAACGCCGATTGGTGCAACAGATCGTATCGACATTGTGCGTGGTCCCGCCTCGCCAATTTATGGCCCATCCAAAATCGGTGGTTACCTGAACTTCGAGCCCAAGTCGGCTCGCGCTGAAACCGGGCAATATCTGGAAAAACCCGCCGGTGAGATTTCCATTACACGTGGCAGCTGGGATAAAAATGTGTTGTCAGCAGAAGTGGGCGGTCCCGGTGCGATCGGTGAAAAAAGTCTTGGCTATTACATCTATGCAGAAACTGAAAACTCCGGCAGCTACTACGACAATTCCGGCACTGACCAGAATATCCTGCAAGCCTCGTTTAACATGGATTTCTCTGACAACACCCGCATTGAATTCGGTGGTATGTACCACGAATACGATGGCAACCAGGTGGCTGGCTGGAACCGTTTAACCCAGGATCTGATTGATAACGGCACTTATATTACCGGTACAGCACAAGCAGTGGATCTGGATGGTGATGGTTACAATTCACCGGACGAATACGATGCCTGGAAAGAAACCTTTGCCGAGGGATCAAGTAACTTTTTTGTACCTGCCGGTGCAGCCACCAATGCCGATATGGACCCGGCCTGGGCATTGGAAAACGTAGGGACCACCAAACTGAAAGGCAACCAGACCCTGGTTTCACCGGAAGACCAATTAGTCACCACAGTAACCACCTTGTATTTCGATGTGATTCACCAGGCCAGCGATAGCTTCACTATCACCAACAAAACCTTTTACGAAAAACTGGAAAACATCAACGAAAACGCCTACGGCTTTTCGCAGTTCGTTGACAGTTATGCCATTGAAAACCAGTTGATCTTTGCCTTTGAAGCAGAGCACGCCGATTGGTTAAAAGCCAGCTATCAGCTGTCCCCCAGTATTCGCTACACCGACTTTAACCAAGGTGACGATTTCGATTATGAATACTTTGACCGCCGCGATTTGAGTGGCCCTTCCACTGCGCTGGATCGCAAATTACTGGCAACCGTCACTGATTCTGATTATTCCAATTACCTGGTGGGTGACTATACCGATTACGGTCTGGCCATTCTGGCGGATTACACCATCGCAGAAAATCTCGGATTGTTAGTGGGTGCACGCTACGATCATCTCGACATGACATCGACATCAGTCGGTGAAAAAATTCGCGGTACACCGGATGATGTTACCGCCAGTGAAACCGACGACGGTGTGTCCTGGACGGCGAGTTTGTCCTACACCTTGCCATTTGGTTTAACGCCTTATGTCACTGTGTCTGAACAGGCCACCATTGTGATGGGGCAGGGGTCAGAGATTTCTCCCGGACTGATTGCCGACGGTAACGCGATTGCCGATTCTGAATTGGAAGAAGTGGGTATCAAAGGCAGCTTCCTGGACGACCGTTTGTATTTCTCCGCGGCCTGGTTCAACCAAACCCGCACCAACTTCAGCGCGCAGGATCAGGTGAGTAACAACACCACCGAAAGTGAAGGTTACGAATTTGAAACTCGCTTCCTGGTGACCAGTAATTTCACCCTGACCGCAGCGATGACCCACCTGGAAATTACCAACCTCACCGCATTGGATAGCGGCACCCAGTTTGGTTTCCAGGGGGCGGGTGATCTGACCGGCGTGACTGATCCGTCCCTGTTTTACGGCTACGTAATGCAAGGTCTGACCTTGGTGGGCAATGAAACGGATGCACTGAAATCCGGTATCCCGGAAAACATGTACAGCTTGACCGGTGCCTATGATTTCGGTAACGGCTATCGCATCACGGCCAGCACGGTACATGCCGATTCAACCTACTCCGGTTTCTCCAAAGCAGTGGAGTTACCCTCGTATACCTTGCTTAACGCTGGCATCAGTTATAACACCGATACCTGGAGCATCAGTTTGCAAGGTAAAAACCTGACGGACGAAAAATACTTCCGCGCGAATTTCCCGGACCTGTTCGGCAGCACCATCGTACTGCCTGAATTGCCGCGTCACTTCGTTGCTAATGCGTCATTCAAGTTCTAACCGTTTGCGTGTCAAGGGGCCTCAGGTTTGAGGCCCCCTACTAAAACAGAGGTCGATTATGGTTTTTCGTAAACCCCTGGGAGCTGCGCTCATGGCAGTTACCCTGCTTTCCCTGCCGGTGGTGGCGGTCGAAGATAGCCTGCAACAACAGGAAACGATTGATAAAAGTGCAGTGACGAGTCAAAAACGTATTGATAGCCTGGCCGATCAAACGTCTGACGATTTACAGAATTATCGTATTGCGTCACAGCGTTTGGAAAGCTTGACGATCTATAACCAGCAAATGGAAAAACTGATTGCCTCGCAAAAAGCCGAGATTGCCAGCATTCAAAAACAAACCGCAGAAATTGACAACATCGAAACCGGTGCGCTGCCGTTGATGTTGAAGATGACCGAAACCCTTGAACAATTGTTAGCGGCGGATGTGCCTTTTCTGAAAGAAGAGCGCCAGGATCGCGTGGCTAATCTGCGCACCCTGATTGATCGCGCCGATGTCACCGCCGGTGAAAAATATCGCCGCATCATGGAAGCCTATCTGGTAGAAGTGGAATACGGTCGCACCATTGAAGCCTATCGCGGTGAACTGGTGATTGAAAACGAAGCGCGCACGGTAGATTTTTTGCGCATCGGTCGCGTTGGCCTGTTTTACCAAACCCTGGATGGGAACGAAAGTGGCCGCTGGAATAACAGCCGTGGGGCCTGGGAATTACTCGACTCAGGTTATCGCACCAGCGTGCGCGACGGTCTGCGTATCGCGCGCAAGCAAACTCCGCCGGAGTTGCTGACGCTTCCTGTTAACGCGCCTGCCCAGTAAGGAATTCCGTTTATGAAATCGATTGTTAAATTTGTCTTCAGTAGCTGTTTAAGTATCTGTGCGCTGGGTTTTGCTGTGACCAGTTTTGCGCAAACCAGCGATACGCTGAAAAATCTCTACCAACAAGTCAGTAAAGAAGTCAGTGCCGAAGCCGCACATAACAGTGAACGTGAGCAACGTTTCCGCGCGGCCGCCAGCGACCAAAAAGCCTTACTGGCCGAAGTGCAGGCCGACCTGGCCCGGCAGGAAAAATTGCGCGATGACATGAAAGTGGTGTTCGATGCAAACGAAGTTCAGCTGGGTGAATTGACTACCCAACTGGATCGTCGCACCGGTAACCTGGGTGAGCTTTTTGGTGTGTTTCGCCAAATGGCCGGTGATACCCAACAAATGCTGTTTGATTCCTTGATCTCAGTGGAATATCCCGAGCGCAAAGCATTGATCGAAGAATTAGCCAATACCAAAGAAGTGCCGACAATTCCACAGATGCAGCAATTGTGGACGCTGATGCTGCAGGAGATTTCCGAATCAGCCAATGTCACGCGCTTTGAAACCAGCGTGGTGAAACCCAGTGGCGAAGCCTATACCGCGCCGGTGACTCGCGTAGGTACCTTCAATATTGTTACCGACGATAAATACCTCAACTATGTGGCAGACAGTCAGCAATTGGTTGAGCTGGCGCGCCAACCGAGTGGCAGTGTTCGTTCAACCGCTGCGTCATTGAGTTCAGCAAGCGGTGGTGATGTCGGTTTCGCACTTGATCCTTCACGCGGTGCCTTGCTGGGTTTATTAGTGCAATCACCCAGCTTTATGGAGCGCGTGCAACAGGGTCAGGAAGTGGGCTACGCCATTATTCTGCTCGGCATTATCGGCATGTTGATTGTGATTGAACGCATGATCAAGTTATCACGCATCTCCAAACGCATGAATGCGCAATTAAAAGATATGGATCACCCATCCAGCAACAATCCACTGGGTCGCATGATGCAGGCGTACTTCGAGAACAAACATCTCAATGACCTTGATGTACTGGGTAAAAAACTGGACGAAGTGATCTTTAAAGATCTGGCAGAACTGCGCAAAGGTTTGTCCACGATTAAAGTGATGGCCGCTATCGCGCCGTTGATGGGATTGTTAGGTACCGTGACCGGCATGATCGGCACCTTCCAGGCCATTACGTTATTTGGTACCGGCGATCCGAAATTAATGGCCGGCGGTATTTCACAAGCGCTGATTACCACGGTGCAGGGTTTGTGTGTGGCGATTCCGTTGTTGTTATCGAGCAATATGCTTAGCAGCCGGGCGCAACAACTCAGCAAAGTTATTGGTGAACAAGCATCCGGCATGATCGCTGATAAAGCCGTTGATATCGCTAAAGCCAAGGCTTGATCGGGGAGGTCGCCGTCATGGAAATATTCTCTTCCTTAACCGACTTTCTCAATACCGGCGGCAATGTATTGTGGGTGATCTTTTTTGTGTCCTTCTGGTTGTGGTGTGTGATCTTCGAGCGCTACTGGTTTTTTTATCGTGAGTATCAACCACTGCGTAAACGCAACATCGACATCTGGCAGGCACGCTCAGATAAATCGTCATGGTTTGCCGAGCAGCATCGTCGTCAACTGTTATCGGAACTGGATTGCCAGATGCTGCGGCATTTGAAATTGATTCCGGCATTGATTGCGTTGCTGCCCATGCTCGGACTGCTCGGGACGGTAACCGGGATGATCCAGGTGTTTGAAGTGATGGCTTACCTCGGTTCGGGCAACCCGCGCGCGATGGCCAATGGCGTGAGCGCGGCGACGATTCCAACCATGGCAGGCATGGTGATATCGCTGCTTGCGATTCCCTTTGCCACCGAACTGGATCGCCGTTACAAACGCGAACTGCGCACCGCTGCCGCTGAGATGCCCACGTATCACTGATAGCGATATCGAACCTTCGCCTTAACGACAAGTGAGACATGTATGAGTGACAACCGTTTTTTACTCAATGACGAAGAAGAAAGCCAAATCGATTTAACACCCATGCTGGACGTGGTGTTTATCATGCTGATCTTCTTTATCGTCACCTCCACCTTTGTAAAAGAATCAGGCGTCGACGTGACGCGGCCCGAAGCGGAAACCGCTGTGGTAACCGAATCCAACAGCATCCAGATCGGCATCAGCGCCGCAAACCAGATCTTTATGGATAAACGCCAGATCGACAAACGCGCGATTCGTGCGAACGTGGAAAAATCACTGGCAGAAAATCCTGGCGCAGCGGTCATCATCGTGGCGGATCAGGATTCCAATACCAGCACCTTGATTGATGTCATGGATCAGGCGCGCATGGCGGGCGCAACCTCGGTATCTGTGGCGGCGGAGAATGACTGATGCTAGCGAAATATTCCTCCAGTCTGGTCGCGGCGGTATTGTTCAGCCTGGTGATATTCGTGGCGATGCAGGTGTTGATTGCGACTGACGGTTTGTTTGAAGAGCCGAATAAAAATCACACCTATTTAAATTTTGTGCGGGTGGATACTTCAAAAGATGACATCAACACCAAAGACCGTCGTCTACCCGATCCACCACCGCCACCAGAGACACCGCCGGATGCACCCGACCTGAGTAATCAGATGATGAACATGAACACGAATTTGAGCATGAATATGCCGAAGATTGGTGTGCCGGTAAACAAAGGTTCAGGTCCGTTTTTGGGAACGCTTCAGGCTGGCGATGGCATGGCGGGTTTCGATACGGATGTGATTCCGGTCGTGCGTGTGCCGCCGGCGTATCCGCAGCGGGCGAAGCAGGCGAAGCTTGAAGGATCGGTGACCATGGCGGTGACGATTCGTCCGGATGGGACTGTGGCTGAGGTGTCGGTGATTGAATCTGATCCGCCGCGTTTGTTTGATCAGGCGGCGATTCAGGCGATGCAGCGGTGGAAGTTTCGGCCGAAGATTGTGAATGGGAAGCCGGAGGCGCAAAGGGCGAGGCAGACGATTGAGTTTAAATTGGGGCAATAGTGGGCGGTGTGTTTGGAATCCGGTGTTTTGTTCTGAGACACGCCGTGAATACATCCCTGTAGGCTCATCACCGGCATCCTTGCCGGTGATGGTCTCAGAACAAAACACCGGATTCCTCCTGCAAGTATCTCGCGGGATTCATGAATTTAAAAACGTGCAATGGATTTATATCTACTACGTTTTTTCTTCAAGATGGACACCACTATTGGATTACTCAAAACAAATTAGTCTTCTCTGTGGGACTTGGTGAAAATTTTTCTGAGGTTTTCTAACTTATTCAGCAGAAAGATTTAAATCAGATGGCACAGCAGGGATTGGGGAGCGGGGTGCGAGACCATCACCGGCAAGGATGCCGGTGATGAGCCTACAGGGATGTATTCACGGCGTGTCTCGCACCCCGCTCCCCAATACCTGCCCACACCGGACAAACACTCTGTAGTTATAAGTAAGAACGTATTTTACTTATTTATTCGGGAATAAAAGATGCATCAAAAACTCACATCAATTACCAACAATTTCCAACGTGTAGCAAAACTCAGTTTGCTCATCGGCGGATTGTTGCTATCAGCCTACAGCTGGTCAGCCCCCAACTCCGTCAGTAGTAAAACCTACAAGGAACTCACCAGCATTCAGGAGATGATCTCCACCAACCAGACCGATCAAGCCTTTACCGCGCTCAAGACACTTCACAGCGAAGTCGAAAAAGACTCCCTCGACGAAGCGCTGGTATTGCAAATGCTTGGCTACACCGAAATGGGCCGCAACAATTACCAGCAAGCGATTGACTACCTGAAACGCAGTCTCGCCCTGAACCGCCTGCCAGAAAACGTCAAATACAACGTCGGTTACATGGTGGCCCAATTGTATGCCGCGCAGGAAAAATATGACGAGGCATTGGTGTTTGCGGAAGAGTGGTTTAAGACCCTTGAAGCACCTACGCCGGATCAGGCGATTTTTATGGCGAATATTTTTGCGCAGACCGGTAAATACAAACAGGCGATTCCCTACGCGAAACAGGCGATCGAATCCGGTAAAGAACCGCGTGAGAGTTGGTATCAATTGTTGATCGCCTGCAACTTTGAATTGAAAGATTATCCGCAAGCGGCCGAAGCGCTAAAAGGTGCCTTAACCAAATGGCCCGCTAAAGCAGATTACTGGGAGCAGTTGGCCAGTGTGTATGTGCTGATGGACAACGAAATTAAAGGGCTGGCAACTTTACAGCTGGCCTGGAAGGCGGGTGTGTTGCAAAAAGAAAATTCCATTCGCTCAATGGTGCAACTGGCGGTGACGCAGGGGATTCCCGAGCATGGTGCACGCTTGCTGAATTCTGCTCTACAAAAAGAAGCATTACCTCGCGACGAGACCTACGTTGATTTGTTGGCGAATGCCTGGTTGGCTGCCCGTGAAGATGCGCCGGCTATCACTGCCTTCGAAGAGTTGGCACAGCTGACGAAAGAAGGCGATCCCTACTTGCGCATTGCGAATATTTATATCGAAAAAGCGGAATGGAAAAAGGCTGAAGCGGCGTTGCGCAAAGCGCTGGATATGAAGTTGGAGGAGCCGGGTAAAGCCTGGTTAATCCTGGGCATTGCCATGACCGAACAGACGCGGTTTGATCAAGGCATGGATGCTTTCAAGAAAGCGCGCGCGTTTGCCTACACGGAAAAGCAGGCGAGCAGTTGGCTTAAATATGCCGAAGATTTGCGCCGCCAGCATAACTGGATCACTCGCAACCAATCCTGATCATTTGGCGAGCGTGCAATAACGCACCTTAAATTTATTCATCAAAAGGCTCCAACCATGCTGGTAACACGATGTAAAGCTTTTGTGGCCCTTATGGCACTCACCCTGTTCTTCCCGTTCGCCGCCAATGCCGCTGTTCCTGCGGATATACCCAAAGCGCGTATTGCGGTGCTTGGCGGTACTTTTTTGAACGATATTATTTTTCACCGTGAAGGCTTGATTAATCACCCCGAAATGACCTCGCAAAAGAAAAAGGATCACGAATGATGAACTCTCCGCGTTTCTCTGTTGCCGTAATACTGTCGTTGTTCCTGTTGCTGGCCGGTTGTGCACCGCAATCGGCGAAAGAGCCTGCGCCCATTCCGGTGAAGTTTGTGGTTGTTACCATGTTTGAAATTGGCGAAGACGAAGGCGATAAAGCCGGTGAGTTCCAGTTGTGGAAAGAGCGGCAAAAGCTGACCAAAAAATTTCCGTTTCCCAATTCCTTTCATGACATTTATATGAATGAGGAAACCGGTGTGCTGGCGATTGTCACAGGTATCGGCACTGCTTATTCAACCTCGGCCACCATGGCGCTGGGGATGGACCCGCGGTTTGATTTATCCAAAGCCTATTGGTTAGTGGCAGGTATTGCCGGTATAGATCCGGAAGATGCATCTATCGGTTCAGCGGCCTGGGCGGAATATCTGGTGGATGGCGATCTTGCCCACGAAATTGATGCGCGCGAAATTCCGGCCGATTGGGAAACCGGTTATTTCGCTCGTCATACGAAAAAACCTTATGACCCGAATAAACCGGAACCCACGGGTGAGATGCTGCGTTTGAATCCGGAATTAACCGAGTGGGCGTACCAGTTAACCAAAGACATCAGCTTGCCGGATTTACCAGGCCTGGCGGATACGCGTGCGCTTTACACGGAACATCCCAACGCACAAAAGCCGCCGTTTGTATTGAAGGGCGATCAGTTGGCAGCGATGACGTTTTGGCACGGCGCCATCATGAATGACTGGGCCAACAAGTGGGTGGATTACTGGAGCGAAGGTAAGGGCGAATTTGTCACCTCGGCAATGGAAGATACGGGGACGTTTTTATCGCTCAGTTTTTTGCACAACATCGGCAAGGTGGATAAAAACCGCGTGATGGTATTGCGTACCGGCAGCAACTACACCATGCCGCCGCCGGGCGTGACCGCCGCTGAAAGTTTGCTGGCGGAAAACGAAGGTTACGCCGGGCTCGATGCCTCGCTCGAATCCGCCTATATTGTAGGAACGGCGGTGTTGGACAAGATCCTTGGCAACTGGGATGTCTACAAAGACAAGGTTCCTACTCCAGCGGACCTGCAATAACGGTTTGTTTGTCGGCGCCACTGGCGTTGACCTGATGTAAAAATGTGGGCTCTGCATCGGGCAGGGCTCCTTGGCAGGAAACGTTTTGATGTCGTTTGATCAGCGCGTCTATGCGTGGCGCGGTCACTTTCCCGCGCCGACCCTGGCGACCGGCAGCCTTGCGGGGCTGCGGCTCGGCGTCAAGGATCTATTTCATATTGCCGGCCTACCCACCGGCGCAGGCAATCCGGATTGGCTCGCCAGCCATCCACTGCCGCAACAGACTTCACCCATTGTGTTTGACCTTTTGCAGGCCGGTGCGGAGTTGGTCGGCAAGACCCAGACGGACGAGCTGGCCTATAGCCTTAACGGCCTGAATATCCATTACGGCGCGCCCCTCAATCCCCAATGCCCGGATCGCTTGCCGGGTGGTTCCAGCAGTGGCTCGGCTGTGGCCGTGGCCGCCGGGGAGATTGATATCGGGCTGGGTACGGATACCGGTGGTTCGATCCGTGTGCCAGCCAGTTACAACGGGTTATTTGGTATTCGCACCACCCACGGTTTATTGAGCCGGGAACATATGGTGCCTCTGGCACCACTGTTCGATACCGTCGGCTGGATGACTGCCGATGGCACGCTGCTGGAAGCTGTAGGCAAGGTATTGCTGCCGGAAGATCTGCCGCAGTGGCCCACAGGCCCCTTGCGGGTGGGCGTGATCGAGCCGGAGATTCAGGGTTTTTCGCTGTGGACCGAGGATCATGAAGCCTGGCTGACCCACCAGATGGGCCTTAGCGTGTTCAAACGCCTGAGTTTGTCCGCCGACTGGCTGGCCCGCGCCAGCCAATGTTTTCGCACCTTGCAGGGTCGTGCCATCTGGCAGACCCACGGCCAATGGATCAGCGAACGCCAGCCGCATTTTGCGCCGGACATCCGTGCGCGCTTTGACTGGTGCAGCCAATTAACCCCGGCCCAGGAACGCGAAGCGCAGATCGAACGCCTCGCACTGCAGGTTGAGATCCAGGATTGGTTTGAAGGGGTCGATTTATTGTTGTTGCCGACCACGCCGGGCCCCGCGCCGCTTCTGGGCGCCGATGCCACCTGGATGGATAACTACCGCAGCCAGTTGATGGGCCTGACCGCGCCTGCTGGCCTGGCCGGTTTGCCGCAGGTCCACCTACCGGTACTCAGTGTGGCGGGGGCGCCAGCGGGTGTTTCCCTATTGGGGCAGGCCGGTTTTGACCGAGCCTTGCTGGAGCTGGCCGCCCATCTGGATCGGGCGGCTTCGTTGCGCATTGCACAGGTGATGCTATGACAGCTATCGGATTTTCCGCACCGCATTATCAAGCGTCTGAAATAGGGCTGGCCGTGCTGCGCGACGGCGGCAGTGCGATTGATGCCATGGTTGCCGCTGCGGCGGCAATCAGTGTCCTTTATCCTCACATGAATAGCCTGGCCGGTGACGGTTTCTGGCTGATCCATAAACCCGGCGAAGCACCGCGCGCGATCGATGCGTGCGGTCCGGCGGCGGGTTTAGCGAGTATCGAGTGGTACCAGTACCAGCAGCAATCGACGATTCCAGGGCGCGGCCCGCTGGCCGCGCTGACCGTCGGCGGTACCCTGGGCGGGTGGCAGCGAGCGCGGGATATTGCCGCAGAAACCCAGGCGAATATCCCTTTGCCTGAATTGCTGGCGCCGGCCATCAGCCTGGCGAAGCAGGGCATCCGCGTGACGGACAGCCTGGCCGCTGCGAGTCACAAGGTGATGATGGAGATCGCTCGTTTGGACGAGTTTCAGCGGGTATTCGCTCCAGGGAATCAATTGTTGGAAGCCGGCCAGACCTTTACCAACCCGGACCTGGGCGACTTTATTGAGCAGTTGGCTCACGCCGGTCTGGACGATTTTTATCGTGGGGCACTGGCTAATGACATCGCCCGTGCCCTGACGGCCGCCGGTAGCCCCTTGCGGCTGGACGATTTGCAAGCCTATCGCGCCCGGGAAGTCGCGCCGCTGTCAGTAGCCACCCGCCTCGGTCAGTGTTTTAACTTGCCTGCGCCTACCCAGGGGCTGGCGTCATTGCTGATCCTGGCGATCTACGACCGGTTGTTTCAACCGGGCTGGGATGAATCGGTGCGCATCCACGCACTTATCGAAGCCACCAAGCAGGCATTTCTGGTACGGGATCGCGAAGTCTTTGATCCGCGCCGCCTGAGCGAGCGCTGGCCTGAGCTGCTGTGCGACAGCCACGTTGAGCAACTGGCGGGGCAGGTGGGTTTGCAAGCCTTACCCTGGCCGCAACCCGCTGCGCCGGGGGATACCGTGTGGATGGGCTGCGTGGATAAAAACGGGGTTATGGTGAGCTTTATCCAGAGTATTTACTGGGAATTCGGCTCCGGCGTGGTTATTCCGGAGATGGGCTTGATCTGGAACAACCGCGGCGTGAGCTTCAGCCTGGACCCGCAGCACCCCAATGCACTGGCGCCAGGTTATAAACCTTTTCACACCCTCAACCCGGCGATGATGCTGTTAAATGACGGACGCCGTATCAGCTACGGCACCATGGGCGGCGAAGGTCAGCCGCAAACCCAGGCTGCACTGCTGACTCGCTACCTGTATGACGGCCTGTCTCTCGAGCAGGCCATCAGCCGCGGGCGCTGGTTACTGGGGCGCACCTGGGGCGACAACAATCATGATTTGAAGATGGAACAGGACCTGGTCGATAGTGTGGGGGATTCCCTGAGCGCGCGTGGGCATATGATCAAACCGGTCCCGGCGCACAGCGAATTAATGGGCCACGCCGGTGCCGTGGTCCACACCGCCGACGGCCGGGTTGCCGCCGCCAGCGATCCGCGCAGCAATGGCGCGGGGTTGGTGGGCGTGGTTGGAGTTGCTGGATGAGTGAATTTTTATGGGAGTGGCTGCCCCTGATACTCGCCATGCTCGCCACCGGTGCCTGCGCAGGTATCCTTGCCGGGCTGCTCGGCGTGGGTGGCGGCATTGTCATCGTTCCGGTCCTGTATTTCGTGTTGCAGACCCTGGGCATCAGCCCCGCCAGCGCCATCCTGATCGCCACCGGCACGTCCTTGCTGGTGATTGTGCCCACCAGTATTTCATCGGTGCGCGCCCACCATAAACGCGGCAATGTCGACTGGGCGCTGCTAAAACGCTGGTGGCCGTTTATGGTGATTGGCGTGATCGGTGGCAGCACCGTCGCCTTGCGCGTCAACGGCGAGATCGTCAGCGGCGTGTTCGGTGTGGTCGCGGTGCTGGTGGCGGCCAATATGCTGTTTCGCGCCAAGGCCGCACCCATCGCGCAGCAACTGCCGGGCATGGCCGGGCAGGGTGTGATGGCGGGCAGTATTGGCTTCTTCTCGGTAATGATGGGCGTTGGCGGCGGCACCCTGGGCGTTCCGCTGCTGACTTCCTGTAATTATCCGTCCCATCGGGCGGTGGGCACGGCAGCCTTCTTCGGGTTATTAATCTCCATCCCCGGCGCTATCGCCATGCTCCTGGCCGACACACCGACGGATGCACCGGAAGGCATGGTCGGCATGGTCAACCTGCCAGGCTTTGCCCTGATTGTTCCCCTGACCGTTTTACTCGCACCCATGGGCGCCTGGCTCGGCGCAAAACTGGATGCGGT